>NZ_JCAFSR010000004.1:0-470793 GCF_059369475.1 Stenotrophomonas sp. YJH_SMC_65
ACAGATCGCGGAAAACTGTCGAAGGCGGGGTGGGTCCGGTTGCGGGAGTGTCCGCGGCATGGATGCCGCGGCCAAGCCCCCATGGGTGAGGGCGCTTTGCTTGCGAAGCACTGCTTCGCAAGCGCCCGAACGCACAGCCGCAAGCGACTGGGCCGGACCGCGGAGCGGGGTTTACGGCGTCTCCCGCAACCGGACCCACCCCGCCATCCCAGATAGCCCGCTGTCGCTGTTGCTGTTGCTTCGGCCGTTGCCGTTGCCTCTGCGGGTGCAGGGCGCAGCCCTGCAGCCCCCCCTTCCCTGAGCATTCCGCGCAGTGGTTTGAGCGCCGTGCACACGCCGGCCACGGCACGCTGGGCACAACGGAACCGCCCGTCATCCACCGAGAACCGCCATGATCCTGCGTCCCCTGCCGCTGCGCGGCGCCCTGCTGCTGGCCCTGTCGTCCCTGCCGCTGGCTGCACTGGCCGAAGCCACCTCGCCCGCTCCCACCCAGCAGGTGCCCGGCGTCTACCACCAGCGCGTTGGTGCGCTGCAGGTCACCGCCCTGTTCGACGGCGTGGTCGCGCTGGGCCGGCAGGAAGTGGTCGACGTGCCGCCGACACTGGTCAGCCGCCTGTTGGAAGGCCGCTACGTACCGGAAGACAAGAAGGGCCTGCAGACCGCGATCAACGCCTTCCTGGTGCGCCAGGGCAACCACCTGACCCTGGTCGATACCGGCACCGCGCAGTGCTTCGGCCCCGGCCTGGGCCAGGTGCTGGGCAACCTGCGCGCCTCCGGCGTGGACCCGGCCGAGGTGGACGAGGTGCTGCTGACCCACGCCCACCCGGACCATCTGTGCGGCGTGCTCGACGCGCAGGGCAAGCCGGCCTACCCGAATGCCACGGTGTGGTTGTCCAAGGCCGATGCCGATTACTGGCTCAGCCCGGCCAGCGAGGCCACGGCGCCGAAGGGCGTGCGCTTCGCCTTCCCGCTGGCACGCAACGCGGTCGCGCCCTACCAGGCCAGCGGCCACCTGCGCACGTTCAGCCCCGGCGATGCCCTGCCCGGTGGCGCGGTGGCGATGGACACCCACGGCCATACCCCCGGCCATGTCTCCTACCGGTTCGACAGCCAGGGCCAGTCACTGCTGGTGTGGGGTGATGTGCTGCACTTCCATGCGGTGCAGTTCGCGCACCCGGAAGCGGCATTCGAGGCCGATTCGGACCGCAAGGCGGCCATCGCCAGCCGTCGCGGGCTGCTGCAGCAGGCCACCGCCAACGGTTGGTGGGTGGCCGGTGCGCACCTGCCGTTCCCGGGCCTGGGCCATGTGCGTGGCGAGGGCCAGGCCTATGCGTGGGTGCCGGCGGAGTATTCGCCGTTGTGAGGGTGTGCCGACCAAGGTCGGCACCCACCCGATCGGGTAGCGCCCGGCTGCCAGCCGGGCGACCGGAGAGCCTTATTCCAGCCCCAGCCAGCCGCCGATCACGCCGCGGGCTTCGTCCACGCCGGTACGGTCTTCGCCGGAGAACACCTGCACGCTGACGCTGTCACCGTAAGCCGATTGCAGCTCCTTGCGCACCTTCTGCAGGGACTGCATCTGCTGGCTGCGGCTGAGCTTGTCGGCCTTGGTCAGCAACGCGTGCGCCGGCAGGCCACGCTGCACGGCATAGGACAGCATCTGCCGGTCGTAGTCCTTCAGGGGGTGGCGGATGTCCATCACCACCACCAGGCCCTTGAGGGCCTCGCGGGTGCGGAAATACTTGTCAATGAAGGCCTGCCAGTGCGCCTGCAGGTCCAGCGGCACCTTGGCGTAGCCGTAACCGGGCAGGTCGACCAGATGCGCTTCCGGGGTGACCTGGAAGAACACCAGCTGCTGGGTGCGGCCGGGGGTCTTGGAGACACGGGCCAGGGCGTTCTGGCGGGTCAGCGCGTTGAGCGCGCTGGACTTGCCGGCGTTGGAGCGGCCGGCGAAGGCCACTTCAGCCCCTTCGTCGGGCGGCAGCTGCCGCACGTTGTGGGCCGAAAGGTGGTAACGGGCGCGTTCGATGAGCAATGACATGTGCCTAGGATCGCATGTTGCGGCGCCGCGCGCCCGTGCCGGCGGCCGCTGCGGCCATTTTGCTGCACTGCTGCGTTGACCGTGCGCGGAAACGCCGTTGATAATCCGGGCGATGCCGGCGGCCACCGTCCGGCCCGGTCCATACGGAGCTTCAGCATGCGCCACGCTCGCGTTCTTGCCGTATCCGCCCTTGCCACTGCTGTAGTCGTTGCCGCTGCTGCGTTCGCGCAGACCACGTTGACCCCGCTGCCCGACAACGGGCCGATCAATACCGCCTCGCTGGAGGTGGACTTCAGCAAGACCCACTGGGGCGATGCCAAGGCCGGCCAGACCAAGGCGACGGCCTGCGCGGCCTGCCATGGTGCCGACGGCAACTCCACGGTGGAGATGTACCCGTCCATTGCCGGCCAGAGCGAGCGCTACGTGGCCCAGCAGATGGCCCTGATCGCCAACGGCCAGCGCAGTTCCGGCGCGGCGGTGGCGATGGTGCCGTTCGTGCAGAACCTCACCCCGCAGGACATGCGCGATATCGGCGCCTACTTCGCCACGCAGAAGGCCAACGCCGGCATCGCCGATGACACGGCAGTGACCGATGGCCCCTACAAGGGCATGAAGTTCTACGAGATCGGCCAGCAGCTGTACCGCGGCGGCGATGCCAAGCGCGGCCTGCCGGCCTGCATGGCCTGCCACGGCCCCAGCGGTGCCGGCAATCCCGGCCCGGCCTATCCGCACCTCGGTGGGCAGCACGCCAGCTATGTCGCGCGCCGCCTGCAGGAGTACCAGGCCGGCCAGACCAACGAGACCGACAAGGCGCACTTCCAGATCATGGCCACGGTCGCGCAGAAGCTCAGCGAGCAGGAGGTGCAGGCGCTGTCGAGCTACCTGCAGGGCCTGCACAACAAGGCCGACGATGTAGCCGCTGCGGCCACGCCGACGCAACCGGCTGCCGCCCCCTGACCACCACTGGTCGGCCCGGGCCGCGACGCCGGCCCACGGCTGCGGTATGTTCCTTCACGCCGGCGACCGCGCCGGCGTTGCTTTTTTCAACGGAGATGCGTGTCGATGAGGTTGATTTCCCGCCTGCTGTTGTCCGTGCTGGTGCTGCTGCCGCTGGCAGCCTGCGCCGCCACCCCCGCCAATGCCCCGCTGGTCGAGGGCAAAGACTACGAGCGCATCGCCCAGCCAGGCCCGTTCCAGCCGCTGGCCGGCAAGATCGAAGTGGTCGAGGTCTTCGGCTATACCTGCCCGCACTGCGCCCATTTCGAACCGCAGCTGGAAGCCTGGGCGGCCAAGCTGCCGGCCGACGTGCGTTTCACCCCGGTGCCGGCGGCCTTCGGTGGCGCCTGGGATGCCTGGGCACTGGCCTACTACGCCGCCGACGAAGTCGGCGTGGCCAAGCGCAGCCACGCTGCCGTGTTCAAGGCCCTGCACGAGCAGGGATCGCTGCCGATGCAGAACGTCTCGGCCGATGAGCTCGCCACGTTCTACAAGGCCTACGGCGTGACCCCGGACCGCTACCTCCAGGCGCTGCGCGGCGATGCCGTGCAGAAGAAGGTCGAGGCCGCGCGCGCGTTCGCCCAGCGCACCAAGATCCCGGGCACCCCGGCCATCATCATCAACGGCCAGTACCTGGTGCGGGGCAACAGCTTCGACGACCAGCTGCGCATCGCCTCGGCGCTGATCGCGCAGGCCCGCGCCGCCCGCGGCCGCTGAACCAACGCCCACCCTCGACACGGCGCTGTCGCCGCCGCATGTCATCATTTCCCCCTGGCTGGCGCCTGGCGCCGGCCCCCACCTTTCCAGATGCTGGAGACGTTTCCATGAAGATCCGTTACGCCCTCGCCCTCGCAGCGCTGCTGCCGATCCTGGCTGCCTGCAAGGCTGATGACGGCAGCACCAACACCACCGCGGCCCCGGCCGCACCGGCAGCCGCCCCGGCCACCGCCGAACCGGCCGCTGCGCCGGCCACGGGCAGCGAAGGCACCGCTCCGGCTGCCGCCGAAGGCGAAAAGGCCCCGGCCGAAGCCGCCCCCGCCGCGGCGCCGGCCCCGACCACCGCCGCGCTGACCGGCCCGGCCCCGGTGGAAGGCGCCGATTACCAGGTGATCCCGAACGGCCAGCCGTTCCAGCCGGCTGCCGGCAAGATCGAAGTGACCGAGATCTTCGGCTACGTCTGCCCGGCCTGCGCCGCATTCCAGCCGCTGGTCGGCCCGTGGAAGGCCGGCCTGCCCAGCGACGTGAACTTCGTCTACGTGCCGGCCATGTTCGGCGGCACCTGGGATGACTACGCCCGTGCCTTCTACGCCGCGCAGACCCTGGGCGTGCAGGAGAAGACCCACGAAGCGCTGTACGCCGCCATCCACTCGCAGAAGACCCTGAAGGGCGAGCGCGGCCGTGACTCGGTGGAAGACATCGCCAAGTTCTACGCCACCTATGGCGTGGATCCGAAGCAGTTCGCCGCCACCATGGGCAGCTTCGCGGTGAACGCCAAGACCAACTCGGCCAAGCAGTTCGCCCAGCGCAGCCAGATCAGCGGCACCCCGTCGATCATCGTCAACGGCAAGTACCTGGTGAAGGGCAAGAGCTTCCCGGACATGCTGCGCATCGCCGACCACCTGATCGCCCGCGAACGCGGTGCGGCCCAGGCTCACTGATCCAAGAGAAGCATTTCCCGGCCGTGAATTCCCCCCGTACACGGACCCTGCGCTTGCTGACGGCCAACATCCAGGCCGGCTCAAGTACCCGCCGCTACAGCGACTATGTGACCCGCAGCTGGTCACATGCGCTGCCGGCGGGGCGCAAGCGCAGCAGCCTGGACGCGATCGCCACCCTGGCGCGCGACCATGACATCGTCGGCCTGCAGGAGGCCGACCCGGGCAGCCTGCGCTCGGGCTTCACCAACCAGACCCACTACCTGGCCCAGCGCGCCGGCTTCAACTACTGGAGCCACCAGCCGAACCGGCGCATGGGCGGCGTGGCATCCAGTGCCAATGGCCTGCTGAGCAAGCTGGAACCGGTGGAAGTGCAGGACCATGCCCTGCCCGGCCGCATCGGCGGGCGCGGCGTGCTGCTGGCCAAGTTCGGCGATGGTACCGATGGCCTGGCGGTGGCGGTGGCGCATCTGTCATTGGGCGCGGGCTCGCGGATGTCGCAGCTGGGCTTCATCGCCGAGCTGCTGTCCGACCACCCCAACGCGGTGCTGATGGGCGACTTCAACTGCCTGGCCGAACGCCCGGAAATGCAGGTGCTGTACCAGAAGACCCGGCTGCAGCCCCCGGGCTGCATCGTGCCGACCTTCCCCAGCTGGCGCCCCGACCGCGCCATCGACCACATCCTGGTCAGCAGTGGCCTGCAGACTCGTACCGTGGAAGCCGTACCAGCCGCGTTCTCCGATCACCTCGCCCTGGCGATGCAGATCGACGTCCCGGCCGACGCCCTGCGCTGACTCGCCGTTACGGTAGGTGCGGACCGTTGGTCCGCACGCTCTGCGCCGGGCGCCGCCCGGCGCCCCCTAAATCGGGGCATAAACGACTTAATCCCCTCCGTCCCCTTTTTTTCAGGCGGTGACGGGTGCCTTCAGGCGCCGCGCGGTCATCGTGCTGCCCACCGAGGCCAGCACCGTGCAGCCGATCGCCAGCCACTGCAGCCCATGCAGGTGCTCGTGCAGCAGCAGCATCGCCCACAGCGCGGCCACCGCCGGTTCCATGCTGATCAGGATGCCGAAGGTCTCCTTCGGCAGGCGCTTGAGCGCCATCATCTCCAGTGACATCGGGATCGCGCTGGACACCAGCGCCACCAGCAGCCCGGCGGCCAGGATCTTCGGATCGAGCAGCGCGGCGCCGGCGTGCACCACGCCCACCGGCACCACCACCAGCGACGCCGCCAGCAGCCCCAGCGACACCGAATGCCCGGCGTGCAGGTGGCCGGCACGCTTGCCGAACACGATGTACAGGCCCCAGCACGCCGCAGCCCCCATCGCATACAGCACGCCAGCGGGATCCAGCGCCGGACCACCGCCGATCGGCAGCAGCAACAGCAGCCCCACCGCCGCACAGCCCACCCAGAGGAAATCGATCGGCCGTCGCGACGACAGCATGGCCACCGTCAGCGGCCCGGTGAATTCGATGGCCACCGCGATGCCGAAGGGAATGGTGCGCAGGGCCATGTAGAACAGCAGGTTCATCAGGCCCAGGGTGAGGCCGTAGCGCAGGATGGTGATCGCATCCGGGCGGCTGGTCTTCCAGCGCCACGGCCGCCAGAACAGCAGCAACAACAGCGCCGAGAAGCCCACGCGCAGCGCGCTGGTGCCCTGCGCGCCGATCAGCGGGAACAGGTGTTTTGCGTAGGAGGTGCCGATGGCCAGCGAGGTGACCGAGCCGAGCACCGCCAGCGCCGGCAACATCGGCGCGAGTCGTGGGGTCTGCATGGGCAAAGTCTATTGCGCCAGCGCCGAGCACTTGGCTCAATTGACGGCCCGTTCGTGCAACTTCTGCTCGCCATGGCCACCGCCCCCGTGCTCGACAGCTTCGACCGCGCCATCCTCGACCTGCTGCAGCGGGACAACACCCTGCCGCAGCGCGAAATCGCCGAGGCCGTGCACCTGTCCACGCCGGCCGTGCAGCGCCGCATCAAGCGCCTGCAGGACAGCGGCGTGATCGCGGCCAATGTGGCGGTGATCGCCGCCGCCCAGGTCGGGCGGCCACTGACCATCATCGTCGAAGTGCGCGTGGTCAGCGAGCAGCGTGATCACGTGGCGCCGTTCAAGCGCCGCGTGCAGGACGACCCGGCGGTGCAGCAGTGCTACTCGATCACCGGCGATGGCGATTTCCTGCTGCTGCTTTCGGCGGCGTCGATGGAAGAGTACGAGGCCATTACCGAGCGGTTGTTCGGCGGCGATGACAACATCGAGCGCTTCCGTACGTCGGTCGCGCTGGGGACGTTGAAGCGCAGTTTCGAAGTGCCGCTGGCCCCGGTTCTGTAGCGCTGAGCCATGCTCGACTGCGCTTTGACCGCACAGCAACAGCCGCCGAAGATGGCTCGGCGCTACAGTCGGAGACCATGAACACATCGCCCTCCCCCGCCCGTCGCCTGCGCCGCTGGTTGCTGCGCGGCCTGTGGCTGGCCATCGCCCTCATTGCCGCGATGGCGCTGTGGAACAGCCCATGGGCCGCTGCGCCGAAGCTGCTGTGGACACTCTCTCGTATGCCGCCGGCCACGCAACTGGCGGTGCCGGTGGACGGCGTGCGGCCGCGCCAGATCGCCGACACTTTCGGCGCACCACGTGGCCGTGACCGCTCCCACGCCGGCATCGACATCTTCGCCAAGCGCGGCACCGCGGTGCGCAGCGTCACTGCCGGCGTCATCGCGGACGTCAGCGAGCGCGGCCTCGGTGGCCGCCAGGTCTGGGTGATCGGGCCCGGGCGCGAACGTTACTACTACGCCCATCTGGACGACTGGGCCGAGGGCCTGGCGCGCGGCCAGGTGGTCCAGGCCGGCGACCTGCTCGGGCATGTAGGCGACAGCGGCAATGCCAAGGGCACGCCGCCCCACCTGCACTGGGGCATCTACGGCGCCGATGGCGCGCGCGATCCGCTGCCGCTGCTGCGCTGAACCCCATGCGCTGCGTCGCGGCCCGCGTGAGTGCCTACCTCGTTCATGATTTGTAAATAGGAATAGTTCGTATTACCATTTCTTTCGTTTCCGGTGGTGCCAGGACGGCCTGCCCGCCCGTTTCCCACCCGTAGCGCCTCGCCTTCTGGATGCCGGCCGAGCGCGCGTGCTCGTCCAGGACCCCCATGACCTGTTCCGCCTTCCGTATCCCGCAGCCGCAGCGGCTGTCCGTTGCCGTACTCGTTGCACTCTGCGCCCTGGCCCCGGCCGCCTTCGCCGACACCGCCGCCGACCCGACCACGCTGGACAAGGTCGTGGTCAAGGGCGAACGCGCCGAAGGCTATTCGGTGCGCCGCACCTCGGCCGGTACCCGCTTCGACCTGGCACCGCGCGAGATCCCGCAGTCGGTCAGCATCATCAGCCACCAGCGCATCGAAGATCAGAAGCTCGACGACATCATCGACGTGCTGGCCAACACCACCGGCGTGACCAGCACCCAGTCCGACAGCGAGCGCACCGAGTTCTACGCGCGTGGGTTCTACATCGACGCCTACCAGTTCGACGGCCTGCCGACGCAGATGGTGCAGAACTGGAGCTACGGTGACTCCGGCCTGGATCTGGCGCTGTACGACCGCGTGGAAGTGGTGCGCGGCGCCACCGGCCTGCTCAGCGGCGCCGGCAACCCGTCCGCTTCGGTGAACCTGATCCGCAAGCATGCCGACAGCGCCGAGCTGACCGGCAGCGTGTCGGTGAACGTCGGCAGCTGGGGCCGCACCCGCACCACGGTGGATGTGGGCAGCGCGCTCAACGCCAGCGGCAGCGTGCGCGGTCGCGTGATCGGCAGCTACCTGGATACCGACGGCCAGATGGACCGCTACAACCAGCGCAAGACGCTGGGCTACGCCGTCATTGATGCCGACCTGACCCCGGGCACCCAGCTGAGCGTGGGCTACGACTACCAGCAGAAGCGCGCCAATGGTGCGACCTGGGGCGGCTTCCCGATGCTGTATTCGGATGGCTCGCGCACCGGCTACGACGGATCGTTCAACGCCAGCCCGGAGTGGACCTATTGGGACACCACCAGCAAGCGGGCCTTCGCCACCCTGCAACACGCCTTCAGCAACGGCTGGAAGTTCAAGGTGGGTGCCACGCACGATGAGACCAGGGCCGACGACAAGCTGTTCTACCCCGCCTACAACGACTGGACCACGGGCGCCTCGAACTTCGACCGGACCACTGGCGCGGGCATCTCGCCGTCCGCAGGCCTGTACAACACCGAGCGCAAGGTCACTGGCGTCGACGGCTACGTGGATGGCCCGTTCCAGCTGTTTGGCCGCGAGCACCAGCTGATGGCCGGCCTCAGCTACAACAGGCGCGAGTACGCCAACTACGGCGACTACCAGGTCGGTGGCCCGGGCCAGCCCTGGGATCCGTTCGCCAGCTATCTGAACTGGACGGGCAAGATCGGTGAGCCGAACTGGAACCCGCTGGCCCTGGCCAGCGAGGGCACCATCACGCAGAAGGCCGGTTACGCGGCCGCTCGCCTGTCGCTGGCCGATCCGCTGAAGCTGATCATCGGCGCACGCTACACCGACTGGAAGAGCGAGGGTGAAGGCGCCGACCGCGCGCACAAGGTGACCACGCCGTACGCTGGCCTGGTCTTCGACATCAACGGGACGTACTCGACCTACGCCAGCTACACCGAGATTTTCCAGCCGCAGACGCTGAAGGACCGCAATGGCGGCTACCTCGATCCGGTCGATGGAAAGAGCTACGAAGTGGGCGTCAAGGGCGCGTGGTTCGACAACCGCCTGAACGCCTCGCTGGCCGTGTTCCGCATCGAACAGGACAACGTCGGCCAGGCCACCGGTGAACCCGTGCAGGGCAGCCAGAACGAGTTCGCCTATCGCGCTGCACGCGGCACCGTCAGCCGCGGCTTCGAGTTCGAGCTGAACGGCGAACTGGCACCGGGCTGGAACGCGACCTTCGGTGCTTCGCGCTATGTGGCCAAGGACATCAACGGTGCCGACATCAACACCAACCTGCCGCAGACCGCATTGAAGCTGTTCACCAGCTACACCCCGCAGTCGCTGCAGGCACTGACCGTCGGTGGCGGTGCCAACTGGCAGAACCGCATCTATTACGCCGCGCCGGTGGTGGGTCGCTTCGAGCAGGAAGGTTACGCACTGGTCAGCGCCTTCGTGCGTTACCGCATCTCGCCGGAGTTCAGCGTGCAGGCCAACCTCAACAACCTGCTGGACAAGAAGTACCTGTCGCAGATCAACGGCTACGGTGCCTACGGCGATGGCCGCAATGGCTCGCTGACGTTCACCTGGGCGTTCTGATCAGACGCGGGGTTCGCACGCCCCGCACCTGTAGAGCCGAGCCCATGCTCGGCTCAGAGAATCAGCCGAGCGCGGGCTCGGCCCCCGCAAGGCAGCGCCGGAACTGACCGGCGCTGCCACCGTCACATCAGAAGCGCAGGTCCGCGCGCAGGTACCAGTAACGGCCACGCGGGATGTCGTAGGTCGAAGCGTCGTAGCCGTTCAACGAGCACGACAGGCAGATCGGCGGATCCTTGTCGAACACGTTGTTCAGGCCGGCGGTCAGCTGCAACCCCTTCATCCAGTCGATCTTGTAGCCCACCTGCATGTCGTGGAAGGTGGTGGCCGACAGCGTGTTGGTGCCCGCAGCCTGGTTGCTGCACACCGGGAAGGCCGCCGCATCGCCGCAGTTCTCGGTCAGCTCGGAGATGTGGCGCACCGTCCAGTTGGCGCTCCAGCGATCCATCGTCCAGCCGAGGCTGGCATTGCTGGTCCACTCCGGGATCGAGCTGTCGGCCACTTCCACGCCCGGCTTCTGCGGCTGCTTCTGCCCGGCCGCGCCAGTGGCCTCGTAACGGCCGACGAAGGTGTTCTTCCACCCCAGCTTGAACTGGCCGATGGAGGTCTGCGGCAGCGTCCAGAACAGATCCACGTCCCAACCGTCGGTCTTGATCGAACCCAGGTTGGTCAGGCGGTTGTTGAAGCTGCTGACCGCACCGGTGCTGGCACGGGTGATGCCGTTGCAGTAGATCGGGTCCAGTGTATCCACGCACAGGTCCAGCTGGGTCTGCGCGTTGATGGCCTGGATCGCACCATCGATGGCATGGCGGTAGAAAGTGACTTCCACATCGAAGCGCTCCGACCACGAGGCGTTGTTGCCGAACCACGGGCTCCACACGAAGCCCGCGCTGAAGCTGCGCGAGCGTTCCGGGTCCAGCTCGCGGTTGCCGCCGGTGGTCACCGAGATCTGCGAGTTGGCCTGCTGGAAGCCGGCCGGGACGCCCAGTGCAGCACAGTTGGCCGCGCTGCCACGCGGCGGCGTGCCGCCCAGGCCCACCGAGCACGGATCGAACAGCTGCAGGTCGGCACGTGCGGCAGAGCCGTACAGCTCACCGATGGACGGTGCGCGGAAACCCTCGGCGTACGTGGTGCGCAGCACGAAGTCATCGGTCACCTGCCAGCGCAGGCCGTACTTGGGCGTGAACTCGCCGCCGAAGGTGGAGTAGTCCGAATAGCGGCCGGCCAGGCTCAGGTCCAGCTTCTTGCCGAACGAGGAGTCGGCGAAGATCGGCACGCTCAACTCCAGGTAGGCCTCGTTGACGTCGTAGGAACCGGAGGTCGGTTGCGACGGCACACCGTTGTAGTGGCCGATCACCGTCAGCGGATCGGGCTGGTAGGCGCCCTTGTACTTGCGGTACTCGAAGCCGGTGGCGAAGGACACCGGACCGGCCGGCAGCGAGAACAGCTCGCTGGACAGGTTGGCGGTGAACAGGCTCAGTTCGTTCTGGCTGCGGTCGCGCACCACCGGCTGGATCCACTTCAGCATGTCCGGGGTGATCGAACCGGCGCCACCGAAGATGTTCAACGGCACGCAGCCAGGCGTGGCCGCGCACACCGCGGGATCGCCCAGCGCCATGTTCACCTTGTAGATGTCATAGCTGCCGTAGTTGGTCTGCTCGGCCTTGTTCTTGCTGTACATGCCGTTGACGTCCCAGTACCAGCTGCGGTCGGCGGCATGGAAGTCACCGACCAGGCCGGTGGCGAAGTAGGTGGTGTCCACTTTCTGCTTGAACACGCGCGCACCGCCCTCCACCGGGCGACGACCGATCAGGCTCATGTTGTCGCCGGAGACGAGATCGAAGCCGAACGGGTTGTACGGGTTCAGGCGCGAGACCACGATGTTGTCGGCCAACGGATTGCCGGTGGCGCCATCGGGGCCGAAGAACAGCGGCTCGGGGCCGGCCTGGTTGGTCGACTCGCGGCGGTTGCCCAGCGCCTTGATGTACCACTGCACGTTGTCGGTGATGTCAAAGCGGAACTGGCCGAACAGGCCTTTGCGCTCCGACGGCGTAAGCACCATGTTGTATTCGGCGAAGTTGAAGCGGTCGGCGGTGGTGAAGCAGTGATAGTCATCCGTGCGGCTGCAGCCGGCACTGCCGTCGTACCGCGGATTGCTCACGCCGATATTGGGCACGATGTTCTGCACCGCACCGGTGTTCGGGTCGGTGAACATGAAACGGCCCTGCGGAATACCACCGCTGCCGAACGCCAGGCCGGTACCGGGAATGGGGAAGCGCGACTGCTCGCGATCCTTGGCGAATACCGGGTCCTGCTTGGTCCAGCTGGCGCCCAGGAACAGGCTGAAGCGATCGCCACTCTTGCCCCAGGCCAGATCCACGCCCTTCTGCGTGCCGTCGCCCTTGCTGTACTCGCCGTAGTTCAGCGTCACCTGCCCACCATCGAAATCGCGGCGGGTGATGATGTTGACCACGCCGGCGATGGCATCGGAGCCGTACAGCGACGAAGCACCGTCCTCCAGCACCTCGATGCGCTCGACGATGGCCAGCGGAATGGTGTTGAGGTCGGTGGCCGAGCCCACACCGGACGCCGACGATTCATTGACCCAGCGGATGCCGTCGACCAGCACCAGCACGCGCTTGGCACCCAGGTGGCGCAGATCGACCTGCGCCGAGCCGGCACCCACGCCACTGCCATCGGGCGGGAAACCGAAGTTGCCGGACGAGTTGAACTTGGCGTTGAGCGCAGAGCCGGAACCGGTGAGCTGCTGCAGCACTTCGCCGATCGAGGTCAGGCCGGTGCGTTCGATGTCGCCACGGGTCAGGGTCTGGATCGGGACCTGGCCCTCTACTTCAGCGCGCTTGATGCGGGTACCGGTGACTTCCACCGCGTCGAGGTTGGTGGTGGATTGTGCAGCGGCACCCAGGGGTGCCAAGGCCATCACGCACAGCGTGACGGCAACCGCCAACGGGCGGTGGTGCAGGTGCTTCATTCGCTCTCTCTCCAAAGGAATGTCGGGACATGGACTGCCGCGCTCCCCCCTGCATGGCGGCAGCGTCTCCTTTGTAAACAAGCGGTAAAAATCACGGCGTGATGATCGACACTCTTTCACGCGGAATTGACGCAATTGACAGCCATTTACGTCAGATGAGGACCGTTTAGAACCGGACGGTACTGTTCACCGCCCTCCACTTTGATGCCGGCTGCGTCAGCGCGCGCCGAGATCCGCCACAACTCATCAAGGGGACTTGTCGGTGCAGGCGCTAGTGACCGGGCGCGTCGACGCGCAGCCCATGCTGGCTCACGGCCAGCAGCACGCGTGCCATGTCTTCGTAGTCGGTGTCGTCGGCGGTCGCCAGGTGCACCCAGGGGCCATGCTGCTGCGGCATCTGCTGCGCCTGCACCAGGTGCCGCTGCAACGCGACAGCGTCGAGCGGCTGGCCATTCCAGAACATCGCCCCCGCCGCGTCGATGCGCAGGTGGATCGGCTGGGGTGAGGACGCCGGCCAGGGTGGGCACGAGGTGCGCTGCTGGAGCGCCAGGAGGCCGGTCGCCTGCGCCATCGGCAGCGCGGTGATCACCAGCGCCAGCAACACCAGCAACACATCCACCAGCGGTGCCAGATTGGGGGCGGCCATCAGTGAGGCCGCGTGCTGTGTCCCGTATCGCATGCCACGTTCCCTCGCAGGAAGAGCGGCCTGCCGATGGCAGGCCGCCCGTTGCCGGACTCACCGCACGAAACTCACCGCACGAAGGCAATGCGCTCCATGCCAGTGGCTTCGGCCGCAGCCAATATCCGCGCCATGCCTTCGTACTCGGCCGCCGGATCGGTGGCGATGCGCAGCTCCGGCAGGTTGCCGGCATGCTCGCCGGCCTGCGCCTGCAGGCGCCCCTGCAGATCGCCGATCGCCATCGGCTGGCCATCCCAGCTCAGCTGGTTCGACGCATCCAGTCGCAGCTCGATCGGCGGCGGCGGTTCGGGGCGATCGATCGTGCGATCGGTGGCCTGTGGCAACTGCACGGGAATCGGCCGGGCCACGATCGGCGCGGTTACGATGAAGATGATCAACAGCACCAGCATCACATCCACCAGTGGCGTGACATTGATGTCCGCCAGCGGGCCGCTTCTTCCTGCGCTACTGAACGCCATGTGCCGCTCCCTGCAGCCGGGCCGTTCGCCCAAGGCCGACGTTACGACGCCTGCGCCCGCCTGCGGCAGGGGCCTGTGCGGAGTCATTCAGCTATCGTTGCCCACGCATTGCGTGCACGCAATGCGAAACTGAATTCAGCCACTGCCCGCTATGCTGCATGCCATGACCCGACGCTCTTCGACCGCCCTGTCCCTGCTGCCCTTGGCCACCACGCTGCTGATCGGCTGCGCCAATGCCCAGTCCCTCGATGCCCAGAACGCGCAGTTGAAAGCCGCGATCGCGGCCGCCGAACGCGGCCAGTTCGATCCTGGCCAGGCCGCTGCGCTCAGCCGCCATCCGGCGTATGGCTGGCTGGAGTACGCCAACCTGCGCCGCAACATCGACACCGTCGATACCGCGCAGGCACAGGCCTTCCTCAAGCGCTATGAGGGCCAGGCCGTGGCCAGCACGTTCCGCAGCGTGTGGCTGCCCTCGCTCGCCCGCCGCCAGGACTGGCCGACCCTGCTGGCCAACTGGGCGCCCACCGACAACGCCGGCCTGCGCTGTGCGCAGCTGACCGCGCGCCAGGTGACCGGCAAGGCCGATCCGCAGTGGATCAGCGAAGCACAGGAGCTGTGGCGCAAGAACGGCAAGCCGCTGCCGGACAGCTGCGATGCGGTGTTCACCGTGCTGCAGGCACAAGGCGGCCTGAGCGACGCCCTGCGCTGGGAACGGATCGATGCTGCCGCCGACGCGCAGCAGCCCGCCGTGATGCGCAGCGCGGCCCGCGGCCTGCCTGCCACTGACCTGGCACTGGCCAACACTTACGCCGCCTTCGTCGACAAGCCCAACGCCAGCGCCCTGAACTGGCCCCGCAACGAGCGCAGCCGGCGCATCGCCACCGATGGCCTGGCCAAGCTGGCCAAGGCCGACCCGGCCGCCACCGAACAGCAGCTGCCGCAGTACGCGCAGGCACTGGGGCTGAGTGCCGCCCAGCAGGGCCAGGTGCTGTACCAGATCGCGCTGTGGACGGTGGCGTCCTACCTGCCCGATTCGGCACGCCGCCTCAACGCGGTGCCGGAGTCGGCCTATGACGAACGCCTGCACGAGTGGCGCGTGCGCGAAGCGATGTCCCGCGGCGACTGGACCGCGGCGCTGACCGCCATCCGCAAGATGGGCAGCAAGCAGCGCAGCGACCCGCGCTGGCGCTACTTCGAAGGCCGCATGCTGGAGAAGACCGGCCAGGCCCAGCAGGCGCAGCCGCTGTTCCGCGAGGCCGCGCGTGCATCGACCTTCCACGGCTTCCTCGCCGCCGACAAGCTGCAGCAGGGCTACACGCTGTGCCCGTGGCAGCCCAACGACAGCGCGCAGGCTCAGGCGGTGATCGCGCGCGACCCGGCCATCCAGCGCGCAATGGCGTTGTACCAGATCGATCGCGCTGGCTGGGCCGTGGCCGAATGGAACAGTGCACTGTCGCGCTTCGATGACACCCAGCGTCGCCTCGCCGTGCGCGTGGCGCAGGACAACGGCTGGTTCGACCGCGCCGTGTTCGCGCTCGGCAAGCAGCCGCAGGAGCAGCGCCTGTACGACCTGCGCTTCCCGCTGCACCACGACGCCACCATCCGCCGCGAATCGGCACGCAACGCAATCGACCCGGCCTGGGTGGCGGCGGAGATCCGCGCCGAGAGCACCTTCACCCCGCGTGCGCGCTCGCCTGCCAACGCCATGGGCCTGATGCAGGTGCTGCCAGCCACCGGTGCCGGCGTGGCCAAGTCGATCGGCCTGACCGGCTACGGCGGCGCCGACAGCCTGTACGACCCGGACACCAACATCGCCATCGGCACCGCCTACCTGCGCCAGTTGATGAACAAGTACGACGGCCTGCCCTACGTGACCATCGCCGCGTACAACGCCGGCCCGACCCCGACCGCACGCTGGCAGAGCCAGCGCCCGGGCTTTGATCCGGACCTGTGGATCGAGACCATCAGCTACAAGGAAACCCGCGAGTACGTGGCCCGCGTGCTGGCCTTCAGCGTGATCTACGACTGGCGCCTCAATGGTGATGCGCTGCCGCTGAGCGATCGCCTGATGGGCCGCCTGGTGGACAAGCGCAAGCGCTTCAGCTGCGCCGCCAACGCCGACCAGGGCGGCGATTGATCGCAACACAGTACTGCCGGCCGCTGGCCGGCATTCCCCGGCATCCACTCGCTGGGGAGGGAAACGATGAGCCTGCTGGCCTGGATCGGGCTGGACGCTGTATCGGTAGTGCCGGCCGCTGGCCGGCAGCTTCGGGGTGACTGCGGTTGCCGGCCAGCGGCCGGCACTACCGGTGCGTCTGCGCCGGGCATGCGATGATTCCAGCCATGAAGATCTATCTTGTCGGCGGCGCCGTGCGTGACCGCCTGCTGCAGCGACCTGCCGGCGACCATGACTGGGTGGTGGTCGGCGCCACGCCCGCGCAGATGGAAGCGCAGGGCTTCACCGCCGTCGGCCGCGATTTCCCGGTGTTCCTGCACCCGAAGACCGCTGAGGAATACGCGCTGGCGCGCACCGAGCGCAAATCCGGCCGTGGCTACCGCGGCTTCGTGGTCGATGCCGACCCGGCAGTGACGCTGGAAGAAGACCTGCAGCGCCGCGACTTCACCATCAACGCGATTGCCTGCGACGAAGACACCGGCACGCTGGTCGATCCCTACGGCGGTGTGCGCGATATCGAGCAACGCGTGCTGCGCCATGTCGGCCCCGCGTTCGTGGAAGATCCATTGCGCGTGCTGCGCGCGGCGCGCTTCATGGCGCGCTTCGCACCACTGGGCTTCACCGTCGCCGAAGAGACCATGGCGCTGATGCGCGAGGTCGCCGCCAGCGGCGAGCTGGACGCGCTGGTGCCCGAGCGCGTCTGGCAGGAGCTGCGCAAGGCGCTGGTCAGTGAACGGCCCTCCGCCTTCCTGCGCACGCTGCACGATGCGCAGGCACTGGGCCCGATCCTGCCCGAGCTGGAAGCGCTGTATGGCGTGCCGCAACGTGCTGAGTTCCACCCCGAGGTCGATACCGGCATCCATCAGGAAATGGTCAGCGACACCGCCGCGAAACTGGCGCCGGGCGATGACCTGGTCGGCTTTGCCGCGCTTACCCATGACCTGGGCAAGGGCCTGACCCCGCCGGAGGAGTGGCCGCGCCACATCATGCACGAGCAGCGCGGCATCAAGCCCTTGAAGGCACTGTGTGCGCGGTTGAAGATTCCCGCCGAACACCAGCAGCTGGCCGAAGCGGTGTGTCGCGAGCACTTGAACGTGCACCGCATCGACGAACTGCGCGATGCCACCGTGCTGGAACTGCTGGGCCGCTGTGATGCGCTGCGCCGGCCGGAACGCGTGGCCCGCATCGCACTGTGCTGCGAGGCCGACAAGCGCGGCCGGCTCGGCTTCGAGGACGCCGACTACCCCCAGGGCGAAACGCTCAAGCGCCTGCACCAAGCGGCGCTGTCAGTGCAGGCGCGGGATCTGGATACCACGCATCTGAAGGGCCCGGCCATCGGCGAAGCGCTGGCCAAGGCGCGGGTGAAAGCCATCGCCGCCGCCCGCTGATCCGCAACCGCCGTGGCGGCCGCGCACCGACTCCCATGGGTAGTGCCGGCCGCTGGCCGGCACCCCTATATCACTGGCTTCAGTGCGCCATCCCACGGGTAATCGCCGCCGCACGCTGCTTCAGCTGGGCCACGGCATCGGGAATCATCTCCATGCCCACGTCCAGGCCCGGGTTCAGCACCAGGCCGACGCCTTCGCCGATACCGGCCAGCAGCGCGTGCACCGCGATCGGCATGGCATGGGCAAACTGCGGCAGCTGCTCGTGCCACAAGCCAGCGCGCTCGGGCGCGGTGAACACCGCGAACATCGGCTCGCCGCTCTCGCTGGTCAGCACCAGCGGCGAGATGCTCTCGTCCCAGGCGCCATCCTCACCAATGGCCTTGTCCAGCAGCACGAACGCCGTCGAGGTCAGCAGGCCGTCGAGGAACTGCGCTGCGGTCAGCGTGCCGTCCTGGGCCTGCAGCAGGCGCACCTCGAGGTCGTTGAGGGGTTCGAACGGGGTGTCGTGGTCCATGGTCGGTTCCGGTACGTGGTTGCAGGGCAGACTTTAACAGGCCCGGTCCTCAACCGATGTATCCGTGCCGCCACATCCAACCGGCCACCGCCAGCGCGGCGACCCCCACCAGCATCAACGGCAGGCCGAAGCGGTGCCGCCACGGGATCGGCACCCCGCCCAGCTGCTGGTCCATGGTCTCGGTATCGAGCACCCAGCCGTGCTCGCACCGGGTGCAGGCCAGCTCGTAGCGGCGCTGGTAGGTGAAGCCGAACAGCAGGTCGATGCGCGCCATCTTGTAGCGCAGCTGCGGCGCGAACTCGGTTTCCGTCTGGCAGCGCAGGCAGTGGTGCGCTTCGGTGGGGCCGACGATCAGCACCCGTTCCTGTTGGCCGATCAGGATCATGTCCGGTTGCCCTGGCAGGCGGGCTGGGCCAGCAGCCAGGCCTGGGCGGCGGCCACAGTGGCGGCATCACCCTCGACGCGCTGGTCGGGTTCGATCTTCAAGCCATCGCCACGATCATTGCGGTCCCGCATCACGCTGGTGGTCAGCAGCAGGCGACTTCCATCGGCAAGGGTGTGCACGACATTGCCGGTGGAGACACCCGCGGTCGGCTGGCCGAAACTCCGCGCCTGCGGGCGGCCACGCCACGCCAGCACCGAGGCCTCGCCCGAACTGCCGGTGCGGGGCCCGAACAGCACCGCCACCGGTGCGCCAGGCTGCCGCACTACATGGCCGGACTGGCCGAAGTCCAGCAGCGGCCTGCCCGCCAGCTGCACCGCAGTCGCCGTCAACGTCCAGCGCTGCGGCCCTTGCGCGGTTTCGAACGCGCCGACGTCCTCGTTGTTCACCACCGAGGTGCGCAACAGCGGGGCCATGCCCAGCAGCATCGGCCACATGGAGCCGCCACCGTTGTCCCGCAGGTCGACGATCCAGCCACAGCGCGCGCCGTCGTCCTTGCTGCGGATGACCTGCTGCCATCGCGCGGCACGCTGGATGTCCTGGCGGAATTTTTCCTGCGGCGTCGCGCCCGGCGAGGAGGCATAGCCCTCGATGACCACCCAGCCGATGCGCGCATCCACCGCATCAGCGGCCTTGGCCCGGTCCACGGCGGCGGCACCGGCCTGCTGCGCACGCGCGAGGGATTCGCGCTGACGCTGGGTCGTGGTCCACGCACCATGGTGGCCGGTGCTGAGCGCAATGGCTTCGCGCAGAACGGCCAGCCGTTGCGCGGGATCCCCCTGCGCCGATTGCAGGCGGATGCGGATGGCGGGCCAGTCCACCCGGTCGCGATACAGCGCCTGGCGTTCAAGCAGGTTGAGGATCTCAGCCTGGGCCTCCGGCGAGGGCATCTCGACCGCGCCTGGCGTATCGGCCATGGCGCCGGTCGCCAGCAACACGAGCATCAGCGCGCCGATGCGACGCACTCCCTTGCGAACCTGCATGCGACGCTTCCTTGTCGTTGAATCAGGACCGCAGCATAACCGGGGCATGATCGCTTGCGCCACGCGCGAACTGTCGTATCCGGCCCGGTCGCGGGTTGCAGCAAGGCGGCTTGCGTGCGGTCACCACATTGCAACTTTGCCCATGCCATCGCGGCGCACAACGCGCCAAGGTGGCCCCGTCGGCGCTTCCTGCGCTGACCGGGATTGGCGTCCTGAATCAAACATCGAAGCGATCGATTTGCCGCATCAACGGCAATCGCGACAATGCACCGGCTTGCCCATGGTGGGCGGTGCGTGGGGATCCTCGTGATCCGTCGGCTTTTTCGCTTTGATTTTGACCGGCACGCCAACCCGCACCGCCCGCCACCTTGCGCTTCGCAGGTGGCCTTGCCTCGTGAGGTTGCCGCCATGAACACGCCCTACCCCGCCTGTCCACGCCTGCAGGCACTGCTCGGCGCTGCACTGCCCGGCCTGCAGCTGTCCAACGCCGCAGCCGAAGCGTTGGAAGATGCGCTCACCGAAGTCGACGAACAGGCGCCGCCCTCCGCATTCTTCGCGCGGCTGCGCGGCATCGCTCACAGCCACGCGGCCGACGGCCAGGCGTGGCGCGAACGGCAACTCAGCGAGGCGCGCGGCCGGCACCTGGCCGAGGCGACGCGCTGCCTGGCGGCGGTGTCTGCGTGTGGGGGCATCTTGTTGGCGGCGCAGTCGGCACGCGAGATGGATGATGCGCAGGCGCAGTGTCCGCCGCAGGTGGAGGAAGGTCTGCTGCATGCGGTGGTGGTGCTGGCCGATCATGCCGGGGCGCTGGTGGAACCGGATGCGTGCGCACCGCTGCTGTAGAGCCGAGCCTATGCTCAGCTGCGCGGAGGTCATGGCGCCGGTGGGATTCGTGCCGACCAAGGTCGGCACCTACCAGAGCAGTGTCATGGCGCCGGTGGGATTCGTGCCGACCAAGGTCGGCACCTACCTGAGCAACGTCATGGCGCCGGTGGGATTCGTGCCGACCAAGGTCGGCACCTACCAGAGCAGCGTCATGGCGCCGGTGGGATTCGTGCCGACCAAGGTCGGCACCTACCAGAGCAGCGTCATGGCGCCGGCGGGATTCGTGCCGACCAAGATCGGCACCTACCTGAGCAACGTCATGGCGCCGGTGGGATTCGTGCCGACCAAGGTCGGCACCTACCAGAGCGGGTCGGACATCTGCACCGGGCGCTACCAGTCCGCGCGCAGGCCGATGTTGCCTTCGATGATGCGGCGCTTCTCGTTGCGGTCGCCGCCCAGTTCGCGCGTGTAGTCGGCCACGGCATAGGCGCTGATCGTTCGGTTGAAACGCCCGACCACACCCACGCCGGCTTCCAGCGCGCGTGAGCGCTGCGAATTGATGATCACGTCGTCGTCGAAACGGATGCGGTCTTCACCAGAACGGCCATGCCAGTAATTGAGCTTGAAATACGGCTGCCAGCCGTTGTCGGCCAACTGGTAATCGCCCGCCAAGCGCAGGCCGATGCGGCCGGTCCAGGCGTTGTCGTTGTCGAAGCGCACGCTCGATACTTCATCGCGACGGTCATCCAGCGAAGTGCGCTGCCAGATCACCTGCACCTGCGGTTCCAGCCACCATGCGGACTGCCCGAAGTGCAGCAGCGGCTTGCCCGCCTCCACCGACACGCTGGTACCGTCGCCGCTCAGGCCGAAGCCGAGCCCACGCGAGGAACGCACGCGGCCGTCGTAGCGGCTCTGCATCGCCACGGCGTCGATGTAGCCGCCACTGCTGTCGGTGAAGGTCCAGTACAGGCCCACGTGCTTGTCATCCAGGCGGTTCTGGCCTACCTGCACGTTCTCCCAGCCCAGTGCCAGACCCGTGGTCTTGCCCTGCGCGCGGGTGCGGCCAACGAATACACCGATCTGGTTGCGGTGGTTGTCAGACGCCGCAGCCCACACGTCGAGGCCGGCCTGCAGGCCCATCACATCGCCATCGAAGCCCGGCTGCGCATCACCCTTCCAGTGGATCTCGCTGCTCTGCCCCACCAACCGGCCCCAGGCGGTGCGGACTGTGCCCTGGTTGTACAGCAGGCGCTGTTCGCCCTGCCGCTCGTGGAAGGTACCGAGGCTGCTCAGCGAGGTCTCGCGCAGCAGCGGTGGCACCACGGCGTAGGCGGCGGTCTCCACGCGGTACAGCGGCACCACCGCGCCTTCGGCCGGGCGTGCACCCGGCGTTGGTGGGGTGCCGGTACCGGGCAACGCACCGCCGGCCACCGGCACGTCCGGCACCGCCGGGTCGCTGGGCGGCGCCACCGGCGCCGGTTCCGGTGGCGGCGGTGGCGGCGCGGCCTCGCCGGCGGTCAGGTTCGGATCGGTAGCGCCTTCAGGCGGCGGCGGCGGTGCCGGGGTGATCGCCGGCGGCGGTGCGACCGGCGGCGTCAGGGGCGGTGGCGTGGCAGTGCCGCCGCCGTTGGGTGCCGGCGTTGGTCCGGTCACCAGCGTCGATCGCAGGTACCAGTTCTCGCTGGTGCCGGCGCTGACACCACCCTTGAACAGGAAGTACTCGTAGGCACCGGCTGCAACCGGTGCGAACAGCGAGAACGCGCCCGGCGCAGTGCGGCCACCATTCAAGGCCTGCACCACCAGGATGCCATCGGCCAGCGTGGCGGCGCCGCTGCCGCCGGCATTGAGCACGCCGATGCCGGTGGTACCGGTGGCGGTTCCGCCATCGATCACCAGGCGGTCGCTGCTGGAATTGTCCGCGCCCAGAACGGTACGCAGGTACAGGCCACCGCCGTCACCACGGTAGTTGCCACGCACGGTGAACACGTCGCCTGCGCCGGTGCCGGTCAGGTCGATGCGCCCGGCATTGACCATCTCCACCAGTGCACCACTGTTGAACGGACGGACTGCATGGCCGCCACTGCCCGCGTAGACGGTGCTGGTGTCGTCCACGGTGAGCGTGCCGGTGCCGGTTCCGCTGTCGCCCAGCACCAGGTCGCCATCAAAGGTCAGCTCGGTGCTGTTGGCCAGGCTGATCGCCTCCCAGTTCTGGAAGCGGCCCACGCCGGCAGTCTTGACGTTGTGGAAGTTGAGCTGGTCGATGCCACCGCCACCGTCGAACAGCGGCACCGCCCCCAGGTTGCCCTGGTTGAGGTTGCCGAGGTTGGCGACGTCGCTGTCCGGCCCCATGTCGATCGCGCCGTAGACGATGCCGCCGCCATTCCAGTTGAAGGTGTCGTTGCCGGTACTGAGCAGTACCTGCCCGCGCACGGTGCCGTCGGTGATGGTCACGCTGTCGTTGCCGCCGCTGACGCTGATGTTGCCGCCGATGTAGGCGGTACCCGAGATGATGATGGTGTCGGTATCGAAGCCGGTCACCACGTTGCCGTCCACGGTGCCGCCGGACTGGTCCCACAGGTTCTTGTCCAGCTTCATGTTGACCCGGCCGATGCGGCCAGCGGTCATCCACGCCTGGTCACCATCCTCGAACGCACCGATGATGCGGCCACCGCTCATGCGGAAGGTATCGATGTTGTCGCCCTGCTGCAGCGCGCCGACCGTGCCGCCACTCATGACGAAATCATCGCGGCCACTGCCCTGCGCCACCACGCCGGTGACGGTGCCGCCGGTGACGGTCATCTGGTCATCGCCACTGCCCTGGTCGACGCTGTCGATCGTACCGTTGCCCAGCAGCAGCGCATCATTGCCATCGCCCTGCAGCACACTGCCGCTGATGCTGCCAGCCTGCATGTCCAGGCGATCATTGCCGGCACCGAACTGCACGCCGGTGCGCCCGCTGATCGTTCCGCGGTTGACCAGCACGCTGTCGCCCGCGCCGACGAACTGCAGGGCGGTGTTGTTGCCGGTGCTGATGCTGCCCGAGTTCTCGACGCGGCTGCCGCCACCGAGCTGCACCGCCACGCCGCCCACCGAACTGATCGTGCCCAGGTTGGACAACAGGTGCCCACCGGCCCCGACAAGCGAAATCGCGCTGCTGCCACCGCTTTGCTGCAGCTGCGCCGTGCTGGCGACAGTGACGGTGATGCCGGCGGCGCCATTGGCGGTGACGGGAACGGTCTGCGGGTTCGGCGCATTGGCATCGCAGGTGACCGTCTGGCCGGCGACGGGGGCGACGCTGTCACAGCCGGCCCAGGCGGCGCTGGCGGTCAACAGCATGACGGAGGGAACAGCCAAAGCCTGCAGTACGGAAACAGTGAGGCGGCGCATACGCACTGCGCGCGGGACGGCACGGGACATACAGCACTCCTGGACAGGGGATCAGGAACTGCGGATATGCGGTACTGCGAGCGAAGTCTGCGCCATGGTGAACGGTTTCGGCAGGTGAATTTGCGTGCCGATCATCACAGTTCAGATGCGAACCTGATCGGGCATCACCCCACCTCTACGTGCCTGAAATCGTTCATCTTTGCGGGGTCATGCCCATGCCTGGAGGAGGTGGCCTCCCGGGTTGGGTCAGAGCCCTTTCCTGCGGAAAGGGATCCGACCCGGAGCCCTCAGATCTTCAGATAGATCTTCCGCCGGTCCAGCCACCACGCCACGCCCCACCACAGCGCGACGAACGCCAGCGCCTGCAGCATCGACGCCAGCTCGAGCGCGTGCGGCATCGCGGCGGCCAGTTGCTGCCAGATCCAGCCCCACGCGCCGGTCGCCATCAGCGCCACCGACATCACCGATGCGCCAAGATAGGCGGTAATTGCGTTGACCCCGAAACGGCGGCCCAGCGGCGGCCATCGCTTCTGGTCGATCAACACATGGCCCAGCCACAGCGCCAGCGCGGCCAGGCCGCCGGTCCACAGCACATAGCTGGGCGTCCACAGCTGCTTGTTCAACGGCAGCACCGTGGCCAGCAGCAGCCCCAGCACGGCGGTTGCCACACCCAGGCCAGCCAATGCCGCCGCACGACCGTTGCGCAGCAGGCCACCGGCAATCAGGCCGAGCACGGTACTGGCCAGCGCACCCAGCGTGCTCAGCAATCCTTCCGGGTCATGGCCCAGTCCGGTATCGGCGTGCCACTGGTAGATCCACGGTGCGAACAGCGTGGTGTCCAGGCGGCTGGCCGGGTTGGTCCATGGCGCCAGATCACCGATGCCCAGCAGCAGCACGGTGTAGCCCACCAGCAGCGTGACCAGCACGCCAGCCTGCACGCGCGGCCGCGCGTACACCGCCAGAACACCCACCAACGCTGCGCATAGCGCAATCCGCTGCAGCACGCCCCAGATGCGGAAGTGATGGGTATGCAGCGCCCACCAGATCAACAGGTGCAGCAACGCGCCGGCGAGCAGGATGCGCAGTGCACGCTCCAGCACCCCGCGCGCCAATGCTGGCCGTGCAGCGGCATCCATCGCGCGCGGTGCCACGCTGAAGGCCATCGACACACCCACCAGGAACAGGAAGAACGGGAACACCAGGTCGGTGGGCGTGCAGCCATGCCATTCCGAGTGACGCAGCGGCGCGAACACCGCACTCCAGTCGCCCGGATTGTTGACCAGCAGCATCGCCGCCACGGTGATGCCGCGCAGGGCATCGATCGAGCCCAGACGGCGTGGCGGCGTACTGTTCATCAGGCGGCCTCGTACTGTCCGGCAATCCAGGTACCACGCACCTGCAGGGCGTCATCCAGCAGCACCAGGTCGGCCTGGTAGCCCTCGGCGATGTGGCCAAGGCGGTCGTCGACGTTGAGGAACTGCGCCGGATAGGTCGACGCCATGCGCGCCGCTTCGGCCAGCGGTTGGCCGAGCAGCTGCACGGTATTGCGCACGGCGGTGGCCATGTCCAGCGCCGAGCCGGCCAACGAACCGGCGGCATTGCGCACCACGCCATCGATGGCGGTGATGGTTTCGCCATACAGCACGTAGCTGGGATCGTCGGCTCCAACCGGCGGCATCGCATCGGTCACCAGCAGCAGGCGACCGCGCGGCTTGGCCGCCAACGCCACGCGAAGGCTGGCCGGGTGCACATGCACGCCATCGACGATGATGCCGATCCAGCTGTCGCGGTCTTCCAGCGCAGCGCCCACCGCGCCGGGCTCACGCCCTTGCAGCGGCGACATTGCGTTGTACAGATGGGTGAAGCCGCGCACGCCGGCATCCAGGCCGGCGCGGATCTCTTCGTAGGTGCCTGCAGTGTGCCCAGCAGCGACGATCACGCCACGCTCGACCAGCGCACGGATGGTCTCCAGCGGCACGCGCTCCGGCGCCAGCGTCAGCAGGGTCACGCCGTTATCCAGCGACGCGGCCAATGCGATCTCTTCTTCATCCGGCACGCGGAACTTGCTGGCATCGTGCGTACCCTTGCGTGCCGGCGCGATGTACGGGCCTTCCAGGTGGATGCCGATCACGCCCGGCACGCCCTGCGTGATGGCCTCGCGCATCGCACCGATGGCTTCGCGCATCACCGCCACGTCATCGCTGATCAGCGTCGGCAGCATCGCGGTGGTACCGAAGCGGCGGTGCGCCTGCGCGATGGTGCGCAGTGCCGCCACGTCCGGCGTGTTGTTGAACAGCGCGCCGCCGCCGCCATTGACCTGCACATCGATGAAGCCGGGCAGCAGCCAGCCGCCCCCCAGGTCCACCTGCTCGGCCGCGTGGCCCAGCTGCGGCGCGGCATCGGGCAGCAGCGCGCTGATGCGACCGTCCTCGATCACCACCGCCAGGTCGTCGCGGAACTCATCGCCGGCCAGGATGCGGGCATTGCGCAGCACCGTCGCCATCACACCGTCTCCGTAACCTTGTTCAGATGCGGCGGCAGGTCCGGGTTGAAGCCACGGCGCAGCGCCAGCGCATTGATGGCGCGATAGAAGCTCTGCACGGTCAATAGCGGTGCGCACAGCGGATGCGGCGCGGCCGCCACCGGCAGGTTGCCGCCGGCACCGGCCATCCACACCTGCGCACCACGTGCGGTGAATTCATCGACCACTGCACGGGTACCGGCGCCGGTCTCGTCCGGCTGGGCGAAGGCCAGCACCGGGAAGCCACGGCCGACCAGCGCCATCGGGCCGTGCTTGACCTCGGCCGAGCTGTAGGCTTCGGCGTGCAGGCTGCAGGTTTCCTTGAACTTCAGTGCCGCTTCCTGCGCCGCACCCAGGCCCAGGCCACGGCCGAGCACGAACAGGTTGGTGGCCTCGACCAGGCCTTCGGTCACCGCGCTCCAGTCGCACTGCCAGGCTTCACGCATCGCGTCCGGCAGCAGGTCCAGCGCCGCACGCAGGCTGCTGTCCTGCTTCCAGTACGCGGCCAGCTGCAGCAATGCGGCCAGCGAGGCGAGGTAGCTCTTGGTCGCTGCAACGCTCTTCTCGGGGCCCGCATGCAGCGGGATGACCGTGTCGGCCAGCTGCGCCAGCGGTGAATCCTCGACGTTGACCAGCGCGATCACGCGCGCGCCGGCGGCCTTGGCCGCCTCGGCGTTGCGCAGCAGGTCCGGGCTCTTGCCCGACTGCGAGATGACGATGAACAGTGCGCCGCGCAGCTGCAATGGTGCGGCGTAGACCGAGCCCACTGATGGCGAGGCCGACGCGACCACCAGCCCCAGCTGGGTTTCCAGCAGGTACTTGCCATAGGTGGCGGCGTGGTCGGAGCTGCCGCGTGCACAGGTAACCACGAACGGCGGCGGCGCGGCACGCAGGCTGGCGGCCAGGGTTTCCAGGGTGGCGTGGTTTCGCGAGAACTGGCGGGCAACCACGTCGGCCGCTTCAGCGGCCTCGGCGAACATCAGGGTAGCGGTGGGGTCTGACAGCGACATGGCAGGCTCAGGCAGGATCGGAAGGAAGGGGGCGTGCGCCGGCCGGGCGCATCGGCGCGGTCGAACCGCGCACCACCAGCTGCGGCACGAAGCCCTGGTTGTGCAGCGGTGCCGGCGCATCGTCGTAGGCGTCGCTGCGCAGCTGCGCGATCAGCAGGCGCGCGGCATGGCGGGCGATGTCTTCGGTGGCCTGCTTGGCGGTGGTCAGCGGCGGCCACGACTGGCGCGAGAACGGGCTGTCCTCGAAACCGGCAATGGACAGGTCGTAGGGCACGTTCATGCCGGCCGACTTGGCGGCAGCCAGCACGCCGGCAGCGATTTCGTCGTTGGAACCGAAGATGGCGGTAGGCGGTTCGCGCAGCGCCAGCAGGCGGCGCGCGCCACGGAAACCGTCGTCGAAGGTGTAGTCGCCCTGCACCACCAGGTGCTTGTCCACGGTCATGCCGTAGTCCTTCAGCGCGGCCTCATAACCGGCATAGCGTTCGCCCGAGGAGCGGTGCGAGCTGCCGCCCCAGAGGAAGCCGATGCGCTGGTGCCCCAGCTGGATCAGGTGTTCGGTGATCTCGTAGGCGGCCTCGCGGTCGTCGACAAACACGCAGGCACCGTCGGCCGGATCTTCGGTGGCTGCAATGATGCGCACCAGCTTGATGCCACGCGCGGTCAGCGCCTGGATCAGGTCGCGGCGCTCGGACATCGGTGCGGTCAGCACCAGCCCGGCCAGGCGCGAACGCTGCACCCAGTCAGCCAGTTCATCGGCCAGCAGCGGCGAACTGGAATCGCAGGGATGGATCTGCAGGCCGAACCCGGTCTCGCGGCAGGCGGCGAGCACGCCGTTCTGCACGCCGATGATGTGGTACGGGTTCGGGTTGTCGTAGACCAGCCCGATCACGAAGGTGGTGCCGCTGCGCAGGTTGCGCGCGGACGGATCGGGTTCGTAATCGAGCTCGGCGATGGCACGCAGCACCCGCGCGCGGGTGGCCTGCATCACCGAGGGCTCGTTGTTGATCACCCGCGATACCGTCTTCAGCGAGACCTTGGCCTTTTCGGCAACGTCCTTGATGGTCGCTCTGCGCATCGGTTTTTCCTGGGGTTGGCTGCCGTCCATCATCGCCGATCAGCTCCGGTCCTGCGGCAGGCCCACGCGGTGGCCCACCACCGAATAGAACAGGATGTACAGGTAGCAGGGCACCATCAGCAGCACGAAGGTCAGCTGGAAATCGATGTGCTGCTTGAGCAGGGCGAACAGCTGCGGAATGATCGCGCCACCGGCGATGCCCATCACCAGCAGGGCCGAACCGGTTTCGGTGAAGCGCCCCAGGCCGCGGATGGCCAGCGGGAAGATGGCCGGCCACATCATGGCGTTGGCAAAGCCCAGCAGGGCCACGAAGGCCACCGACACATAGCCGTGCGTTGCCCACGCGCCCAGGCAGAACACCACGCCCAGCACCGCCGAAATAGTCAGGTAGCGCGACTGCGACACCACCCGCGGAATCACCAGCAGGCCGACCACGTAACCGACCAGCATCGCGCCCAGGGTGAAGGCGGTGAACATCTTGGTCTCGTCCAGCGGCAGGTTGAAGCCATGGCCGTAGGTGCCGATGGCATCACCGGCCATCACTTCCACGCCCACGTACACGAACAGGCACAGCACGCCCAGCCACAGGTGCGGGAACTGGAAGATGCTGCGGCGCTCGACCGCACCGGCGGCCACCGGCGTAGCGTTGGCTTCGGACGATTTGATTTCCGGCAGCGGCGAGAACAGGATCGCCACCGCCAACACCACCAGCAGCGCCGCCATGGCCAGGTACGGGGCATGGATCTTGGCGGCGAACTGGTTCAGCAGCACGGCTTTGGTCGCGGCATCGGCCGCCTGCACCTGCACGTCCAGATCGCCAATGCCATGCAGCACCACCGTGCCGATCAGGATCGGCGCCAGGATGCCGGCGATCTTGTTGCAGATGCCCATCAACGCGATGCGCCGCGCCGCCGTTTCGATCGGCCCAAGGATCGAGATGTACGGGTTGATGGCCGTCTGCAGCAGGGCCAGGCCGCTGCCGATCACGAACAGGCCGCCCAGTGCGCCGGGGTACCAGCGCTGGGTGGCGAATTCGCCGAACAGTGCCGCGCCACCGGCCATCACCAGCAGGCTCAGGCTCAGGCCCTTCTTCATGCCGGTACGGCGCAGGATCCACGACGAGGGCAGCGCCAGGAAGAAGTAGGACAGGTAGAACACCATCAGCACCAGGAAGGCGCCGACCTCGCTGAGCTCGAAGGCGAGCTTGACGAAGGTGATCAACGGGCCGTTGAGCCAGGTGAAGAAGCCGATCAGGAAGAACAACACGCCGACGATGGCGATGGAGGTGGCCACGTTCGGGCGCGCGCTTGCAGCGGGGACGGCGGACATCAGGAGGGCTCCTGCGGCGACAGCCGCAGAACGCGGCGTCGGAGAGTGGCTGGGAACAACGTTGTCACATTCTTTCGGTGGACAACGGCGGTTTGTCAACTTCCATGCACGCCCCTTCAACCTCGTGCTGCACTGCGCAAGTCGATTGCGGTGCTCCGCGCTGAATGCGCGCCAGCCCTAGAGCCCCATGCAGCAACGGTTCCCACGTGAAACCCGCACTCACGCCATGTAAACGTTTACTGCCTGTCGCATTCGTTGCGGCGCAGCAACGAAAGTGTCACGAACTCGTTGACATCGTTGTCAGAGCGGTTACAGACTCCGCCCCAATCGCTGCCCCCGATCCCGGGGCCAGCCCCACCTGCAGCAGGAGCCCGCGTGACCGCCAGCCACCCCGCCCCGTCGCATGTCCTGTCCCGCGTCGCGCCCTCGTTCCTGGCCGCGGACGTCGGTGGCACCCATGTGCGCGTGGCCCGGGTCCAGGCCAGCGGTGACACCGCCCATCCGGTGCAGGTGCTGGAATACCGCAAGTACCGCAACGCCGACCATGCCGGCCTCAGCGCGATCCTGTCCGACTTCCTCGGCAAAGGCCCGCGGCCCACGCATTGTGTGGTCGCCAGCGCCGGCTACGCCCGCGAGGACGGCACGGTGATCACCGCCAACCTGCCGTGGCCGCTGTCGGCACGCCAGGTGGAGGCCGATGTCGGCCTGCAGCGGGTCTACATCGTCAATGACTTCGAAGCGGTGGCCTATGCCGCCGCGCAGGTGGACGCCAGTGGCGTGCTGCACCTGTGCGGGCCGGACACCGCTGCGCGTGGCCCGACCCTGGTGGTCGGTCCCGGCACCGGCCTCGGCGCCGCGCTGTGGATCCCCACTGCGCACGGCCCGGTGGTGCTGCCGACGGAAGCCGGCCAGCCGACCCTGGCCGCCAGCACCGAACTGGAAATGGCCATCGTCCGCCACATGCAGCGCGACCGCGCGCACGTGTCGATCGAGCATGCGATCTCCGGCCCGGGCCTGATGAACCTGTACCGCGCGGTGTGCGCGCTGCAGGGGCAGGCACCGACGCTGGCCAGCCCCGATGCGGTCACCGCCGCCGCCATGGCCGACACCGATGCGCACGCGCGCCAGGCGCTGGATGTGTTCTGCGGCCTGCTCGGCAGCACCATCGGCGACATGGCCCTGTTCTATGGTGCCCACGGTGGCGTCTACCTGGCCGGCGGCATCCTGCCGCAGATCCGCGAATACCTGCACGCCAGCACCTTCGTCGAACGCTACCTGCAGAAGGGGCCGATGGGCGAAGCACTGGCACGCATCCCGGTGAAGGTCGTCGAACACGGCCAGCTGGGCGTGGTCGGCGCTGCCAGCTGGTACCTGCAGCAGCAGTCGGCCGCCTGACACCGCAACAGGCTCCAACGCAATCGCAGTACGTGGCACGCCAACGCACGGGACTTCGCCGCCGCCCCGCGCATGTCATCGCAACCGTTATCGAACACCGCCGCCGGCATCCAATCGAGTGATGAGGAGAGACATCATGAATACCCGCAAGACCCTGCTTTCGGCCGCCATCGTCAGCTGCATCGCCTTCAGTGCGCACGCGCAGCAGGCTGCCCCGACCGCCACCGACCTGGACACCGTGACCGTTACCGGCATCCGTGGTTCGATGGAAAAATCGCTGGACACCAAGCGCGAAGCCAATGCGCGCGTGGAAGTGGTCACCGCCGAGGACGTGGGCAAGCTGCCGGCGCACAACGTCGCCGACACCCTGCAGCGCCTGCCGGGCGTCAACATCAGCTCGTCCAGCGCCGATGAAGGCGGTTTCGACGAAGCCGACCGTGTCAGCCTGCGCGGCACCAGCCCGAGCCTGACCCAGACCCTGATCAACGGCCACACCGTCGGTTCGGCCGACTGGTTCGTGCTCAGCCAGGGCAACAACGTCGGCCGCAGCGTCAGCTACTCGCTGCTGCCGTCCGAACTGGTCAGCTCGGTGGAAGTGAACAAGTCCTCGCAGGCCAAGCTGCAGGACGGCGGCACCACCGGTACCGTCAACATCATCACCCGCAAGCCACTGGAATTCTCCAAGCCGTTCACCGCGGAAGGCTCGATCGGCCTGGTGCGCTCGGACCAGGCCAAGTCGAACGACCCGCAATATTCGGCGCTGTTCAACTACAAGAACGACGAAGGCACCTTCGGCGTGATGGTGCAGGGCTTCAGCCAGAAGCGCGAACTGCGCCGTGAAGCGCAGGAAATCCCGGGTGGCTTCTTCAAGATCGGCGCAAACGATCCGGTCGCCAGGACCAATCCGGACCTGATCGGCGTCAACGTTCCGGGCCTGCTGGGTTCGACCCTGTTCGAACAGACCCGCGAGCGCAAGGGCGGCCTGGTCTCGCTGCAGTTCAAGCCGAGCGACAGCCTCACCCTCGGCCTCAATGGTTTCAGCTCCGAGCTGAAGGCGAACAACTACAACCGCAACTTCATGATGTTCGGCAACAGCTTCGCCAAGTCGCAGGCGCCGGATCCGGGCTATGTGGTCAAGGACGGCGTGCTGACCAACGCCAACTACAAGGGCGTGCCCGGCACCGACTATGCGGTGTACGACATGATCTACCGCGAGTCGAAGGCCAAGTCGAGCTATGTCACCTTCGATGCCGACTGGCAGATCAGCGACAGCCTGACCGTCAAGTTCCAGGCCGGCAGCACCAAGGGTACCGGCGAGACGCCGCGCCAGTACATCGCCGAGGTCACCCTGGCCAACGGCGGCGGCGCCAGCTGGGCTACCCACGGCAATGGCTCGCCGATCGACTGGAACGTCGGCGGCGACATCTCGCCCAACGGCGTGACCAGCTTCGGCACCTGGGGCAACCAGCAGGTCACCGCTGAAGACAAGGAGAAGTGGGCCACGCTCGATTTCAACCAGTACTTCAACGATGGCGGCGTGCTGAGCTCGATCGACTTCGGCCTGCGTTTCGCCGACCACAAGCGCGAAGCGCTGTCGCCGGAAGGTGCAACCCCGGGTGACATCTGGAGCGCACTGAAGAACGGCGCGACGGCCAACTATCCCAGCGGCTTTGCCGGTGACATCGGCGGCACCTTCCCGCGCAACCTCTGGTACTTCACCCCGGGCGCGCTGAAGGACGCGGTGACCAACAACTCCACCTGGCTGGCCGGCAATGATGGCCCGACCGGTCGCCACAACTATGGCGCCGAGTGGAAGGTGAAGGAAAAGAACTTCGCCGGCTACGTGCAGGCCAACTTCCGCGGCGACTGGTGGAGCGGCAACGTCGGCCTGCGCTACGTCAACATCAAGCAGGACATCGACACCTACAACGCCGTCAGCAAGGCCGCCGATGCCGATGTCAGCAGCCTGTTCGGCATGTGGGAGCGCCTGGCCTTCCAGAACAAGCGCAACCGCGTATTGCCCAGCGCCAACATCAAGTTCGACCTGGACGACTCGCTGGTGCTGCGCGTCGCCGCCTCGCAGACCCAGACCCTGCCGGACTACTCGGCACTGGGTGCCTCCTCGTACGGTTCGGACCTGAACCGCACCGGCGGCGGTGGCAATCCGAACCTCAAGCCGACCCTGTCGACCAACCTGGACGCCAACCTGGAGTGGTACTTCATGCCGCGCGGCCTGCTGTCGGTGGGCGCGTACCACATGGACCTGAAGGACTACATCGCCTTCGACGTGGTCTCGCGCCAGCTGTACAGCGAACTGACCAACCAGCTTGAGACCTACCAGATCTCCACCCCGATCAATGCCGACGGCAAGGTCACCGGCGTGGAAGTGGCCTACGAACAGCCGATCGGCGAGTACTTCGGCGTCAATGCCAATTACACCTACGCCAACGGCACCACCTCGCACACCTGGTCGGACGGCTCGCACAACCTGCTGGGCACCTCGAAGAACACCTACAACGTGGGTGCCTACTTCGAGAACGAGCGCTTTGGCGCCCGCGTCAGCTATACCCGCCGTTCCTCGTTCCTGATCAGCCTGTCGGGCACCAATCCGTACTACCAGGATGACTTCGGCACGCTGTCGGCGTCGCTGAGCTACAAGGCCACCGACTGGCTGAGCATCACCCTGGATGGCCTGAACCTCAACAACCCGACCTACAAGTACTACCAGACCGCGGCCATCCCGACCTCGTTCTACAGCAACGGTCGCCAGTACTACCTCAACTTCCGCTTCAAGTACTGATCCAGCGGCGGCAACATCGCCGAGTCGTGCACGCACGCCGGGCCTGGGTCATTCCGGGCCCGGCGTTTTTCATGTATAGCGTTCATCGCACCGTTCCAAGGAGTCGTACCGATGGTCAAGCCTTCCCGCGCCCGGATGCGCAGCGCAGTGCTGCTGGGCAGCCTGCTCGCCCTGTTGCCGGCACTGCCGGCACTTGCCGCCGACCCCATGACGGCCGCTGAGGCACCCGGCCCGCAGCTGCGTGCCGGCAGCCTGATGCTGATTCCCGCCCCCAGCAATGTGCAGCCTGGCCAGGGCAGCGGCATCACCGTGCGCGCCGATACCGTGCTGCAGGCCGAAGGCGAGGCCGCACAGCGCGTCGCCAGCCAGTTCGCCGACCTGCTGGCGCGCAGTGGCGGCCCGCGCCTGGGGCTGGCCAAGGGCAAGACGGCGGCCAGGACCGGTGGCATCCGCTTCCAGATCGTGCCCACCTTCCGCGACAGCGGCGAGGGCTACACGCTGGAAAGCACCGCACAGGGCGTAGTGGTACAGGCCGGTAACGAAACCGGCCTGTTCTACGGCGCAACCACCCTTGCCCAGCTCGCCACCGGCGGCAGCAACGGCGTGCTGCCAGCGGTGCAGATCCAGGACGCGCCACGCTTCAGCTGGCGCGGTTTCATGCTCGACTCGGCGCGGCATTTCCAGAGCCTGGACGAGATCAAGCGCGTGCTCGACGCAATGGCCGCGCACAAGCTCAACACCTTCCATTGGCACCTGACCGATGACCAGGGTTGGCGCATGGAGATCAAGCGCTATCCGAAGCTGACCGGAGTGGGAAGCTGCCGCCTGCCGGCCGGCGACGGTGGCATCGATCCGGTCACTGGCAAGGAGCATCCGTATTGCGGCTTCTACACGCAGGACCAGATCCGCGAAGTGATTGCCTATGCCGCGAAGCTGCATATCCAGGTGATTCCGGAAATCGATGTGCCGGGGCACGCGACCGCGGCGATTGCCGCATACCCGGAACTGGGTTCGATCAATACCCCGCTGAAGCCGCTCAGCGAATGGGGCGTGTTCCCGAACCTGTTCAACGTGGAAGACAGTACTGTCACCTTCCTCGAGAACGTACTGGAGGAAGTGATCGAACTGTTCCCGGCCAAGTACGTGCACGTCGGCGGCGACGAGGCGGTCAAGGACCAGTGGGAAGCCTCCAGGCAGGTCCAGCAGCGCATGCGTGCGCTGGGCATCAAGGATGAAATGGCCATGCAGAGCCACATCATCAAGCGCCTGGAGACCTTCCTGGAGGAGCACGACCGGCGCCTGATCGGCTGGGATGAAATCCTTGAAGGCGGGCTGCCGCCGCAGGCCACGGTGATGTCCTGGCAGGGCACCGAAGGTGGCCTGGCCGCGGCCAGTGCTGGCCATGACGTGGTCATGTCGCCCGTGGGCTACCTCTATCTGGATTACCTGCAGACGGCCTCGCCGAACGAACCGCCGGGCCGCCCGGCCCAGGTCAACCTCGGCAAGCTGTACAACTTCGAGCCCGTGCCGGCCGAGCTGGCCGCTGACAAGCGCGGGCACATCCTCGGCCTGCAGGCCAATATGTTCACCGAACACACGCGCACCTATGCGCGCCTGCAGCACAACCTGTTCCCGCGCCTGGCCGCGGTGGCCGAGACCGGCTGGAGCACGCCGGAGCATCGCGACTTCCGCGATTTCCTCGCGCGCCTGCCCGCGCAGCTGCAACGCTACCGCGCCTGGGGCCTGGCCTACGCGCAGACCCCGTTCGAAGTGGGCGTGGACTACACCGACAACCGCGCCGCCAACACGGTGACCGTGTCGCTGGCCAACCCGCTGGGCTATGAGGTGCGCTACAGCACCGATGGCCAGCCGGTGACGGCGCAGTCGCCGCTGTACCAGCAGCCGCTGACCAGTACGCTGCCGACCACGGTGCAGGCCGCCGCCTTCTACCAAGGCCAGATGCTGGCGGCGAAGCCGACGGTCGCGGACTTCAGTGCGCAATCGCTGCTCAGCCGCCGCAGTGACGAACTGCTCAGCTGCGTAGGCAAGAAGGGGCTGGTGCTGCGCCTGGAAGACGATGGCCCGCGCGAGGGAAACCGCGCAGTGTTCAACGTGGACATCTTCCAGCCATGCTGGCGCTGGCCACAGGCACAGCTGGACGGCATCGGCAGCGTGGAAGTCCGCGCGGGGCGTATTCCGTACTACTTCCAGCTGGCCCACGACGAGCCCAAGCGTCGCTTCGAGAAGGCCAAGCGTGCGCATGGCGAGATGCTGGTGCGTCGCGGCGACTGCAGCGGCAAGGTGCTGGCCGAAGTGCCGCTGCCGGCCACGCCGGATGCCGATGGCTTCGTGACGCTGCGTGCGATGCTGCCGAAGGGCTCCCAGGGCACCGGTGACCTGTGCATCAACTTCACCGGCGACACGCGCCCGGCGATGTGGGTGCTGGATGAGGTCACGCTGGGGAAGTAACGGCAGGCCTGTCCTGGCACAATCGATCCACGCATGGTGTGGATCTACTGTAGAGCCGAGCCCATGCTCGGCCGCCTTTGGGAGGAAGCCGAGCATGGGCTCGGCTCTACAGGAACTTTACCCGCGCCAGCGCAGCAGCAGATCGCGCTGCGGGGTCAGTGCCGTAGCCAGGCCGGCCAGCACGCCGATCGTGTTGGCCAGCGCGTCCATCGGATCGGCCATGCGGTCATCGGTCAATGCGCCCTGCGCGAACTCGATGCCGATCCCCATCAGCACCAGGCCCACGCCCACCCACAGCAGCGGACGTCCGCGCCGGAACAGCTGTACCGCGCTGCCAGCCAGGATGAAATAGGCGAGGAAGTGCTCACCCTTGTCGCCGTTTTCCGGCAACGGAATCGGTGGCGGTGGGATCAGGCAGACCACGATCACCAGCAACACCGCGCTGAACCACAGTGCGGTCCACAGCCGCGGCCGCCGCAGCGGCTTGATCAGCGGCAGCGCATCGCTCACAGGCGCCAGCTCAGGTCACCCAGCTCGAAGGCGGGCTCGAAGTCGACGCCGCGCTGCAGGCCGATCGCCTGGAAGCGCTCCCCCATCTCGGTCGGCAGGGTCAGCTTCTTCACCTGGTCGCGCAGCTGGATACGGCCGACTTCATCGGTGCGCTCCTCGGCCAGCGACAGCACCTGGTCCAGGCCGTTGCCGAGCAGGAAGCTGGCCTGGCTGCAGTAGCCCGCCAGCTCGAAACCGCCGTGCATGCCGGCCTCGGCCATCGCGGTGAAATCCACCGACGCGGTGATGTCCTGCAGCCCCGGCCAGCGGTGCACGTCGTTGTGCACGTGGTGGCGGTAGAACGCGCGTACGGTGCCCTCATCGCGGTCGTGCTGGTAGAACTCGCCACGGTTGTAACCGTAGTCGATGAACAGCATCGCACCGCGCTGCAGGCCGCCCGCCACCGCCTGCAACCAGTACGGCAGCTGCGGCAGCACCTCGGAACGGTAGCCCTCGGCGAAGGGGCGCTCCAGGTAGCGCTCGATGTGGCGCACCGCACCGTTGAGCAGGATGTCGGCCGGCTGCGCACCACGGATGAAGTTGCCTTCGGCGTCCAGTTCCACGGTTTCCTCGTAGACCTCGCCATCCCGGATCAGGAAGCGCGGCGTCGGCAGCGCGTCGATCACTTCGTTGGCAAACACCACGCCCTCCCAGTCCTCTTCGAACGGGCGATCGACCCAGTCCACGCGTGCGGCCAGCTCGGCCGGCAGGTTCTGCTGCAGGCGCTGTTGCTGGCGCTCGCGCAGGTCGGCGCTGGGTTCGAGGATGGCGTAGCGCGACGGCAGCGCGTCCAGCTCGGCCAGGCGCAGCAGCACCGCTTCGGCGAAGGCGCCGGTACCACCGCCCAGTTCCAGCATCCGCGCCTGCGTACCCAGCTGGGCGAACACCGGCGCCAGCGCGTTGGCCACGCTGCCGGCGAACAGGCTGCCGAGCTCGGGCGCGGTGGTGAAGTCGCCACTGCCGCCGAATTTGCTGGCGCCGGCGCTGTAATAGCCCCAGCCGGGGGTGTACAGGCACAGCTCCATGAAGCGGGAGAACGGCATTGCCCCGCCCTGCGCAAGGATTTCGGCGCGCAGGGCAGCGGCCAGCTGGTCGCTGTGGGCCAGGGCATCGGCTTCGGGCAGGGGGAAGGTGGGCTGCATGGCGTCTTCGAATGCGGTGACAATGGTGCACAGGATAGCCGAGCCTTGGAGGACCCTCGATGAGCGATACCCACCCCGTGGTCCTGATCACCGGCAGCGCGCGCCGGATCGGTGCGGCCATCGCCCGCCAGTTCCACGCCTGTGGCTGGTCGGTGGTGCTGCACGCCAACACCTCCAGCGCCGAGCTGCAGCAGGCTGCGTTCGATTTCGACAACGTGCGCCCGGGCAGCGTGCTGGCCCTGCAGGCCGACCTGCGTGACGCCGACGCCCTGGCCGATCTGGTCGAACAGGCCGTCACCCACTTCGGCCGCCTGGACGCGCTGGTCAACAACGCCTCCAACTTCTTCCCCACCCCGCTCGGCCAGGTCACCGCCGAGGCGATGGACGCGCTGTATGCGGTCAATGCACGCGCGCCGCTGCTGCTGTCACAGGCGGCAGCGCCCTACCTGCGCCGCCAGCAGGGCTGCATCGTCAACCTCACCGACCTGCACGGCACCGACCCGATGCGTGACCACATCGCCTACACCATGGCCAAGGCCGCGCTGGAGATGGCAACGCGCGCGCTGGCGCTGGAGCTGGCGCCGAAGGTGCGGGTCAATGCAGTAGCGCCGGGTGCGATCCTGTGGCCGGAACAGGGCAAGGATGATTTCGCCCGCGAGGCGCTGCTGGCACGCACGCCTTTGGCGCGGATCGGCACCGTCGAGGAGATCGCCGAGGCGGTGTACTGGCTGGTGGCCGAGGCCAGCTTCGTCACCGGCCACACCCTGCGCGTGGATGGCGGGCGTACGGTCAGCTGAAAGGTTGCCGGGGTCCACAACGGGGTCAGATCCCTTTTCCCGGCGGGAAAAGGGATCTGACCCCGTCACTCCAGATCCACCACCTCGAATGCCTCGCCAAACTGCGGGTGCGCGCGCCACAGCGTGGCCAGGTCCTGGCCGCTGACCGGGTCGATGAAGCCCGGCGCGATGTCGGCCAGCGGCTTCAGCACGAACGCGTGCTTCAGCTCCGGCCGCGGGATGCGCAGGTGCCCCGGGCCTTCCAGCACCAGGTCGCCATAGAACACCACGTCGATGTCCAGGGTCCGGTCGGAGAAGCGCGGCCCGCTGCGGTCGCGACCGTGCGCGTCTTCCAGCGCGTGCAGCCAGTCGTCCAGTTCCTGCAGCGGCAGATCGGTCTCGATCGCCACCGCATTGTTGAGGAAGGCCGGGCCATCGAAGCCGACCGCGGCGGTACGGTAGGCCGGCGATACCTGCAGCGCGCCGAAGCGCTCGCGCAGGGCCGCCACCGCGGCGTGGAGGTAGCGGCGGGGCTGGACATTGCTGCCCAGGCTCAGGAGCACGGTCGTCATGCGGTTCAGGTGGCAGCAATGGGGGCGTGGACATGCCGTCGTCACGGCGGCCTGCCTACAATCCGGGATGCACATGATAGGGCACCGACATGACCTATTGCGTTGGAATCGAGGTGGACGAGGGCCTGGTCTTCGCTGCCGACACCCGGACCAATGCCTCGCTGGACGATGTGCGCGTGCATCGCAAGCTGCACGTGTTCGAGTATCCCGGCCAGGCAGCCTACGTGCTGATGGCGGCTGGCAACCTGGCCACCACCCAGCTGCTGGTGTCGCGTCTGGGCCGCGACGCCGCAGAGCGGCGCGTGCCCAACCTGCGCGACATGCCCCACCTGTTCGAAGCCGCCGAGTACGTCGGCCAGCTGCTGGTGGACAGCCAGGTGCACACCAACCACAGCGAACATGGCCACGATGGGGTCAATACCCAGGCCACGCTGATCTTCGGCGGGCAGATCGCCGGCGAGCGCCCCGGGCTGTACATGATCTATCCGCTCGGCAACGCCATCGCCGCCTCGCCGGAGACGCCCTACCTGCAGATCGGTGAATCCAAGTACGGCAAGCCGATCCTCGACCGCATCCTCAGCCCGGCCACGCGCCTGGAGGATGCCGCACGCACGGCGATCGTCTCGTTGGACTCCACCATCCGTTCCAACCTGTCGGTGGGCCTGCCGATCGACCTGGCGCTGCTGCGCGACGGCGAACTGCGCATCGGCCAGCAGCTGCGGCTGGGTGCGGATTCCACGCTGTATGCGGACATCCACCAGAACTGGTCGCGGCGGCTGGAACAGGCAGTGGACGCCCTGCCGCGCTTCCCCTGGGAAACCAACGGACGGTAGTGCCGGCCGCTGGCCGGCAACCGCGTTGATCCCACCACACAGGGATGCCGGCCAGCGGCCGGCACTACCGCGACATCAGCCCAGCGCTTCGGACACCGCGCGGAACACCTGCTGCATCTGCAGCGGCTTGCGCAGCACGTGCACCTGCACGCCAGCGGGAAATGCATCGGCCGCCACCTCCACCGCTGCGTCTTCCAGCACCAGCGCCGGGCCGCGATAGCCCAGCGTGGCCATCTCGCCCAGCAGCTGGCTGGCCGGCAACAACTTCGAGCCGGCGTCGGCAATCACCAGCGCCGGCATTGCCTCCTGCTGCATCCAGCGCAGCGCCGCCGGGCCATCGGAGGCCAGCTGCAGCTGATATCCCTGGCTTGACAGCGCATTGCCGAGCAACGACAGGCGCGTGGCCTCGCCATCGACCACCAGGATCGACTGGCCACTGCCCAGGGCCACCAGCTGCTCGATCGGCTCACTGCCGTCGCTGGCTTCGTGCATCGGCAAGTGCAGTTCGAAGCAGGTGCCCTGCCCCGGCTGGCTGCTGACATGGATGCTGCCGCCGGCACCTTCGACGATGCGCTTGCAGGAAATCAGGCCCAGGCCGGTGCCGTCGGCCTTGGTGGTGAAGAACGGATTGAACAGGTGCGACAGCGTGTCTGCATCCATGCCGATGCCTTCATCGGCCACGCAGATCCGCATCCAGTCCACGCCATCGCGCTGGCCGGCATGGCTGGCGGTCAGGCTCAGGCGACCGCCGTTGGGCATCGCCTGGATCGCGTTGAGCGCCAGGTTCAACATCACCTGCTGCAGCTCGGTGTAGTTGGCATCGACCACCAGGCCTTCGTCCTGCACCTGCAGTTCCAGGCGCACGGCATCGGGCACGTTGCTGCGCAACAGCAGTGCAACCGCATCGAACAGGCCATCGATCTCGATGCGCTCGCTCGGCTTGCGCGAACCGCGCACGAACGACAGCATCGATTCGGCCATCTCATGGCCACGGCGACCGCACTCGGCGATGACATCGGCCAGGTGGTGCAGCTGCGGATCCTCGGTGCGCGCCTTCAGCAGGTCCGGCATGATCAGCAATGGCTGCAGGATGTTGCGCAGGTCATGGCTGAGGCCGGCAGCAAGCAGCGACAGGCTTTCCAGGCGCTGCGCGCGCATCAGCTCGGTTTCCACCCGTGCACGCTCCACCGCGCTGCGTGCATCGCGGATCGCACGCGCCACCGCCGACGGCAGGCGCGCCGGCAGATGCTTGATGATGTAGTCATTGGCGCCCTTCTGCAGCGCCGCCACCGCGTTCTCCTCACCCATCGTGCCGGAGACGAAGATGAAGGGCACGTCCGGCGAGGTCTCGCGCACGATGCGCAGCGCGTCATCACCGGAGAACCCCGGCATGCTCAGGTCGGACAGCACGATGTCCGGCTGGAACGCAGCCAGTGCCTGGCGCAGTTCCGCCTCGCTCTCGACACGCTCGAAGCGGGCGTCCAGGCCCGCGTCGAGCATCTGTTCGGACATCAGCTCGGCATCCTCTGGTGAGTCTTCCACCAGCAGGATGCGCAGCGCCCCCAGGGCGGGACCGGTCAGGGGCATGGGCTCACTCGAGTTCCGGTGCCTGGTTGATCAACGCCCAGAACTTGCCCAGGGTCTGCACCGCGCCGAAGAACTGGTCCACGTCCACCGGCTTGACCACGTAGGCGTTCACGCCCATGTCCCAGCTGCGGGCCAGATCGCTTTCCTCGCGCGAGGACGACAGGATCACCACCGGCAGGCGCTTGAGTTCTTCATGCTCGCGGATCTGCCGAAGCACTTCCAGGCCATCCATGCGCGGCATCTTGATGTCCAGCAGCAGCACCGCCGGCAGGCCTTCCTCGCGATTGGCGAAGGCGCCGCGGCGCAGCAGGTAGTCCATCACTTCCACGCCGTCTTCGACGTGCACGATGGGATTGGCCAGACGCGCCTCTTCCAGGGCATCGATCGCCATTTCGGCATCCGCCGGGCTGTCTTCGGCGAGAAGAATGGTGCGCAGAGTGGTCATGCAGAAGGCCCTTGTTTGTCCGCGTCGATCGCGGGAGGCAGGTAGAAGTGGAAGGTGGCGCCGACGTCCGGTTCGGCCTCGGCCCAGATACGGCCGCCATGGCGGGTCAGCACGCGGCGCACGCTGGCCAGGCCGATGCCGGTACCCGGGTAGTCGCTGGCCTTGTGCAGGCGCTGGAATACACCAAACAGCTTGCCGGCGTAGGCCATGTCAAAGCCTGCACCATTGTCGCTGACCGTGAACTGATGGCCGCCATCGGGCTGCGGCTGGTAGTCCACGCGGATCTTCGCCGGCTCGCGGTTGCCCGAGTACTTCACCGCGTTGCCGAGCAGGTTCAGCCAGACCTGGCGGATCATGTTCTCGTCGCCCACCACGATCGGCAGCGGCGCGATGCTCCACTCCACGTGGTGCGCATGGCCGCTGTTCTCGGCCTCGGCCTGCAGGTTGGCATCGAGCATGGCGCGGGTATCGGCCACCAGCGACTGCATGTCCACCGCCTGCTGGCGCATCGCTGCGCGGCCCAGCCGCGAATAGACCAGCAGGTCGTCGATCAGCGCCGCCATGCGCCGGGCCGAACTGGAGATCACCTCCAGGTAATGCCGGCTCTTGTCATCGGCGGCGTCGCCGAGGTGGCGCGACAGCTTGTCGGAGAATCCGGCCACGTGGCGAAGCGGCGCACGCAGGTCATGCGAAACCGAGTAGCTGAAGGCTTCCAGCTCGCGGTTGACCTCGGACACCTGCGCGACCTTGCCCTCCAGCTGGCGGTTCAGCTCTTCCACGCGCAGCTGCACTGCGCGCTGCATGGTGACGTCGCTGATGGTCAGCAGCACCACTTCGTCATCGGTGTCGGGCAGCGGCATGCGCCGTGCGTTGAGCAGCATATAGCGCACCATGCCAACGGCGGTACGCTGCTCATGCTCGAAGTCCCAGAGTTCGCGGCCACGCGACAGCACATCGGCCAGGCGCTGGCGCACCACCGGATCCCGCCAGGCGCCGTCGCCGATGTTTTCCAGCAGCAGGCCATCGGCGCGCTCGTCCTGCAGGTCATACAGTTCGGCGAACGCCGGGTTGTGCAGCTGCACGCGCAGGTCGCGGTCGAGCAGCACAATCGGTTCGCGCACGGTCTGCAGCACCGACGCCGCGCGTGCGGCCGAGCGCAGCGATTGCCGTTCCGCATGCAGGCGGCGGCCGATCTGCCGCTGCAGCAGCCACAGCACCAGGCCGAGCAGGGCCAGCTGGATCGCCAGCGAACTCCACGACACCAGTTCGGTCTGCTTGCGCTGGCGCGCGGCCTGCTGGGCGCGCAGTGCCAGCAGATTCTGCTCGCTGGCCTGCAGCTCCTCCACCAGGCCACGGATCGGATAACGCGTGCTCAGGTCCTGCACCAGCTCACGCTGGTCGGAGTTCGGTTCGGACCGGGCCAGCTCGCGGGCAAGCGCCATGCGGCCTTCGAGCATCGATTCGATCCGACCAATGCGGATCAGCTGATCGGGATTGTCACGCGTCATCCGGCCCAGTTCGGCCAGGCGCCCGGGGATCTCGTTGGCCTTGGCCATCCGCTCGCGCAGGCCGGGCGCATCCACGCCCTTGGACAGGGTCAGGGCGGCGGATTCGACGTCGCGCACATCGGCCTGCAGCTGTTGCAGCGCCACGCCAACGGACTGGGTATGGTTGACCCAGGCCATCGCCTCTTCGCTGTCCTGCTGCAGTTTGCGCAGGGTCAACCACGGCACCACGATGATCGCGGCAGCCGCCAGCGCCAGGGCCGGCAACCGCCAGCGGTCCCAGATGTCGTCACTGAAAACCAGCGCCATAGTTCCTCGTCAGCACGGCCGCGGAGCGGGACCCGGGACGAGCCCGGCTGCGGCGGAACCGGCAATATAGCGCAGGCGGTCACAACTCTGGAGCCCAAAGCGCGGCAGGCTGAACGGGCCCCGCAGCCGGCCCCATACGCGAGTGGGCGCCCCCTTCGGGGCGCCCACCCTGTTCAACGCGCGGTGGATGCTCAGCGCTTGGCAGCGGCGCTGACCTTAAGCGCGGCGGCATCGACGCGGGTCACGCCCTTGATGCCCTTGGCGGTGTTGACCGCCTTGTCCTTCTCCGCCTGCGTAGCGACGGCACCGCTCAGGCTGACCACGCCGTTCACGGTTTCCACCTTGATCTCGGTGCCCGGAACGTTGCTGCTGGCCAGCAGATCGGCCTTCACCTTGGTGGTGATCCAGGTATCGGTCACCGGCTCATTGGAGTCGTGACGATCAGCATGGGTCGTCGGATGGGTGCTGGTCGGCGGGCTCTTCGCGGCCGGGTCCTTGGCGAATGCGGCCGAGGAGGACAGCGCCAGGCCCAGGGTCAGGGCGGAAGCAATCAGCGTGCGGGTGGTATTGCTCATCGTGTCGTACTCCTTCGGAATGTGCTGCCAGTCTGGACAACCCACCGTAGAGCAGGCGTGGCGTTGCGGTCATGCCGCCGTGAATCGAAACGTTTCCAATGGCAACCGTTCAGTTTTGGACGGCCAGCACCCGTCGTTTACCCTGCCCTTCCCACTGCCGGAGCCCTGCCATGCGCCCCGACCTGCAACTGGCCCTGATCGGCTACGGCCTCGCCGGCCGCGTCTTCCATGCACCGCTGATCCAGCACACCCCCGGGCTGGCGCTGCACAGCATCGTCAGTTCACAACGCGACACCCTGCTGCGGACGTTCAGCGATGTGCACGTGCGTGCCACGCCGCAGCAGGTATTCGATGATCCGGCCGTGGATGCCGTAGTGATCGCCACGCCGAACGAACAGCACGCGCCACTGGCCATCACGGCGCTGGCGGCAGGCAAGCATGTGCTGGTCGACAAGCCGTTCGCGCTGGATGTGGCCGAAGCGGAAACGGTGCTGGCTGCGGCACGCGATGCCGGGCGCATCGCCACCGTGTTCCAGAACCGGCGTTTCGATGCCGACTTCCTCACCCTGCAGTCGCTGCTGGCCGAAGGCAGCTTGGGCGACGTGGCCGAGTGCCACGCGCACTTCGACCGTTACCGTCCGCAGGTGCGCGACCGCTGGCGCGAACAGGACGGGCCCGGCAGTGGCCTGTGGTACGACCTCGGTCCGCACCTGCTGGACCAGATGCTGGTGCTGTTCGGCTGGCCCGAGGCAATCGATGCCGACCTGGCCGTGCAGCGCGAAGGTGGCGGCGGCATCGATTACTTCCACGCGATACTGCACTACCCACGGCATCGGGCGATCGTCCACGCCGGTTCCCTGGTGGCAGCGCAGACGCCGCACTTCAGTGTGCATGGCAGCGCCGCCAGCTGGATCAAGCACGGCCTGGACGTGCAGGAGGCGCAGCTGCGCCGCGGCGTGGCGCCGGGTGCGCCAGGCTGGGGCCTCGATCCGCGGCATGGCGAGCTGGTGCGCTGCGATACCGAAGACAACGTGCAACGCAGCACCGTCGACAACCTGCCCGGCGACTATCGCCGGTTGTATGCGCAGTTCGCAGCGGCGATGCACGGCGAGGGCGAAGCCACGGTCAGCCCGGTGCAGGCGCTGCAGCTGATGCGGTTGCTGCAGGCCGGCATGGACAGCGCGCGCGAAGGGCGCCGGATCGCGTTGGGGTGATCGGCAGGGCTGCGCCCTGCACCCGCAGAAACGGTAGTGCCGGCCGCTGGCCGGCAACCTCAACAGCAACGGCAAAAAACGGCTACCCGTGAGATGGCGGCCCCCCCCGCCTTCGACAGTTATCCGCGCCCGACGGTAGGTGTCGACCTTGGTCGACACGTCAACGTGGAAGCGATCGGAGCAGGCTTCTGTAGAGTCGAGCCATGCTCGATTGGCTGCATGGGGTCAGAGCCCGTTCCGGCGGAAAGGGATCCGACCCCGATCTGCCTGGGGCCGGATCCCTTCGGCAACGCCGAAGGGCTCTGACGCCACCGCAGTGCTTACGACTTCTTGATGGCGTGGCCACCGAATTCATTGCGCATCGCCGACAGCAGGCGGTCGGTGAACGAATTCGATTCGCGCGAGCGCAGGCGTTCCAGCAGCGACAGCGTGATCACCGGCGCCGGCACATCCAGCGCGATGGCTTCGGCCACGGTCCAGCGGCCTTCGCCGGAATCCTCCACATACGGGGCAATGCCATCCAGCGAAGGATTGCGCTTGAGGGCTTCCGTGCTCAGGTCCAGCAGCCACGAACGCACCACGCTGCCGTGGCGCCACACCTCGGCCACCTGCGCCAGGTCCAGTTCCATCTCCTGCTTGCGCTCCATCAGCGCGAAGCCTTCGGCATAGGCCTGCATCATTCCGTACTCGATGCCGTTGTGGACCATCTTGGTGAAGTGGCCGGCACCGGACGGGCCGACGCGCCCCCAGCCACGATCTTCGGCCGGGGCCAGCGTGCGCAGCAACGGTGCGATCTGCTCCACCACCGACGCTTCGCCACCGACCATCAGGCTGTAGCCCTCCTGCAGGCCCCACACGCCACCGCTGGTGCCGCAGTCGACGTAGCCCAGATCGTCCTCGGCCAGCGCCTTGGCGCGGCGGATCGAGTCCTGGTAGTTGGAGTTGCCGCCGTCGATGACGATGTCACCCTCGGCCAGGTGCGGGGTCAGCTGGCCCAGCGTCTGGTCGACGGTTTCGCCGGCCGGTACCATCAGCCACACCACGCGCGGCACCGGCAGCGCGGCCACGGCGGCGGCCAGCGAATCAACCACCTCCAGGCCGGCCTCGGCGGCGCGCTGGCGGGCGCCTTCGCCCGGGTCGTAGCCGACCACGCGGTGGCCGCCGCGATGCAGGCGCTGGGCCATGTTGGCGCCCATGCGGCCGAGGCCGATCATTGCAATATCCATTGTTTCACCTTCAGTTGGGGTCTAGGGTCAGGCTGCCTGGCCTGCCGGTAGCCGCGCAATGGCGCAGCTGCGCCTCGCGCCAACGCCGGTAGAGCGTGGTATGCAGATTGTGCACCGCCAGGTCGATTGAAAACGGGGTTCGCGGGTTGCGATCGAGCAGGCGGGCGACGTGGTAGCCGATGGGACGTATACCGCGTGGATGCACATAGATCACGAACTGCTGGTAGAACGGATCGTCCAGCAGCTGGTCCATGCGCGCGAGCGTGTCGTGGTAGCGCGGCGCCAGCCGTGCGCGCAACTGCGGATCGCGCTCGAACAGCAGGCGCTCGAAGTAGCGCTGGCCGATGCGCGGGATGTCCTGCGCCAGGTTCCAGAGTTCGGCATTGCGCTGGTCGTACCAGGCCAGGCCGCCGTGCTGCGCCAGGGCCTGCGCAGCGCCCTCGCCCACAGTGACGACCACGAAGTTCTCGGCCTGGTTGCTCAGGTCATCCAGCGTACCGTTGTCGTACACATGTTCGATGAAGCCGGGCACACCCACGAACGCCTGCCGCCCCATCGCCGAGGTGCGCACCGCCTTGCCGTCGGCGAAGAACTCGCCCGCGTGCGCGCCAAGCAGGATGCTGTCGGTGGCGTGCAGCGCGAGGAAGGTGCCGATCGACAGTTCATCCGCTGCGAACTCCGTATCGAACGCAGCATCGCCATACAGCTCGCGCTGGGTGGCCAGCTGCGCGACCTGGCGGCCGACACCGCACTCGGCGCGCACGGCACCGCTGTAGAACGCCTGCAGCGCATGGCTGTTGCCCGCACTGGGCACGAAGCCACGGCCGAAACTGCGCGTACGCTGCCAGCCCTGTGCCGGCGCGCCGCGCAGACCAAAGCCGATCCAGCCCAGTTGCGGGCCGGAGAAACGGAACGTGGCATTGCCCTGCAATGCCGAGGTCGCGCGCCGCGTGGCCGCCCCCAGCTCGAAGGCATAGGCGCAGACCGTAGCAGGGTCTTCCAGCAGCTGCTGCAGCAGTGCCTGTCGTTCGCCTGCAGGCAGATCCGCCGGCCAGCGTACGCGCAGGTCACCCGCTGCCTGTGCCGCGGCGAGCGAGGAACGCGTACACACCGGGCCCTTGTGTACCTGCGGTGCACGCAGCCCGGCATCCTCGAAGCGCCACCCCAACCGCTGCAGCAGGCCCTGCGTACAGTCCGGGGATGGCGCTGCGACGACCCACGCGGGCGCCAGCAGCAGGGCTGCAATCAGCCACCTGCCGCGCACGCTCAGCCCTGGTCCGTGACCGCCGGTGCGGGTGCGGGCTCCGGTGGCGCCGCCGGCGATGGCGACGGCTTGCCCGCCGCGGCCGGCAGGTACTGCTGCAGGCGCTGGAAGAAGCGACGATAGAACTCGGCATCGGTGACCGTGCTGCTGGCCACCTTCACCAGCGAGTCGTCGTTGCTGCCGAAGGGCAGCGATACCGAACCCAGCGCTCCCACACCGACACTGGCCGAGGTCGGGCTCTTCTTCAGCGCGTAGCGATCCTGCACTGCGCTGACGAACACCAGCGTCTGGCCGCCACGCGGGGCGCAGGAGATGCGCAGCACCAGCTGCTCATGGTCATCCTCGCGCGGCTGGAAGTTCTTGTTGCCTTCCACCTGTGCATCGTCGGAACGGGCGATGGCATAGCCCTGGCTGAGCAGCGTGCGGCGCGCCGCTTCGCAGGCTTCGCCCGGGCGCCCATCGACCGTGCGCGAGAAGGTATCGCCGGAATCGAAGGACTCGCGCAACACGGTGCTGTCGGCGGCACGGCCACCGCAGGCCGAGAGGATCAGGGCGCTGGTGAGCGCCACGGCGGCGCTGGAAAGACGGGAGGCCCGCATGGGTACTCCTGCGAGAACGGAAGCACCAAGGGTAGTCCCACCCCCGTGTGCGGCAGGTCGACATACCCTCCCACGTTGCTCCCGGTTCATGCACGAAAAAGGGGACGGAGGGAATTAAGTCGTTTGTGCCACAAACGACTTAATTCCCTCCGTCCCCTTTTACGCCGAGGGGCCGGCAATGCCGGCCCCTGAGTGTCACATGCCGTGGCCGGCTCAGTCCGCCCAGCGCCCCGCGCCGGTGGACTGCGGCAGCACCTGGGCCGACAGCGGACGGTCATTGGCCAGCAGATTGACCGCGTCAGCGAGGATCGAGGCCGACTCGCGCAGCAGCGGGTCCGGACGCTTTTCAGCGGCCTTCTCACGGGCAGCATCCTTCACGATGTCGCGCTCGTTGCCGGTCAGGCCATCGTCGCTGCTGTCGTCGGCCAGCGGGTCCAGGGCCAGGCCCAGTTCCTTGCGCTGCACCTGGCGCTCCTTGCGCTGGGCGTCCTGGCGCTCGCGCTCGGCACGACGGGTCGCCTCGTTGAGCGAGATGTACTTCTTCGCGGCCTCGGTGCGGAACTGCTCCACGTCCTCGTTCCACCACTGGAATTCCTTGTCAGTGGCGATGCGCGCGTCGTGGCGGGTCTCCAGCTTCGGCAGCAGCGGCGCGAAGTTGCCGTACTGGGTGTGCGGCACGGCGGCGATGCGGGTCCACGGCAGGGCGTTGTCGTAGGTGCTTTCGCCGAATTCGGTGGCATCGACGCTGGCCGGGAAGGCCAGGTCCGGCACCACACCCTTGTGCTGGGTGCTGCTGCCGCTGATGCGGAAGAACTGGGCGATGGTCAGCTTGACCTGGCCGAAGCGCTGGGTCTCGCCGCTCGGCCAGCGATCGAGGTCGACGATGTTCTGCACGGTGCCCTTGCCGAAGCTGGTTTCACCGATCACCAGGCCACGGCCGTAGTCCTGGATGGCACCGGCGAAGATCTCCGAGGCCGAGGCCGAACCGCGGTTGATCAGCACCGCCAGCGGGCCATCCCACGCCACGCCCTGGTTGCGGTCGCTGTTGACGGTAACGCGGCCACCGGACTCGCGCACCTGCACCACCGGGCCCTGTTCAATGAACAGGCCGGTCAGTTCGATCGCTTCATCCAGCGAGCCCCCCCCGTTGTTGCGCAGGTCCAGCACCACGCCATCCAGCTTGTCGTTCCTGAAGCCGGCCAGCAGCTTGGCGACGTCACGGGTGGCCGAGGCGTAGTCAGCGGCATTGCGGCGACGGCCTTCGAAGTCCTGGTAGAAGGTCGGCAGCTTGATCACGCCGATCCTGCGCGCCGGTTCGCCGTTGGCGGCCGGGATGCTCATGGTCTCGCCCTTGGCGGCCTGTTCGGCCAGGCGCACCTTCTGGCGGGTCAGGACCAGCGTGTGGTGCTTGCCGTCCACGCCCTCGGCGGCCGGGATGAATTCCAGCTTGACCTGGGTATCCTTGGCACCGCGGATCTTGGCCACGACGTCGTCGATGCGCCAGCCGATCACATCCTCGACCAGGCCGGACTTGCCCTGGCCAACGCCGACGATGCGGTCCCCCGGCTTCAGGGTGCCGTCCACTGCGGCCGGACCACCGGCGATGATCTCGCGGATCACCACCATGTCGTCCTGCCGCTGCAGCTGCGCACCGATGCCTTCCAGCGACAGCGACATCGCCTGGTTGAAGTTCTCGGCGGTGCGCGGGGTGAAGTAGTCGGTGTGCGGATCGACAGCGCTGGTGTAGGCGTTCATGAAGAACTGGAAGACGTCTTCGCCCTTCAGCTCGTTGACCGACTTCTCCAGCGTCGCGTAGCGCTTGTCCAGCGTCTTGCGGATGTCGTCCGGCTTCTTGCCGGCCAGCTTCAGGCGCAGCCAGTCGTTCTTCACCGACTTGCGCCACAGCTCATCCAGTTCGGCACTGCTGGCCGCCCACGGAACCTTCTTGCGGTCGTATTCGAAGCGCTCGTCGGTGGTGAAGTCCGGCTCCTGCTTGAGCAGCTTGCGCGCATAGGCCACGCGCTCGCCGACGCGCTGCTTGTAGACCGCGAACACCTGGAACGCCGGCTCCAGCTCGCCGCCACGGATGGCCGAAGAGATGTTGGCTTCGAACGGCGCGAAGCGCGCCACGTCGGCCTGGGTGAAGTACTGCTTGCCGCCGTCCAGGGTCTCCAGGTAGCGCTTGAACACGTCCTTGGAGGTGGCCTCGTCCAGCGCGCGCGGGCGGTAGGCGTAGCGGCTGTCGGACAACAGGCCGTACACCAGCTTGGAGGTGGTCACCTGATCGGCGGTGGCCGCCGCGGGCAATGCGGGCGAGTCGGCCTTGGCCGCCAGCGCCAGCGGCGCGACCAGCGCCAGGGCCATCAGGAATGCGGGGGCTTTGAATTTCATTGACGTGCTCGAAGGCGCCTTGCCAAGGGGGAGACTGCAGGGTGTTCAGACACCACGACAGTGCCGAAAGTTGCCGGGTTTGTCATCCGGCCGCGCTCGGTGGAAAACCAGCCTAGCCGGGCCGGTGTAGCAAATTGTGAATGCAGGTAGAGCCGAGCCCATGCTCGGCTGGCCGGCAGCAAGCAGCCGAGCATGGGCTCGGCTCTACGGCAGGCAGAGGCGTGCGGACCAACGGTCCGCACCCACCTCAGGAGACGCCGGCGCCCTTGGCCTGCACGTCAGCGTGGTACGACGAGCGCACCATCGGGCCGGACGCCACGTGGCTGAAGCCCAGCGCGTAGCCGTAGTCTTCCAGCGCCTTGTAGTCCTCGGGGGTCCAGTACTTCAGTACCGGGTGGTGATGCGCGGTCGGCTGCAGGTACTGGCCGATGGTGATCATGTCCACATCGTGCGCGCGCAGGTCGCGCATGGTGGCCTTGATCTGTTCGAAGTCTTCGCCCAGGCCCAGCATGATGCCGCTCTTGGTCGGCACGTCCGGGTGCTGTGCCTTGAAGTTCTTCAGCAGGTTCAGCGACCACTGGTAGTCCGCACCCGGGCGCACGTTGCGGTACAGGTCCGGCACGGTCTCGATGTTGTGGTTGAACACATCCGGCGGGTTCTGCGCCAGGATCTCCAGCGCGCGCTCCATGCGGCCCTTGCCACGGAAGTCCGGGGTCAGCACTTCGATGCGGGTACCCGGCGACTTTTCGCGGATGGCGGTGATGCAGTCGACGAAGTGCTGGGCACCGCCGTCACGCAGGTCATCGCGGTCGACGCTGGTCACCACCACGTACTTCAGGCCCATGTCGGCCACGGTCTGGCCGAGGCTGGCCGGTTCGTTGGCATCCGGCGGCTTCGGGCGGCCATGGGCCACGTCGCAGAACGAGCAGCGGCGGGTGCAGACCTCGCCGAGGATCATGAAGGTGGCGGTGCCATGGCCGAAGCATTCGTGGATGTTCGGGCAGCTGGCTTCCTCGCACACCGTCACCAGGCGGTTCTCGCGCAGCTTGGCCTTCAGGTTCTGCACGGCGTTGCCCGAGGGAATACGCACGCGGATCCACGACGGCTTGCGCAGCACCGGCGCATCGGCGAACTGCACCGGCGAACGGTTGATCTTGTCACCGCCCAGCTGCTTGACCCCGGCCTGCAACGGCGCGGCGGACGGAGAGTCGCCCTGCACGATCTGCAGGGGAATGGAACGGGCGGTGGTTTCAGTCATGGCAGTTCCGGGGGGCGGTCAGGCGGCCGCAGAAAGATCGGGCAGTTCCGGCGTGTGCTGCAGCAGCAGGCCGAACTGGCGGGCCAGGTGGTCCAGCAGCACCGGCTTGACGGCATCCAGCCCGGAGGGGCCGCCCAAGTCTACCACCGAGGTCACCTGCAACCCCTGATAGCCACAGGGGTTGATGCGGTGGAAGGGTTCCAGGTCCATGGCCACGTTGAAGGCCAGGCCATGGAAGGTGCAGCCGCGGCGCACGCGGATGCCAAGCGCAGCGATCTTGGCGCCACCGACGTAGACGCCCGGGGCGCCCTCGCGGCGTTCGGCGCCGATGTTCCACTCGGCCAGGGTATCGATGAGGGCCTGCTCGATGCGGCACACGTAGTCGCGCACACCGATGCCCAGCCGCGGCAGGCGCAACAGCGGGTAGACCACGATCTGGCCGGGCCCGTGATAGGTCACCTGGCCGCCACGGTCCACGTGCAGCACGGGGATGTCACCCGGCGCCAGCACGTGCTCATCCTTGCCGGCCTGGCCCAGGGTGAACACCGGATCGTGCTCGACTACCCACAGTTCGTCGGCGTCGGCGTCGCTGCGCTGGTCGGTGAAGCGCTGCATGGCGCGCCACACCGGCTCGTACGCCTGGCGGCCGAGGTCGCGGACCACCGCCGGACGCGGCGCGCGGTCTTCCGGGGCGGCTTCGGCCGGGCAGCTGTCGGCTACAGCGTCCACTTCACTTCCGGGTGGTCGCGCAGTGCCTGGTGCGCCAGGTCGTACTGCTCGCGGCTCTCGGCCTTGAACACGATGCGGACGGACACGTACTTGCCGTTGGACGAATGCTTCCAGCTGATGCGTTCGTTCACCACATCGATGCCGGCAGCCAGCAGCAGACGGGGAAGCTCATGCTCCAGGCCGCGGTTGGCCGGGCCCATGGCGCTGAGCTCGAACTGGCCGGGGAACTGGAAGCCGTGGTCGGGGTTGTCGGACTTGATTTCCATGGCCCCATTATCGGGCCGCAGGGCAACAAACCCAAGAGTATTCATCAACGTCAAAGACAGCACTGGCGGCCTGCTGCGTTGCAGCTGGCCCAAAAGCGCGGGCGGAGAGCCCAACGGCAGCTGACTGGTTCTTTCGGCCCCTCACTGACCGGGCATCGTGCGCGCGGCCTGCAGTCGCCTTCACGCCAGGCCTGCGGCGCGTGCGCGGGTAACGAATTGTGTCCGCCGGACAATGTTGTTTTCGGAACAGACAAGTGATCCCAACGTGCTCGTTCCGGCGCGCGGGCACGAGTACCGTAGCGTTGCAGAAAACGACAGAAAACCGCCCCCTTCCCCATGAGCATTCCATCCATGCGTAGTGTCGCAGCCCTCGGGCTGGCCGGCCTGCTGGCCTCTGCCCTCCCCTTTGCCGCCCAGGCGGCCGAACAATGTGGCCCGGACGCGATGCGCGATCACCCGCCGCAGGTCAATTTCCGCGTCGACAACGACCTGTTCGGCGGCCGCCACCAGGACCAGGGCTATACCAACGGTGCGCTGTTGACCCTGGTCTCGCCCAATCTGGTCGATTACACCGACGACCCGTGCCTTCCACGCATGGCGCGCTGGGTGAACCAGTACCTGGAAGGCCTGCATCCGGGCAGGTTCGAACAGCAGAACATGATCTTCAGCATCGGCCAGGGCATCTTCACCCCGACCGATTTCAGCCGCAGGGACCTGATCGAGGACGACCGCCCTTACGCGGGCGTACTGATCGCAAACTTCGGTTTCAATGCGCGCAGCGGCGACCGCCTGCAGACCACCCAGCTGACGTTGGGCGTAGTTGGCCCGTGGGCACAGGGCAAGCAGGTGCAGAATGCCGTGCACGAAGTGCTGGGCGACGAGAAATTCAAGGGCTGGGACAACCAGCTGCACAACGAGCCGCTGTTCATGCTGACCCATGAGCGCATGCGCCGCTGGCCGGGTGATGCCAGCATCAATGCCGACGGCTGGGGTTGGGACGCGATCAGCCACTACGGCGGCTCGATCGGCAATCTGGAAACCAAGGCCAACCTCGGCGGTGAAGTGCGCTTCGGCTGGAAGCTGCCGGACGACTTCGGCAGCACGCCGTTGCGCCCGGCCGGTGAGAACACGGCACCGACCCGCAGCGGCCGTCCCAATGGCTGGTCCTGGCACCTGTTCGCGACCTCGGACGCGGCCTGGGTGATCCGCGACATTACGCTGGATGGCAACACGTTCCGCAACAGTCACAGCGTGGACAAGCGCCATGTGGTGGCCTACGGCGGCTATGGCGTGGCCGTGATGTACGGACGCTGGAAGTTCGCCGCTGCGCGTTACCACAGCACGCGAGAGTTCAACGGCCAGCGCCAATCGCCGGTGTTCGGCAGTTTCACCATCAGCCGCTCGCTGTAGGCGAGGGGCTGAGGGTGAAGCGGGTAGGTGCCGACCGTTGGTCGGCACACCGGTTACCGCATCGCTCGCTGCAAGTCAGGCGCTGCAGGTGGTGCCGGCCGCTGGCCGGCTGCCGGCAGTTCCGGATGAGTTGCTGGGGAGCCGGCCAGCGCCCGGCTCTACCCCCCGCGTGCGGGGGGAAGCGGCCTTCCGAAACAGAAAAGGCCGGCATTGGCCGACCTTTTCGTTCACCACGCAAAGGCGTGGATCATTCCGATTCCCACCACATCCAGAAGCTGTCCCACAGGCGCTTGAAGAAGCCGGCCTGCTCGACGGCGGCCACGGCCACCAGCGGTGCCTCGGCGATGACCTTGCCATCCAGCGTGACCTTCACGGTGCCGATCTGCTGGCCGGCGGTGAACGGTGCTTCCAGGGTCTTGGGCACGTCGATGCTCGGCTTCAGATCGTTGTAGCGGCCGCGCGGCACGCTCACCAGCATCGGCTGGGCCACGCCCAGCTGTACCTTGTCGGTGGTGCCCTTCCAGACCTTGTGCTCGGCCACGGCCTTGCCCGGTTCGTACAGGCGGTGGGTCTCGAAGAAGCGGAAGCCCCAGTTCAGCAGGGCCAGGCTGTCGTCGGCACGCTGCTTCTCCGACGCACCACCCAGCACTACGGCGATCAGGCGCTGGTCGCCACGCTGGGCCGAGCTCATCAGGCAGTAGCCGGCTTCGGACGTGTGGCCGGTCTTGATGCCATCCACGCTGCCATCGCGCCACAGCAGCAGGTTGCGGTTCGGCTGCTTGATGTTGCCGACCTGGAATTCCTTGATCTTGTTATACGCGTAGGTTTCCGGGTAATCACGCACCATCGCGCGGCCCAGCAGCGCCAGGTCGTAGGCGGTGCTGTGGTGGCCCTGTGCGGTCAGGCCGTGGGCGTTGACGAAGTGCGAGTCCTTCATGCCGATCTTGGCGGCGTAGCTGTTCATCAGCGACGCAAAGGCCTCTTCGCTGCCGGCCACATGCTCGGCCAGGGCGATCGCGGCGTCATTGCCGGACTGGATCGCCATGCCCTTTTCCATGTCTTCCAGGCGTGCGGTCTGGTTGACCGGGAAGCCGCTGTAGCTGCCGTCGGTACCGGCGCCACCTTCGCGCCAGGCGCGCTCGCTCATCATCACCTGGTCATCTGCACGGACCTTGCCGTTCTTGACCTCGGCGGCAACCACGTACGACGTCATCACCTTGGTGATGCTGGCCGGGGCCAGCTGCTCGTGGATGTTCTCGCCGGCCAGCACCTGGCCGGTGGCGTAGTCCATCAGGACCCAGGCCTTGGACACGCTCGGGGCCGGGGCCGGCGGGGTCGCGACGGTGGCCGGGGCGGCGGCGGCGGCGGCAGGCGCCGGCGTGGCCGGGGTCGGCAGCGGCGTCTGGGCGGAAGCCAGGCCCACCACCAGGGTGGCGGCCAGGGCGGTGGCGGCGGAACGGAAATTCATTGGACAGCAGGCTCCAGGGGACGGCCGGGAATGGAGGGTGGAACGTAACGGCCATTGTAAGGCCGGGGGAGCCTGGGCCGGCAGCACCGGCCCGGGCGGATCAATCCTTGACGATCTGCGGCGAACCCAGGCCCAGACCGGCGATGCGGCCGGCAAGTTCCGCGGCACTGGCATGGTCGTTGGCAGGAACGCGCAGACGGAACAGGGTGCGGCCACCGGCGGCGATGTCGCTGATGGTCGCGCCGACGATGCCGGCAGCGTTGAGCTGGCCCATCGCGCGGTTGGCGTTGTCGCGACTGGAGAAGCTGGCGACCTGCACCATCACCGCGCCCACCACCTGCTGCGACAGGCTGGGTGCCGCCGGCGTGGCGGCGACGGTGCGCACGGGTGCCGGCGCGACGGCGCGCGGCGCGGCGCTGGCGACTGCAATCGGCGCCGGTGCGGTGCTGCGCACCAGCGGTGCACTCGGCGGCAGGCTGCTGACCGCCACCTCCGGCACGGTGCTGGCCACGCCCTGGGTGGTGGCCGGCTGGCCGCGTGCCGGCATGCCATCGGCCGGCAGGCGCTTGACCAGGCGATCGATATCGCTGTCGGCAGTGGCGCGCGCGGTCGCTGCCGGGCGTGCACTGGCCACCGCAGCTGCCGCTTCGGCGGCACGACGCTCGCGGCGGGACGGCTTCTGCGCCAGCAGGTTGCTCTCGCCCGGCTGCAGCGCGCGCACTTCCACGTTGCCGGTACCGCGCTGGGTGATGCCCAGGCGCACGGCGGCGGCATAACTGAGATCGACCACGCGACCATCGTGGAACGGGCCGCGGTCGTTGACGCGCACGATCACCGACTCGCCATTGTCGAGGTTGGTCACGCGGGCGAAGCTGGGCAGCGGCAGCGTCTTGTGCGCGGCGGTGAACTGGTACATGTCGTAGACCTCGCGGTTGGAGGTCAGGCGGCCATGGAACTTGGCGCCGTAGTACGACGCGGTACCGCGCTCGACATAGTCGTGGGTATCGTCGAGCACCTTGTACGACTTCCCCAGCACCACGTACGGCGACTTGTTGCCGATCGCCGAGCGCTCCTCGGCGGTCACTTCCGGCTCGGGAATGCAGGCCACGTTGGGAATGTAATCCGGCGTGCTGTCACGCACGCCCGGCTTGTACAGGCCACCGGCAGTGTAGTTGCCGCGGGTGCTCAGGTCTTCCTTGGCCGCCGCGTACGGTGACCCTTCCGGGCAGTGTGCCGGGCGCGAGCCACGCCCCTGCACCAGCGTGCCGCCGGACTTGCCACCATGGCCGGCCGTGGCCGGCTTCTTCGGCGCGCTGCTGCAGGCAGCCAGCGCGAGGACGATCAAGCCTGGGACCAGCCATCTGATGTTCATGCCGGGGGCAGCTCCTGTCCGGCGATGGCCTGGGACAACTGGAACACGGCCATCGCGTACATCTTCGAGAGGTTGTAGCGGGTGATCGCGTAGTAGTTCTGGAAGCCCAGCCAGTACTGCTTGCCGGTGCTGCCTTCAAGCGTGATCGGCGTGGCGGTGGCGCCCGGCTGCACCGGCGCGCCCGGCTGGTAGCCGCGCTGCGCCAGGTCGGCCATCGTCCAGGTCGGCATCCATTCGGTCGGATTGAACTCCTCGCGGCCCGGCGCCAGCGTGGCCGGCACGGCCACCTGCCCGCCACGCACCCAGCCGCCCTTCTTCACGAAGTAGTTGGCGATGGACGAGAACACGTCGTCGTAGCTGGTGAACAGGTCGCGGCGGCCATCACCGTTTCCGTCCACGGCGTAGTCGAGATAGCTGGACGGCATGAACTGGCCCATGCCCATCGCACCGGCATAACTGCCCTTGAGCGTGGTGATATCCAGTTTCTCTTCGTGGCCCAACTCGAACAGCTTGGCCAGCTCATCGCGGAAGAACAGCTCGCGGCGCACTTCGCGTTCCAGCTTGGCCGGGTCGCCGCTGCGCGGGTAATAGAACGCCAGCGTGTACAGCGCATCGAGCACACGATGGCTGCCAGCATTCCTGCCGTAGCTGGTTTCCACACCGATGATCGCGACGATCACTTCGGCCGGCACGCCGGTGCGCTGCTGCACGCGATCCAGTTCGGCGCGGTGTTCGGCCAGGAACGCGCGGCCGCCATCGATGCGCGCCTTGCTGATGAACATCGGCCGGTACTCATTCCACGGCTTGACCCGTTCGGCCGGGCGCGACATCGCGGCGATGATCGGCTGGCGCACCTGCGCCTGGTCGAGCACGCTGCTGATCTGCTCCGGCTTCAGGCCATAGCGCTTGGCGGTATCGGCAATGAAGCGGGCCCGTGCGACCTCGAACGGCACCGGGGTGAGATCGACAGGCGCCGCGGTGGCGGCGGTGGCTTCAGGCGCGGCCTCGGCCGGGCCATGGGCCTTGGCGGCGGGCTGGCGCGGCGTACTGCTGGCCTGGGGCGAAGACGGTGGGGACTTCGGCTGGGTCGCGCAGGCGACCAGGCCGAGGGTGAGCATGCAGGCCAGAGTGCGTCGAATCATCGTCGCAGGTTAGCAGGTCATGGATGAATTAAAACCCCTAACACCATGAATCACAACGATTTGCCTGCGACCAGCGGGAAATGTGAAGGCACCGTGATCGCCCTTCCCCATTCAGATGGAGGTTGCCGGTTGCGTCCCCATCCCCGCAGACGCAACCGGCGACCGGATCCGGTCGGTACCTGCGCGGCTGCCGCTCCCCAGTGGCAGTACCCCGCGCTCCCTGTACCCGTTGGATCAGTACTGCTTCCCGCCCGACGCCCCCTCGCGCTGCAACGATTGACGGCGCGCCGTGCCGAACGGGCCGCCATTGTGCAGGCCGATTACGACAAGTCCATTGATCAAGATCAACGCGGTGTAAAAGTGTGAACCAGCTAACGTTTTTTACGGACTTTCGTCAGCGGGCGTGCTGTCGTGCATCGGTGTGAGAACGCTTACACAACGGGCGTTGCGCAGTCAGGAAGTTTCCAGCCAACGGCGCAGCCCCTCGTGGGTGGTGTCTGGGTGGTCGCGTAAAGCAGAAGCCGCGCGTGGGCCGGTCGGGTTGGGTACGCGGGGGACGCCGTGAATCCGTCCATGGAGGCTTGGCAGCCGCATCCATGCGGCTGACACCCCCGCGTACCCAACCCGACCGTCCTCTGACAGTTTTCGCGCGCGTTCACCCACGGCGAAGAAAAGAAAAGATCAAAAGCAAAAGCGGCTTGGCAGGTCGCTTTCTGTAGAGCCGAGCCCGCGCTCGGCTGCTTTCCGGCCGGCCCACGAAGCCGAGCATGGGCTCGGCTCTACGCGAGCAAGCGCAGCGCTGCGATCCGCTGTTGATCTTCTTTTTCTTCTCCGTGGGTGGACACGCCCGGAACCTGTCCGTGGCCGGGTAGATGGGCTGCGCAGGGGCGTGAGCCGCATGGATGCGGCGACCGAGCTTACATGGACGTACTTGCAGCGCCCCCTGCGCAGCCCATCTACCCGGCCCCACCCATGAACTGCTTTGCGCCGTCACCCACGAGGGGCTGCGCCGTTGGCTGGAAACCCTATCCCCCGTGCACGGGCCGGTGCCCGCGTACCGCCATCACCAACCCGGTGCCGGCCAACAGCGAAACCGCCGATGTGCCGCCGTAGCTGATCAGCGGCATCGGAATGCCCACCACCGGCAGCAGGCCGGAAATCATTCCGCCGTTCACCAGCACGTAGACGAAGAACGCCAGCCCCAGGCTGCCGGCCAGCAACCGTGCATGCGTGTCGCGCGCGTGCACGGCAATCCACAGGCAACGCCCGACCACGAACAGGTACAGCGCGAACAGCGTCGCCACGCCGATCCAGCCGAACTCTTCGGCCAGCACCGAAAACGCGAAGTCGGTGGTGTATTCGGGGAGGAAATCCAGCGTGGCCTGGGTGCCCTGCCCCCAGCCGCGTCCCTGCCATCCCCCGGAGCCGATCGCGATGCGTGACTGCAGGATGTTCCAGCCGGTGCCCAGGGGGTCGGCCGCCGGGTCGAGGAAGGTCAACACACGATCCTTCTGGTACTGACGCAGCAGACCGAACCACGCCAGCGGCGCGGCCACTGCCAGCCCCGCCGCGCCGGTCGCCACCCAGCCCCAGTGCAGGCCCGCCAGCAACAACGCGAACACGCCGCTGGCGGTGACCAGCGTGGCGGTGCCGAGGTTGGGCTGCATCAGGATCAACACCGCCGGCGCGCCGATCAGCACCGCGGCGGTCAGTACCGTGCGCGGCGACGGCGGCAGCGGTTGCCGGTGCAGGTACCAGGCCATCATCAACGGCAGGCTGAGCTTGAGCAGCTCCGACGGTTGCAGGTAGAACACGCCGAGGTTGAGCCAGCGCTGCCCATATTTGCCGGTGCCGATCACATACACCGCCATCAGCGGCAGCATCGACAGCGCGTACAACGCTGGTGTCCACGCGCGCAGGCGCAGCAGCGAAACACGTGACAGCAGCCACATCGCCAGCAGTCCACCCGCAAAGCGCGCCGCCTGCCCGGCCACCGGCCCGGACACACTGTGCAGCACCGCCAGGCCCGCGCCCATCAGGATCAGCAATGCGACCAGCAACGGCAGATCGATCGTGCGCACTGCCTCACGGCAGCCGCCAAACAGTCGTTTCCATTCCACGCGCAGCACGCTAGCAACGGGCGCTTGCGTGAAGCTGTCAGGGTGCTTCTGATCTCCGTAGCCGGGCTGTGGGGTCAGATCCCTTTTCCCTGTGGAAAAAGGGATCTGACCCCGACGCCGTACTCAGCCGTAGCCGCCGTGCACCGGGTTGTGACTGCGCACCGCCATCACCAATCCGAAGCCGGCCAGCAGTGACACCGCCGAGGTACCGCCGTAGCTGATCAGCGGCATCGGCACGCCCACCACCGGCAGCAGGCCGGAAATCATCCCGCCGTTCACCAGCACATAGACGAAGAACGCCAGGCCGGTGGCGCCGGCCAGCAGGCGCGAATACGAATCGCGCGACTGGCTGGCGATCCACAGGCAGCGCCCGATCACCACCAGGTACAGCGCCAGCACGGTGGCCACGCCGATCCAGCCGAACTCCTCGCTCAGCACCGAGAACGCGAAGTCGGTGGTCTGTTCGGGAATGAAGTTCAGGTGCGACTGCGAGCCCTCGCCCCAGCCCTTGCCATCGAAGCCGCCGGAACCGATCGCGATCTTCGACTGGATGATGTTCCACCCGGCCCCCAGCGCATCCATCTCCGGGTCCAGGAACATCATGATGCGGTCCTTCTGGTACGGCCGCAGCAACCAGAACCAGGCCACCGGCGCGACCGCGGCCACGCCACCCACACCCAGGCCGACCCACCACCACGGCAGCCCGGCCAACAACAGCACGAACACGCCACTGGCAGCGATCAGCACACCAGTACCGAAGTCCGGCTGCAGCATCACCAGGCCGGTGGGCACGCCGATGATGACCAGGGCCACGAGCACGGTGTTGAAGCGCGGCGGCAGCGGCATCTTGTGCAGGTACCAGGCCACCATCATCGGCAGGCTGACCTTCAGCAGCTCGGCCGGCTGCAGGTAGAAGAACTTCAGGTCCAGCCACTGCCGGCCGTACTTGCCGGTGCCCAGCACGAACACCGCCAGCAACGGGATCATCGAGATCGCGTAGATCATCGGCGTAGCCGAGCGGATGCGCAGGATCGGCACCCGCGAGATGCCCCACAGCGCGGCCATGCCCACGGCGAAGCGCGCGCCCTGGGCCATCACCAGGCTGTCGCCACCGGCGCTCTTCAGGGTGGCCAGGCCGATCACCATCAGCGTCCCCAGGGCCAGGCACAGCACCCAGTCCAGCGTGCTGAAGAAGCGGCGCAGCATGTCGCCGGCCCAGCGCAGGAACACTCTCATCGTACGGGCTCCGCGACGGTCGGGCGTGGCGTGGCGGGCAACACGGCGGCGGCCGGCGTCGCCGGCTGCGGTGCGGGTACAGGTTCCGGCGCCGGCACGCCGACCAGCACCGGATGTTCACCCAGCTGCGCCGCGGCGAGGTCGCCAGCCTGGCGCGCGCCGGCATCTTCGTTGTCGAACGCGGTGGCGCCGATGGCGGTGGTGCCGCGCTCGCTGTCCAGTGGCTGCATGCCTTCGGGCATCTTGCCCAGCAGGTAGGCGTCGAACACCTTGCGTGCGATCGGCGCGGCCGCCGAACCACCATAGCCGCCGCCTTCCACGGCCACCGCGATCGCGATCACCGGGTTTTCCACCGGTGCGAAGCCGACGAACAGCGCGCGATGGCGCAGGTGCATCGGCAGGCTCTTCGGATTCACTGCCGCCGTGCCCTTTCGGCTGATGACCTGCGCGGTACCGGTCTTGCCGGCCATCACGTACGGCGCACCCACCGCCACGCGCCAGCCGCTGCCGCCGGGCCGCATGGTCGCCATCATGCCCTCGCGCACGGCCTGCACGTTGGCGGGGTTGGGGCTGACCGGCTTGCTCTCGCCAGCCGGCATCGCCGACCAGTCGCTGTCGAAACCCTCGCGCTGCTGGATCACCAGGTGCGGGGTGCGCAGCTGGCCATCGGCCAGACCGCTGACGCCGCGCGCCAGCTGCAGCGGGGTGACCTTCCAGTCACCCTGGCCGATGCTGATGTTGACCGTATCACCGGGGTACCAGGCTTCCTTGCGGCTCTTCCGCTTGTAGGCCGGCGACGGCAGGATGCCGCCGATCTCGCCGGTGAGGTCGATGCCGGTCGGCTGGCCGAAGCCGTAGTACTCCATGTAATGGTCGAAGCGCTCGATGCCCAGGTCCAGCGCCAGCTTGTAGTAGTAGGTGTTGACCGATTCGGCGATGGACTTGCGCAGGTCGGTCCAGCCATGGCCGCCACGGTGGGCGTCACCCCAGCCGCGGGAAGTGCCCGGCAGATAGAACATGCCGGTGGACAGCACCTTGTCTTCCGGGCGTCGAACGCCCGAATCCAGGCCGGCCAGGCCGATCAGCGGCTTCAGCGTGGAACCGGGGGCGACGCCACCGAGCACCAGGCGGTTGAACTGCGGCCGCGACGGGTTTTCGTTCAGCGCCTTGAAGTCGGCATGCGAGATGCCGTTGACGAACAGGTTGGGGTCGTAGGACGGCAGGCTGACCATCGCCAGCACTTCGCCGGTGCGCGGGTCCATCGCCACCGCCGAGCCTTCCTGGTCGCCGAAGGCGGCCACCATGGCGCGCTGCAGGTCGGCGTCGATCGACAGCCGCAGGTCGGCGCCGGACTGCGCGGCGACGCGGCCGATGGTGCGGATCGCGCGCCCCTGCACGTTGGTCTCGACCTGCTCGTAGCCGACCTTGCCGCGCAGCTGCTGCTCGTAGTAACGCTCCAGGCCGGACTTGCCGATGTGGGTCAGCGCGGCATTGCCTTCGCCGAGGATCTCCAGATCCTTGTCATCAACGCGGCCAACGTAGCCGATGATGTGCGCGAACAGATCGCCGTAGGGGTAGCGGCGGGTCAGGTAGGGCTCCAGCTCGACGCCGGGGAAGCGCCAGCGGTCGACCGCGAAGCGCGCCATCTCCTCGTCGCTCATGCGCAGCTTCAGCGTGACCGGCAGGAACTTGCGGCGCGCCTTGCGCGACTTGTTGAACGCTTCCAGCTCTTCCGGGCTGATGTTGATGATCTTCGCCAGCCCTTCCAGGGTGGCGTCCATGTCCTTGACCTTGTCCGGGGTCACGTCCAGGCGGAAGGCCGGCACGTTCTCGGCCAGCAGGCGGCCATTGCGGTCGTAGATCATGCCGCGCCCGGGCACCACCGGCCGCGGCTTGATGCGGTTGGCTTCCGAGCGCGTGGCATAGACGTCGTGGTCCAGCACCTGCAGCTTGAAGTACCAGCCGCCCAGGCCCAGCAGGCAGACCAGCACGCCCAGGAAGCCCAGCGCCGCGCGGCGGCGGAACTGTTCGGCTTCGGCGTGCGGGTTCTTGACCTGGCGGCGCGGGATCATGGCTCAGCGCCCGCGCTTGCCGAAGCGCACCGCGTCCAGCAGCACGAACACCAGCGGCCACAGGCCCATGCCCAGCAGCGGTGCCCACCAGTACGACCACGGCAGGGTCGGCTCATCCACCACGATGTGGACCAGCGCGCTGACGATGCGGTCGTTGAACAGCAGGCCGCCGATGGCCAGCATCTGCTGGGACATCGGGAAGAAGCGGATGCGGGCGCGGAAGCGCTGCAGGATGAAGGCCAGCATCACCAGCCGCAGCGCCTGTTCGCCCAGCACGCCGCCGTACAGCAGGTCGGCAACCACGCCGCTGGCGAAGGCGATGCCCAGGCCGACGCGTTCGGGGGCTTCGATGACCCAGTACGCCAGCACCAGCGCCAGCCAGTACGGGCGCAGCGGCTGCAGCAGCGCCGGCAACGGCAGCAGGCCCAGCAGCAGCGCCACCACCAGGCTGGCCGGCAGCACCCACGGGTTGTCGCGCAGGCGGCTCATCGCTGGGCCTCCGGCGTGGTCGGTTGCCGGCCAGCGGCCGGCACTACCGGAGCAGCAGGATCAGGCGAGGATGCGCGGGCAACAGTCCTCGTTTGCGACGAGGGCTGTTGCCGGCCAGCGGCCGGCACTACCGGGGAGCTGGCCGGAGCCGGCGTCGTTGCCGCTGGCGCGGCTCCCGCAGGCACGCTGGCGCCGGTGGCCGGCCCCCCCGGGGCGGTTTCTTCCAGCTGCAGGCGCAGTTCCGGCGGAATGCGGATCGCCGCGCCCGGGCGCAGCAGCAGCACGTCGCGGCCGCGGTCGAGCTGGGCCGCCGGCTTCAGTTCGCCGACCAGGAAGGCGTGGGTGTCGTCCGGGCGCAGGCCGGTGATGGTGCCGACCGGGAAGCCGGCCGGGAAGCGCCCGCCGAGGCCGGAGGTAACGATCTCATCGCCCACTTCCACGCCGGCGCTGAGCGGAATGTCGCGCAGCTCCAGCGTGTCGCCGCGGCCGTAGACGATCAGGCGCACGCCGTTGCGGGCCACGGTAACGGGCACCGCGTGGTCGGGGTCGGTCAGCAGCAGCACGGTGGAGGTGCCGCCGGTGACGCTGATCACCTGCCCCATCAAGCCGCCGGCATCGATCACCGCCTGGCCGACGTGCACGCCTTCGCGGGTGCCGGCGTCGAGCACCAGGCGCTGCTTCACCGGGTCCAGGTCGATGTCCAGGATCGGCGCCAGCTGCACGTCCAGGCCGCTGCGCTCGGCCACGTTCAGCAGTTCGCGCAGCTGGGCATTGTCCAGCGCGGCGGTCTGCAGGCGGGTCAGGCGCGCGTTGGCCAGCAGCAGCTGGTTGCGCAGTTCGCGATTCTCGGTCACCAGCTGGGTATGGCTGGCGGCGGAATCCTTGACCTGGTTGCCGAGCTTGCCGGGCAGGCCGGCCAGCGCCCATACCGGCTGCACCAGGCTGTTGGCCTGCTCGCGCAGGCGCGCCAGCCAGCCGGCCTGGTCATCGAGCACGATCAGGGTGATGGCCAACGCGAGATAGGCCAGCAACCGCAGGGGGCTGGCGGCATCACCGGATCGGGAGGCAACGGGAGGACCGGCGTAGGGCGGCACGGCAACGATTCAACTGGCAGAAGGCGAAAGGGAAACACGCGGGCGCCCCGCCGGTGCCGGCCCGCCATCACGGCGGGCCGCACCCCGGAAGGGCGCGGCGGGCAGGAACGGCCGGGACGGCTTATTCCGGCGCAAAGAACTCGTTGCCGTGCATGTCCACCAGCTCCAGCGCACGGCCGCCACCGCGGGCCACGCAGGTCAGCGGATCGTCGGCCACCTGCACGTGCAGGCCGGTTTCCTCGGAGATCAGGCGGTCCAGATCGCGCAGCAGGGCGCCACCACCGGTCAGCACGATGCCGCGCTCGGCGACGTCGGCGCACAGTTCCGGCGGGGTCTGCTCCAGCGCCAGCTTGACCGCGCTGACGATGCCCGACAGCGGCTCGTGCAGGGCCTCGAGCACCTCGTTGGAGCTGATCTTGATCATCTTCGGCACGCCCTCGGCGAGGTTGCGGCCGGAGATTTCCATCTCGATCACTTCCGCCTGCGGGTAGGCGCAGCCCAGCTCGACCTTGATGCGCTCGGCGGTGGCTTCACCGATCAGCATGCCGTGGTTGCGGCGCACGTAGTTGGTGATCGACTCGTCGAAGCGGTCGCCGCCGATGCGGACCGAGGCCGAATAGACGATGCCGTTGAGCGAGATCACCGCCACTTCGGTGGTGCCGCCGCCGATGTCGATGACCATCGAGCCACGGGCCTCGGTGACCGGCATGCCGGCGCCGATCGCGGCCGCCATCGGTTCTTCGATCAGGAACACGTCACGGGCACCGGCTTCCTCGGCCGATTCCTTGATCGCGCGGCGCTCGACCTGGGTCGAGCCGGCCGGCACGCAGACCAGCACGCGCGGGCTCGGGCGCAGCACGCGCGATTTGTGCACCTTCTTGATGAAGTGCTTGAGCATCGCCTCGGTGTAGGTGAAGTCGGCGATGACGCCGTCCTTCATCGGGCGGATGGTGGTGATGTGACCCGGGGTACGGCCCAGCATCTGCTTGGCTTCGGCGCCCACGGCTGCCACCGAGCGGGTGCCACCGATGGCACGGTCCTGGCGCACGGCCACGACCGACGGCTCGTTCAGCACGATCCCCTGCCCGCGCACGTAGATGAGGGTGTTGGCCGTGCCCAGGTCGATGGACAGGTCGTTGGAGAACATGCCACGGAGTTTCTTGAACATCTGAGGAAGGAGTCCTGAGGGGTGTCGTGCCCGCCGCGGGATGGCGAAAAAATGGGCAGAAATCGAGGCCGACAAGCCTAGCAACCCGCCTGCCGCCGAGCAAGGAAAAAACTAGCTGAACCCGCGTCTTCACAGGCTTTCGGCCTGATCGGGCATCACCCGGTTCTGGCCCTGAGCGGCACCAGCGGGTAACCTTTGCGCCGTCGGGCGCCCAAGGGCGCCGTTTGCTTGCCCGCTGAACCGGGCTGGCCCACCCCAAAATTCACCGCATAGGCTTACATCGATGTCCGCTCTGATCTGTGGTTCTCTTGCCTTCGACACCATCATGGTGTTTCCGGACCAGTTCAAGAATCACATCCTGCCGGACAAGGTGCACATCCTGAACGTGTCCTTCCTGGTGCCGCGCATGCGCCGCGAGTTCGGCGGCTGCGCCGGCAACATCGCCTACAACCTGCACCTGCTGGGCGGCCAGCCGATCCCGATGGGCACCGTGGGTTCGGACTTCGGCCCGTACCGCGAGTACTTCGAAGGCCTGGGCATCGACCTGTCGCGCGTGCGCGTGATCGATGAGCTGTTCACCCCGCAGGCGTTCATCACCACCGACCACGACAACAACCAGATCACCGCCTTCCACCCGGGCGCGATGATGCGTTCCTACGAGAACCATGTGCGCGGCGTGCCGGGCGTGACCCTGGGCCTGGTCGGCCCGGACGGCCGCGAAGGCATGATCCAGAACGCGCAGGAATTCCACGAGGACGGCATCCCGTTCATCTTCGACCCGGGCCAGGCCATGCCGCTGTTCAACGGCCCGGAGCTGCGCGCCTTCATCGACCAGGCCGACTACGTGGTGGTCAACGACTACGAGTCGAACCTGCTGCAGGAGCGCACCGGCTGGGACGAAAAGGAGATCGTCAGCCGGGTCAAGGCCTACATCACCACCCGCGGCCCGAAGGGCGCGGTCATCCACACCCCGGAAAAGAGCTACGACATCCCGCCGGCGCACGAGCGCCGCGTGGTCGACCCGACCGGCTGTGGCGACGCCTTCCGCGCCGGCCTGATCTACGGCATCCAGAAGGGCTACGACTGGCTGACCATCGGCCGCATGGGCAACCTGATGGGCGCACTGAAGGTCGAGCACCCGGGCACGCAGAACCAGCGCTTCACCTTCGATGAGTTCAACGAGCAGTTCAAGCAGCAGTTCGGTTACGCGCTGGGCGCGTAAACCGAACTGCCCGCGCATCGCTCGGTGGGTGTCGACCTGGGTCGACACTGCCGGCCGGCGGCCGGCACTACCGGAACTTCCGACCGACACGTTGCCTGCTCTCTGTAGAGCCGAGCCCATGCTCGGCTTGCGCGCGCCTGCGCGATCTGACCGCAGAGCAGCCGAGCGTGGGCTCGGCTCTACACGGTCATGCGGCCTGCCAGGCCGCCAACAGCGCGCGGCAATCGGCGAAATGCCAGTCGGCACGGCCGGGCCACGGGTTTTCCGGCAGGTTGACCAGTACGGTATGGGCGCCCGCGGCGCGGCCGCACTCCAGGTCGTAGGCGTGGTCGCCGACCATCACCGCCTCCCTCGCTGCAATGCCCCAGCGCCGCAGGTGCTGCTGCAGGCCATCCGGCGAGGGCTTGGGCACCGCTTCATCACGGCCGACGATGTCGGCATCATCGAACAGTTCCCCGACCCCGATCGCGTCCAGCGTCAGCTTCGCCAGCGCATGATCGTTGCGGGTCAGGATGCCCAGCCGGCAACCGTCGGCTGCCAGCGCACGCAGCAGCGTCACCGCACCCGGCGCCGGCAGCGCCTCCTCGGCCAGCACACGTTCGTGATCCAGCAGCCACTCACGCTTGGCCTGCGCCGGCGCATCCGGCAACGCTGCGATATGGTCCAGGATGTCCTCCTCGGCCGCGATCTGCAGCGCACGGCGGATCGCGGCGAAATCATGCACGGCGACGGTCAGCGTGCCATCCATGTCGAAGATCCAGTGCCGGATCGCGGACAACGCGTGCACTGCGCTGCCCGTCGCGATCATCACTGCCACCACTGCGGCATGCGACTGGCGTCGACACCGCCGGTCTCGAACACGGCCGTACGCGTGCCGCCAGCCTTGACCGGGAACTCGATGCTGATCGACTTGCCCTTGCGCGCCAGCTTCCACAACGCCTTCTGGTCGGTGATGAACAGGGCGATGGCTTCATCGGTCTTCGGGCGCCAGGCCGCCATCGACACCGGCTTGCCATCGTCCACGGTCACCTTCACCGTGCACTGCGGGCAGCGGAAATCGCCGGCCTGCAGCACCAGGTAAGCGTGCCGCTTCCACTCCGGGTGATCGCGGAACACCAGCTGCACCGGCTTGGCGCCGCTGCCATCCACGTCCACCCGTTCCTTGCTGTAGATCTGCGCCGAAACCTGGTTGCCCTTGTTGCCCACCGGGATCTGGTTGTACTGCCACAGCGCCTGCATGCGGCGCAGGTCGCGTGCGGCATCGCCCTTGGCCTTGACCTCGTCGAAGCCCGCGGCGATGCGCTCGGCGGCGGCGGTGTCCTTGTACTGGTCCAGCAGCGAGGCGCCATGCAGGCGCGCGCGTTCCCAGTCCTGCGCGGCCACGGCCATGTCGTACTGCTTGGCCACGTCCTCGGCCTTGGCTTCCTTCTGCGCCTGCACGGCGGCCGCGGCGGCTTCCTGCGCCTTGCGCTCTTCCTCGGGGTTGCTGCAGGCGGCCAGGGCCAGGGTGCAGGCGGTGAGCAGGATCAGTCGTTTCATGGCGGAGGTCCTATGCGAGTGCATCCCGATTCTATCGGCAGCGAAAAGCGGATACAGCAACGGCGGGTTTCCCCGCCGTAGCTGGTGAAGCAGTGACCGGTTGCCGGCCAGCGGCCGGCACCACCGGTTACTTGGCTTCAGCCTTGGCCAGCATGTCCTGGACCGAGGCCGTGGTGATCGGGTGGTAGCCCGGCTTGGCCTTTTCAAAGGCCTGCTTGGCCAGCTCCAGCCCCTTCGGGGTCTTCACCAGTTCGGCGTAGATCGGCAGGATCAGCTTGCGACGGCCGACGCGCTCGATGAACGCGGCAGCACCTTCATTGGCCTGCTCGTAGCCGCTGCGGATCGCCAGCGGGTACCAGCGCATGGCGATCTCGCCATTCGGGGTGCCGGTGAAGTGGAACGCCTTGTCCAGCGTGGCCAGCTTGTCCAGCGGCTGGGTCGCACCCAGGCCGTCGATGAAGCGCACCCATTCCTGCGTGCTCCAGTCGGCGATGACCTGGCTGCTCGGCACGGTGCCGGCGCTGGCGAAGGCAATGCGCGCGGTATCGACGCTGCTGAAGTTGCGCGACTGCGCCTTGGCCGCGAACGCCGGAATGCCCGGCTCGTCCAGCCACGCCTTCAGTTCGGCCTCGGTCACTGCCGAGGGATTCTTCGGCAGCAGGTTCTTCTTCATGTACGCGACGAACTGGTCGGTGTTCGCGCTCTGGAAGGCATGGTCATCGAACCAGCCGCGCAGGAACGGATCGAAGGTCTCGCGGCCGAAGCGCTGCTCCAGGAATTCCAGGAACCACGAACCCTTGACGTAGGCGACCTGGCTGAGGGCTTCGTCGGGGTCACGCTCGTTCAGCGGCGGCAGCGCCAGCGCCTGGTCGGCCGGGCTCATGTCCTTCACTTCGGCCAGCAGGTCGGTCTGGTCGATCTGCTTCTCCATCTCGGCCATCTCCTTGCCGTACAGGGCTTCGGTGATGCGGCCCTGGACGTAGGTGGTGAAGCCTTCATTGAGCCAGATGTCCTTCCAGCTGGCGTTGGTCACCAGGTTGCCCGACCAGCTGTGCGCCAGTTCATGGGCGACCAGCGAGACCAGCGACTTGTCACCGACGATCACGGTCGGGGTGGCGAAGGTCAGGCGCGGATTCTCCATGCCGCCGAACGGGAACGACGGCGGCAGCACCAGCATGTCGTAGCGGCCCCAGCGGTATTCGCCGTAGAGCTTCTCGGCGGCACCGATCATCTTCTCGGTGTCTTCGAATTCCTTGGCGGCCTTGTTGACCATGGTCGGCTCGGCCCAGACGCCGGAGCGGCCGGAGATCGGCTCGAACACCAGGTCGCCGGCGGCGATGGCCAGCAGGTAGGACGGAATCGGCTGCGGCATCTTGAAGGTGTAGTCACCGTCACGCGCGGCCTTCGGATCGTTGTCGGCGCTCATCAGCACCATCACGTCCGGGCGCGAGACCACGTGCGCGCTGTAGGTGAAACGCACGCTCGGGGTGTCCTGCAGCGGCACCCAGGAGCGGGCGTGGATGGCCTGCGACTGGCTGAACATGAAGGGCAGCTTCTTGCCTTCGGTCATCGACGGCGCCAGCCACTGCAGGCCCGAGGCGGTCGGTGCGGTGTGGTAGGTCACTTCCACCTTGGCTGGCTGTTCCGGGGTCTCGATTGTCAGCTTGCTGCCGAACACCTTGTCGACCGGGGCCAGCGCGAACTGCAGCGGGCTGCGCGCGCCATCGGCACCGACGGCCTCGACCTTGGACACGGTCAGCTCGCGGGTGTCGAGCACCAGCTGCCTGGCGTCCTTCTGCTTCCATTCCAGGGTGTAGGTGGCGGTGCCGCCGATCTGCTTCTGGTCGAAGTCCAGCTTCAGATCCAGTGCGATGTCCTTGATGACGACCTTGTCCGGCTCGGCGTACGAGCTTTCGTCGTGGCTGCGGTTCTCGGCGTTCACGGGGGCGGCGGGGGCCTTTGCGGCAGTCGGGGCGGCGGCGGGCGCGGCCGCCTCCTGGGAGCAGCCGGCGGCCAGGGCCACGGCCAGCGGAAGGAGCATCAGCGGATTACGCATGAATCGGGACCGTTACGGGGATCAAACCCCAATGGTACCTCCCTCCGGCCGCGCAGGCGTTGCGCGGTGCGGGGTAATGCAGGCCGGGGCCGTTCCTGCGCCTCCGGCGCATGCCAACCAAGGTTGGCATCTACAGGCAGGTGCCCACCTTGGTTGGCACGGATCCATCAACGCACGCGGCAGGCCCGTGCCGACCAAGGTCGGCACCTACCAGAGCGGATGACCGCAGCGGGCGAGTGCCAACCAAGTTGGCACCCACCAGAGCAGGGCTTACAGCTTGTAGCCGGAGTGGATCGAGACGATGCCGCCGGTCAGGTTCTTGTAGTGGCAGCGCTCGAAGCCGGCCTGCCCCATCATCGCCTTCAGTTCGTCCTGCGGCGGGTGCTTGCGGATGCTCTCGGCCAGGTACTGGTAGCTGTCCGAATCGTTGGCGAACAGCTTGCCCAGCTTGGGCAGGATCTTGAACGAGTGGAAGTCGTAGATCGGCTTGAACCAGTCCGCGGTGACTTCGGAGAATTCCAGCACGCGGGCCTGGCCGCCCACCTTCAGCACGCGGTACATCTCGCGCAGGCCAGCGTCCTTGTCGGTCACGTTGCGCAGGCCGAAGGCAATGGTGACCAGATCGAAGCTGTTGTCCGGGAACGGCAGGGCTTCGGCGTTGCACTGCACGTAGTCCAGGCCGAGCACGAGGCCGCGGTTGGTCAGGCGGTCACGGCCGACCGACAGCATGCCGGCGTTGATGTCGCCCAGCACCACCGAGCCCTCGGCACCGACGCGCTCCTTCAGCAGGGCGGCGATGTCGCCGGTGCCGCCGGCCAGGTCGAGCACGCGGTCGCCCGGCTTCACCTGCGCGGTGGCCACGTAGTAGCGCTTCCACGCCCGGTGCACGCCCAGGCTCATCAGGTCGTTCATCAGGTCGTAGTTGCGCGCGACCGAGGTGAACACCTGGCCGACCAGCTTCTGCTTGTCCTTGGCGGCGACGTCGCGGAACCCGAAATGGGTGGTACCGGCTTTGTAGGGGGATTCGCTCATGGCCCCGATTATCGCACCGCCGGGGGCCAGCGGCACCCCCTGCCCGTATGATGGCGGGCCACGACTTACCGGAGCCCCGCATGATCACCACGCCCGACTACCAGGCCCTGCTGCAGACCGCCATCGCCGAAGCCCGCCAGGGCCTGGCCGAGGGCGGCGTGCCGATCGGCGCGGCGCTGTACCACAACGACGGCCGCCTCCTCGGCTGCGGCCACAACCGCCGCGTGCAGGAAGGCGACCCGTCGGTGCATGGGGAAACCGACGCCTTCCGCAAGGCCGGCCGCCAGCGCCGTTACCAGGACACCATCATGGTCACCACCCTGGCCCCGTGCTGGTACTGCTCGGGGCTGGTGCGCCAGTTCAACATCGGCACCGTGGTGGTGGGCGAATCGCGCACCTTCCAGGGCGGCATCGACTGGCTGCGCGAAAACGGCGTCAACGTGATCGACCTGGACAACCAGGAATGCGTGGACCTGCTGGGCGATTTCATCAGCCGTCATCCCGACATCTGGAACGAGGACATCGGCGAATGAGCCACGCGCGCTCGTCTCTGCAACACATTTAATGAACGCTTCAGCGCCGGTGCGCCCTTGTGCCGGCGGCCTTTGCGGGCATCGGCGTGACCGCGCGCACAGTCAGCCAGGCCACGCGCACACATTGCGGTAACACCCCACGCGGCTGACACGCCTACGGTGGGTTCACCGGGGCACCCGTTCCCCGGCGGAGCCAGCCATGTGCGCGCACGCCGTACGCCCTACGACAGACCCGATCCTCGATCCGATCCGCGAACGCTTGCAGCAGCAATATGCGCTGCACCGGCGCGGCGCGCCGTTCTGGACTGCCTATCAGCACATGCAACTGGAGCTGGTCCGCCGCCACCCGCTCGACCACGAACGCCTGTGCAATGCGATGGCCACTCTGGCCGAAGACCTCGGTGCGGTCGAACATGCGCAGTTGATCGGCCATGCCAACGCAGGCTCCACATCCCGCTGACGCGGCATGCACCGCCATATACGCCACACTCGGATGAACCCCCACTCCCTTTCCACTCAACCGAACTGGATTGTCATGCACGCTGAAGTCCCCACCATTCCTCCGGTCATCAACGTTGACGCCGAGCTTGACCACTGGCGCCGCCAACATGCCGAAGGCGCACTGCCGCACAACTCGTTCGGCTCGTACGTGCCGTGGATCAAGTTCGCCTGTGATTCGCTGATCACCCAGCCGCGCGCCAGCGAGGCCGAACGTGACGAGATGTTCCAGACCCAATACGCCCTGCAGATCATGCCGCGGCTGAGCGAAGCCCAGGCCCGTGAGTTCGTCGACCGTTGCTGGCAGCACGTCTACCAGAGCAGCCCGGTGCGCAGCCTGCAGGCGCCACGACTGCAGCGCATGCGCGCCTGACCGCCGCTGCACAACCCCTGCACGGGCCACTGCCGATCATCCTCGTCACCTGAGTGGGACGACGACGATGAAAGCACGCAACCTGTTCAATACGATCGCCAAGAAGGCCGCGGCCGCCACCGGCTCGCCGTGGACCTTCCTGGCTGCAGTAGCGATCGTGGTGATCTGGGGCATCAGTGGCCCGGTGTTCGGTTTCAACGACACCTGGCAGCTGGTGATCAACACCGGCACCACCATCATCACCTTCCTGATGGTGTTCCTGATCCAGCACACGCAGAACGCGGATACTGCCGCGATGCAGATCAAGCTGGACGAGCTGATCCGGGCGACGGCCGAAGCCAACAACGAACTGTTGGATCTGGAAGAACTGGATGAAGCGCGCCTGGAAGAGATCCGCGCCGAGTACGAGCAGATGGCGCGCGAAGCCGGCGATGCGCTGGCGCGCGTTCGCGCCTGCCATGCGGCGCGGCGCGACGATGAAGCGGTATAGCAGGCCTCCGAATGACAATGCCGGCCAACGGCCGGCACTACCCTCGATCTCCAGGCAGGTGCCAACCTTGGTTGGCACAGGGCCAGCCGCCTGCGCTGACGCATCCGTGCCAACCAAGGTTGGCACCTACCAGAAGCACTGCTTACCCGCGCTCGTGCCAGCCGCCGCCCAGCACCTTGTACAGGGTGATGCGGTTGGCCTGCTGCGCCAGCTGCGCCTGCAGCTGGGTCTGCTGCGCGTTGTAGGCGGTACGCCGCGCGTCAAGCAGGGTGACAAAGCTGTCCAGCCCCGCGTCGTAGCGTGCCTGCGACAGGCGATTGGCCTGTTCGGCCGCTTCCACCAGGCGCTGCTGTGAACTCACCTGCTCATCCAGGCTGACATTCAACGCCAGCGCATCGGCCGTTTCGCGGAATCCCACCTGGATCGACTTCTCGTACTGCGCCAGTGCGATATCACGATCCGCGTTGGCGATGGCCAGGTTGGCGCGCAGCTTGCCGCCCTGGAAGATCGGCAGGGTGATCTTCGGCAGGAAGCTCCACACACGGGTGCCGCTGTCGAACAGGTTGGACAGTTCGCTGGAGCCGCTGCCGATGCTGCCGGTCAGCGAGATGCTCGGGAAGAACGCTGCGCGTGCCGCACCGATGTTGGCATTGGCGGCCAGCAGCTGGTGTTCGGCGGCCATGATGTCCGGGCGCTGCAGCAGCACGTCGCTGGGCAGGCCGGCCGGCGGCGGGGCCAGCGCCAGCAGCTGCGGTTCGATGCTGTCCGGCAGCAGTGCCGGATCGAGCTGGCCACCGGCCAGCAGCGCCAGTGCGTTGCGGTCCTGGGCCAGCTGGCCGCGCAGGCGCGCGGCATCGGTGCGTGCGGTCTCGACCAGGGTACGGGTCTGGGTCAGCTCCAGCGCCGAACTGCCGCCGCGTTCGTGGCGGGCCTCGGCCAGGCGCAGCGAATCCTCGTAGGTCTTCAGCGTGGCATCGGCGATCTTCAGCCGCTGCGCATCAGCCCCATAGGTCAGCCACGCGGTGGCGGTCTCGGCCACCAGGCTCAGCTGCGCGTTGCGGCGGTTGGCAGCCACGGCGAAGTACTGCTGCAGCGCCGCCTCGCTGAGGTTGCGCACGCGACCGAACAGGTCCAGCTCGAACTCGGCCACACCCACGCCCGCGCTGAACTGCTCGGTGACACCGGCATCGGTACCACGGCGGTCCATCTGGCCGGTCACGGCCACGCCGGGCACGCGATCGGCGCGCTGCACGCGGTACTGGCCACGCGCGCGCTCGACATTGAGCACGGCCACGCGCAGGTCGCGGTTGTTCTGCAGCGACTGCTCGATCACCTGCTGCAGGCGCGCATCGGTGAAGAAATCGCGCCAGCCGACGGCGGCGACATCGGCCACCTCGCCCTGCGCGGCCTCGGCCGGCCACTGCGCAGGAATCGCCGGAGCGACGGCGGTGTTCTTCGGCGCCAGGGTGGAGCAGCCGGCCAGCGCGAGCGTGGCGGCAATGGAGAGGAACAGGGATGCACTTTTCATGGGGATCACTTCCATCGGTACTGCCGGATGGCAGGAGGCAGTGCCGGCCAGCGGCCGGCACTACCGTTTCGATAACGCCAGCCTGAGGCCGGCATGACCGCTACAGGTCACGTCGTGGATCTGCGCTTGAACACGCGCTGCACCACCACGAAGAACAGCGGCACGAAGAACACGCCGAGCACGGTGCCGACGATCATGCCGCCGAGCACGCCGGTGCCGATCGCCTGCTTGGCGCCGGAGCCGGCACCGGTGGAGATCGCCAGCGGTACCACGCCCATGCCGAAGGCGAGCGAGGTCATCACGATCGGGCGCAGGCGGTCGCGCACGGCGTGCATGATCGACTCGATCAGGCTGGCGCCCTTTTCCAGGTTTTCCTTGGCGAACTCGACGATCAGGATCGCGTTCTTGCTGGTCAGGCCCACCGTGGTCAGCATCGCCACCTGGAAGTAGATGTCGCGCTCCAGGCCCTTGAAGGTGTTGGCCAGCACCGCGCCGAGGATACCCAGCGGGGCCGCCAGCAGCACCGCGGTCGGCACGCTCCAGCTTTCATACATCGCGGCCAGGCACAGGAACACGATCATCAGCGACAGCGTGTACAGCAGCGGCGTCTGCGAGCCGGCCTGGCGTTCCTGGTAGGACATCGCCGTCCACTCGATGCCGAAACCCGCCGGCAGCTGCTTGGCCAGCTGTTCGATCTCGGCCATGGCATCACCGGAGGCGACACCCGGGGCCGGTTCGCCCTGGATTTCCATTGCCGACACACCGTTGTAGCGTTCCAGGCGCGGCGAACCGTAGTCCCAGTGCTTGGTAGCGAAGGCGCTGAACGGCACCATCTCACCCTTGTCGTTCTTCACGGACCAGAGATCGAAGTCCTCCGGCACCATGCGGAACGCCTGGTCGGCCTGCACGAACACGCGCTTGACGCGGCCACGATCGACGAAGTCATCGATGTACGAGCTGCCCCACGCGGCCGCCAGCGTGCCGTTGATCTGGTCGATCGACAGTCCCAGCGAGGTCGCCTTGGCCGCGTCGATGTCGATGCGGAACTGCGGCGTGTCTTCCTGGCCGTTCGGGCGTACGTTGGCCAGCTTCTTGCTGCCTGCGGCCAGGCCGAGCAGCTGGTTGCGCGCGGCCACCAGTGCCTCGTGGCCCTGGCCGCTGTTGTCCTTCAGGAAGAAGGTGTAGCCCGAGGCGGTCCCCAGCTCCGGAATGGCCGGCGGCGGGAAGGCGAAGATGAAGGCATCCTTGATCTGGCCCAGGGCCGCCATCGCACGGCCGGTGATCGGCATCACGCCATTGTCGGCGTCACGCTCGCTCCAGTCCTTCAGCTTGACGAACGCCATGCCCGCGTTCTGGCCCATGCCGGCGAAGCTGAAGCCCTGCACGGAGAACACCGAGTCCACCGCATCCTTCTCGTTCTGCAGGAAGTGGTTTTCCAGTGCCGCGATCGATTCCAGCGTGCGTTCCTGGGTGGCACCGACGGGCGCCTGCACCAGCGCCATCAGCACACCCTGGTCTTCGTTGGGCAGGAACGAGCTGGGCAGGCGCACGAACAGCACGCCCATCAGCACGAACAAGACCGCCACGATGCCCATGAAGCGCCACGGACGGTGGATGATGCCGCGCACGCCGCGCTGGTAGCTTTCGCTGGTGCGATCGAAGCCACGGTTGAAGCCATTGAAGAAGCGACCGGCCAGGCCACGGTGGGCGACGTGGTGCTCACCCTTCTTCAGCGGCTTGAGCATGGTCGCGCACAGTGCCGGGGTCAGCACGATCGCCACCAGCACCGACAACGCCATCGCAGAGACAATCGTGGCCGAGAACTGCCGATAGATCACGCCGGTGGAGCCGCTCATGAAGGCCATCGGCACGAACACCGCCGACAGCACCAGGCCGATACCCACCAGCGCACCGGTGATCTGGCCCATCGACTTGCGGGTCGCTTCGAGCGGCGACAGCCCTTCCTCGGACATGATGCGCTCGACGTTCTCCACCACCACGATGGCATCGTCCACCAGCAGGCCGATCGCCAGCACCATCGCGAACATGGTCAGCATGTTCACCGAGAAGCCCAGCATCGCCAGCACGCCGAAGGTACCCAGCAGCACCACCGGCACGGCGATGGTCGGGATCAGGGTGGCGCGGAAGTTCTGCAGGAACAGGTACATCACCACGAACACCAGCACGATCGCTTCGATCAGGGTCTGCACCACGCCCTTGATCGACACGCGCACGAACGGGGTGGTGTCGTACGGGATCTCGGCCTTCAGGCCGGCCGGGAAGAAGCCCTTCATGTCTTCCAGCGCGGCATCCACACCGGCCGCGGTATCCAGCGCGTTGGCGCCGGTGGCCAGGGTGACCGCCAGGCCACTGGCCGGCTGGCCGTTGTAGCGGGTGACGAAGTCGTAGGACTCGGCACCCAGCTCGACGCGGGCGACATCACCCAGGCGCAGCTCGGCACCGTCCTGCGCACCGCGCACGATGATGTTTCGGAACTGTTCCGGGGTCTGCAGGCGCGACTGCGCGTTGATGGTGGCGTTGAGCTGCTGGCCCTTCACCGACGGCGCACCGCCGAGCTGGCCGATCGCCACCTGGGCGTTCTGCGCCTTGATCGCGGCGGTCACTTCCGGCACCGACAGGCCATAGGTATGCAGCTTGTTCGGGTCCAGCCAGATGCGCATGGCGTACTTGCCACCGAACACCTGGATGTTGCCCACGCCCGGCACGCGGCTCAGGCGGTCGACGACATTGGAACCGACGTAGTCGGCGATGTCGTTGGCGTCCATGCTGCCGTTCTCGGACACGAACGCGATGACGTTCAGGAAGCCCGAGCTGGACTTGGCCACGTTGATGCCCTGCCGCTGCACTTCCTGCGGCAGCAGCGGCATGGCCAGCTGCAGCTTGTTCTGCACCTGCACCTGGGCGATATCCGGGTTGGTGCCGCTCTCGAAGGTCAGGGTGATGGTGGCCTGGCCGTTGGACGAGCTGTTGGAGGAGAAGTAGATCAGGCCATCAAGGCCCTTCATGTTCTGCTCGATGATCTGCGTCACCGAGTCCTCGACCACCTTGGCCGATGCACCCGGGTAGGTGGCACTGATTTCCACCGCCGGCGGTGCGACGTTGGGGTACATCGAGACCGGCAGCTTGAACAGCGCCAGGCCGCCGGCGAGCATGATGATGATGGCGATCACCCACGCAAAGATGGGTCGATCGATGAAAAAGCGTGCCATGGGGTTCTCCGCTTACTTCGCGTCGCCGGCCGGGGCGGCAGGCTGGGCGGCTGCCGCCGGCTTGGCCGGTGCGTCGCCCTTCTCGGTGGCCTTGACCGGCATGCCGGGGCCGATCTTCTGCAGGCCTTCGACGATGACCTTGTCACCGGCCTTCAGGCCGTCCTCGACCAGCCACTTGTCGCCGACCGTGCGGCTGACCTTGACCGGGCGCACTTCGACCTTGTTGTCCTTGCCGACCACCATCGCGGTGGTGTCGCCCTTCGGATCGCGCGCGATGCCCTGCATCGGCACCAGCACCGCGTCGCTGCGCACGCCGCCGCCGATCACCGCACGCACGTACATGCCCGGCATCAGCAGGCCGTCCGGGTTGTCCACCTTCACGCGCAGGCCGAAGCTGCCGGTGGTCGGATCGACGCTGACTTCGGAGAACTCCAGCGTGCCCTTGTGCTCGAAGGTGCTGCCGTCTTCCATCAGGATGCTGACCGGCAGGGTCTGGTTGTCCTGCAGGCGGCCGGCGGCCAGTTCGCGGCGCAGCTGCAGCAGCTCGGCCGAGGACTGGGTCAGGTCGACATAGATCGGGTCCAGCTGCTGCACGGTGGCCAGTGCGTTGGCCTGGCCGGCGCTGACCAGCGCACCCTGGGTGACGCTGGACTTGCCGATGCGGCCGCTGATCGGCGCGGTGATGCGGGCGTAGCCCAGGGTGACGTTGGCCGCATCCAGCGAGGCCTTGGCGGCACCGACGTCGGCCTCGGCCTGCTTCTGCGCGGCGACGGCGTTCTCCAGGTCCTGCTGGCTGACCGCATCGACCTTGGCCAGCTCGGTGATGCGCTTGGCACTCAGGCGCGCGGCATTGGCGGTGGCTTCGGCGCGGGCCAGCTGGGCGCGGGCGTTGTTGGCCTGGGCCCGGTAGCTGGCATCGTCGAGCTGGTACAGCGGCTCGCCGGCCTTGACCATGCCGCCCTCGGTAAACAGGCGCTTGGCCACGATGCCATTGACCTGCGGGCGCACTTCGGCGACCAGGAAGGCATTGGTACGGCCCGGCAGTTCGCGGGTCAGGCCCACGGTCTCGGACTTCAGCGTGACCACGGTGACGTCACCCGGGCCCTGCTCGGGGGCCTGGGGTTGGCCGCCGCAGGCAGCCACGGTCGCGGCGATTGCCAGCGACAGTGCAAAGGGTCGGATTCGGCTCAGCAACATGACGGAAAGGCTCTTGGAGGAAAGAATCTCAGAGGGAGCTGATATCGATGGACGTTCCCCTTCCGGTGAAAGCCCGCAGATCGCGCCCACCCGGGTGGAGTGGGCGCCAGACCGGCCTGCCACGCACACGACGGGAATGATGGGTGCGAAATATACATACATGCTTGTTTGTTTGTAAACCGGTACAATTCAGCCACGTTTCACCCGCACTCGTACCCACACCCATGGCCCGCAAGACCAAAGAGGACACCCAGGCAACCCGGGAAGGCATCCTTGACGCCGCCGAAGCCTGCTTCCATGAACACGGCGTGGCCCGTACCACGCTGGAGATGATCGGTGCCCGCGCCGGCTACACCCGTGGCGCGGTCTACTGGCACTTCAAGAACAAGAGCGAGGTGCTGGCCGCCATCGTCGAGCGCGTGCACCTGCCCTTCATGCAGGAACTGGAGCGCACCTCCACCGACCAGCGCGACACCCCGGTGCACGACCTGCGCGCGGTGATGATCCACTCGTTCATCGAGCTGTCCGAGGACGAGCGCCTGCGCAAGACCATGGAGATCATGCTGCGCAGCGATGCGTCGGCGGACACCAGGGTGCTGACCGAAATGCAGCAGGCCGGATTCCGCGATGCGCTGGACCGGATGGAGCGTGCCCTGCGCCGCGCCCGCGATCTGGGCCAGCTGCGCGAAGGCGCCGACCCGAAAATCGCCGCGCGCATGCTGCACGCCACCGTGCTGGGCGTGCTGCACGGCGCGATGGTCGAACCGGAACTGATGGACCTCAAGCGCGATGGCATGCTCGCGCTGGACATGACCCTGGCCGCCTACGTGAAGGATGGTGTGTTCGTTCCCGGCACCGTCCCCGAGCCGCTGCCCGAGGCGTGAACGAGGCTGCTCCCATCACTGCGGCCCCCCCCCCTGCAAGGGCAGATCGATGATCCTGGACAACGTGGTGTGGGGCTTCATCGGGTGTGGCAGCGTCACCGAGAAGAAGAGCGGGCCGGCCCTGGCCAACACGCCGGGCTCACGGGTAGTGGCGGTCATGCGCCGCAATGCCGCATTGGCCGAAGACTATGCACGCCGCCACGCGATTCCGCGCTGGTACGCGGACGCCGATGCACTCATCGCCGATCCGGAGGTGAACGCGGTCTACGTTGCAACACCGCCCTCCACGCACATGCACTACGCATTGCAGGCGATTGCTGCGGGCAAGCCGGTCTACATCGAAAAGCCGATGGCCATGGACCACGACGAGTGCCAGCGCATCATCGCGGCCAGCGCCCGCAGCGGCGTGCCCGTGTTCGTGGCCTACTACCGCCGTGCCCTGCCCCGCTTCGCACAGGTGAAGCAGCTGCTGGACGACGGCGCGATCGGCACAGTGCGCGCCGTGCGCGCCACCCTGCACCGGCCGCATTCAGTGGATGCCGCATCGCCTGACTTCTGGCGGACCAACCCCGCGATCGCCGGCGGCGGGCTGTTCGTCGACCTGGGCTCGCATACCCTGGACCTGCTCGACCATCTGCTGGGGCCGCTGAGCGATGTGCGTGGCCTGGCCAGCTCGTTGACCGGCGCCTACGCCGCCGAGGACAGCGTCTCGATGTGCTTCCGCACCGGGACGGGGACACACGGCATCGCGCAATGGAGCTTCTGCGCGTTCCGCCGCCAGGATCAGATCGAGATCACCGGCGACCGTGGCCAGCTGCGCTTTGCCACCTTCGAGGACGTTCCGGTGGAGCTGGAAACCGAAGCGGGCGTGCAGGCCTTCGACATCCCGAACCCGTCGTCGATCCAGCAGCCGTTGATCGCCTCCCTCGTGGACGAACTGCGCGGCAACGGGCACTCGCCCTCGAACGGCATCAGCGCCGCCCGCACCAGTGCAGTGATCGACCAGGTGCTGCGGGACTACCGCACCCGGCAATCGCACTGACCGCACAGGAAAAAGGCCGCCTTGCGGCGGCCTTTTCTGCTGCAGTGGGCGGGGTCAGCGCCCTCGCCACGGCGAGGGATCCGACCCCACCGGGCATTACAGGATGTAGCGGCTCAGGTCCGGGTCCTGCACCAGCTCACCCAGGTGCTTGTCCACGTAGGCGCTGTCGATGGCCAGGGTTTCGCCGTCGCGGTCCGGTGCCTCGTAGCTGAGCGAATCCAGCAGGCGCTCCAGCACCGTATGCAGGCGACGCGCGCCGATGTTTTCCTGGCGTTCGTTCACCTGGAAAGCGATCTCGGCCAGACGATCAATGGCATCGGCAGTGAAGCTGACCTTGACGCCTTCGGTGGCCAGCAGTGCTTCGTACTGCTTGGTCAGCGCGGCCTTCGGTTCGGTCAGGATGCGCACGAAATCGTTCTTGCTCAGCGCACCCAGCTCCACGCGGATCGGGAAGCGGCCCTGCAGCTCCGGAATCAGGTCGCTGGGCTTGGCCAGGTGGAACGCGCCCGACGCGATGAACAGGATGTGGTCGGTCTTGATCGTGCCGTACTTGGTGGACACGTTGGAGCCTTCCACCAGCGGCAGCAGGTCACGCTGCACGCCTTCGCGCGACACGTCACCACCACCCACGTTGTCGCCACGCTTGGCGACCTTGTCGATCTCGTCGATGAAGACGATGCCGTGCTGCTCGCAGGCCTCGATCGCGGCGGTGCGGATGTCGTCCTCGTTGACCAGCTTGCCCGCTTCTTCCTCGATCAGCAGCGGGCGCGCGGCCTTGATGGTCAGCGTGCGCTTGTGCGCCTTGGCGCCGCCGCCGAGGTTGGCGAACATCGACTTCAGCTGCTGGCCCATTTCCTCCATGCCCGGCGGGGTCATGATGTCCATGCTGACGTTTGCGGCCAGGTCGAGTTCGATCTCGCGCTCGTCCAGCTCACCGTTGCGCAGCATCTTGCGGAACTTGATGCGGGTCTCGTTGTCCTGCGCCGACGGCTCGTTGCGGGCGACTTCCGGATCGAAGCCGATGCCACCGCTGCGGCGCGGCAGCAGCGCATCCAGGATGCGGTCTTCGGCACGCTCTTCGGCCTGGGTGCGTACGCGCACCTTGGCCTGTTCGCGATAGAGCTTGACCGCGGTATCGGCCAGGTCGCGGATGATCTGCTCGACGTCCTTGCCGACGTAGCCGACTTCGGTGAAGCGGGTGGCTTCGACCTTCACGAACGGTGCGTTGGCCAGCGTGGCCAGGCGGCGCGCGATCTCGGTCTTGCCGACGCCGGTCGGGCCGATCATCAGGATGTTCTTCGGCATCACTTCATTGCGCAGCTCGGGCACCAGCTGCATGCGGCGCCAGCGGTTGCGCAGGGCGATGGCCACGGCGCGCTTGGCGTCGTGCTGGCCGACGATGTGCCGGTCCAGTTCCTGCACGATCTCGCGCGGGGTCATGGTGGCGGAGGAAACTTCGATCTTCGACATGGATGTGCTCACGGATTCTTTGTCGGTAGTGCCGGCCGCTGGCCGGCAACCAGGCACGCGTGCGGGGGATCATGAGGTTGCCGGCCAGCGCCCGACGCTACCCTCACAGCTCCTCGACCACCACGTTGCGGTTGGTGTAGATGCAGATGTCGCCGGCGATGCCGATCGCTTCGCTGGCGATGGTGCGCGCATCCAGTTCGGTGTGCGCCATCAAGGCGCGTGCGGCCGACAGTGCATACGAGCCACCCGAGCCGATGGCGATGATGCCGTCCTCCGGCTCGATCACATCGCCGGTGCCGCTGATGATCAGCGAGGTTTCCTTGTCGGCCACCGCCAACAGGGCTTCCAGCTTGCCGAGGCGGCGCTCGGTGCGCCAATCCTTGGCCAGTTCGACCGCAGCACGCTGCAGCTGGCCGTGCTTTTCCAGCTTGGCCTCGAACAGCTCGAACAGGGTGAAGGCATCGGCGGCGGCACCGGCGAAGCCGGCCAGTACCTGGCCATCACGGCCGAGGCGGCGCACCTTGCGCGCGTTGCCCTTCATCACGGTGTGGCCCAGCGTGACCTGGCCGTCGCCGGCAATGGCCACGTGCTCGCCGCGACGGACGCAGACGATGGTGGTGGCGTGGAAAACGTTGGGGTTCTGACTGGGGTCCATGATGCCTCCGGGGTGACAGAACCAGAGGTGGGGACTGCGCTGCGCCCTTCAAGCCACCCGCGACCGGCTGCCGCAGGGGCAACGTTCAGCTTTCCCCGCTGCCCTCGTTGCTGCGTCGGCGCTTCGCGCGCGGATGCGCGGCGTCGTAGACCTTGGCCAGGTGCTGGAAATCGAGGTGGGTATAGATCTGCGTGGTGGCGATGTCGGCGTGGCCCAGCAGCTCCTGCACACCGCGCAGGTCGCCGGACGATTCCAGGATGTGGCTGGCGAAACTGTGCCGCAGCATGTGCGGATGCACGTGCTTGAACAGGCCCTGGCGCTGCGCCAGCTGGCGGATGCGGATCTGCACCGCGCGCTGGCTGATCGGCCCGTTGCGGCCGGGGAACACCGGCGAGGCCGGGCCGCCCCCACTTTCCGTGCGCCACGCCTGCAGGGCTTCGCGCGCGGGCCGGCCGAACGGCACCCGGCGCTGGCGGCTGCCCTTGCCCAGCACGTTCACCAACCCGCTGTCGAAATCCAGATCGCGCCAGGTCAGCGCGCAGACTTCGCTCAGGCGCAGGCCAGAGGAATAGAACAGTTCCAGCAACGCGCGGTCACGGCGGCCGAGCTCACCCTCCGGCTCCAGCTCGACCAGCTGCACCGCCTCATCGGCGTCGAGGACCTGTGGCAACCGGCGCGGTGCGCGCGGTGCCTTCAGCGTCGCTGCCGGGCTGACCTCGATACGCCCGTGCTTGAGCAGCCAGGCATAGAAGCTTCGGCAGGCCGACAGACGGCGCTGCAGGCTCTTGGCCGACAGGCCACGCCGGTGCTCGTCGGCAACGAACTGGCGCACGGCCTCGGCATCCAGTGCCTCCACCGCCACGCCACGCGGCTCGGCCCAGGCCGACAGCGCGTCCAGGTCGCGGCGGTAGGCGTCGAGCGTATGCGCCGACATCCGCCGCTCCACCTGCAGGTGCTGCAGGAAGGCCTGTACCGCGCTCATCGTCGTCGCAACCTGCTCAGCCCGGGAAGCGCTTCAGGCCAGTGACCAGCGCGTCGCCCATCATGCGCAGGAACAACGTCCCCATGCCCGGGTAGAAGCGGTTCGGGTCGTGGCTGCCGACCGCGATCAGGCCCACGCCCGGTAGCGGCAGCAGCGCGGTGGTCTGCACTTCCTCGCTGCGCACGCCGTACAGCACGGCATTCTTTTCCGGCTGCAGGCGGCCGCAGATCGGCTCGCCATCGTTCAGGCAATCGCGGAACGGGCCCAGCTGCGGATCATCCGCGGCAATCACCTGCAGCCAGTCGGCCTGTTCCAGCCCGGCCACTGGCGTGTGCACCACCAGCCGCACAAGGTCGCCGGCGAAGTCTTCCTGCAGCGAGGCGGCCATCGCGCGCAGGGTGTCAGCCGCGTTGTCCTGCTTCATCAGCGCCAGGGTCAGCTGGTGCGTGCGCACCGCCAGGCGCTCATTGACCTGGGCGGTCGCGCCCAGATCGGCCAACCGTCGTGCCAGCTCGCGGTTCTTCTCGCGCAGCACTTCCAGCTGGTAGCTGGCCAGCGACGCGGTCGGGCCGTCGTCACGCGGCACCACCAGGGTCAGGGCCAGGTCCGGGAACTGCTTGAGGAAGCCGGGATGACGCCGCAACCAGGCAGCGACTTCATGGGCCCCGAGCTTGTCGACGGTTTCGGTCATGCGATCCACTCCCCTTCGAAGACGAATGCGGTCGGGCCCGCCATCACCACCGGCTGGCCATCGCCCGGCCACTGGATGCGCAGGTCGCCACCGGGCAGGCTGATGCGTGCATCGCGCTGCAGGCGACCGCGCTGCATCAGGGTCACCGCGGCGGCACAGGCACCACTGCCGCAGGCCAGGGTCTCGCCGACACCGCGCTCGAACACGCGCAGGCGGGCGTGGGCCGGGCCCATCACCTGGGCGAAGCCCACGTTCACCGAGCGCGGGAACGACGCATGCTGCTGCAGCAGCGCACCGACGCGCTCGACCGGTGCAGCATCGACCAGGCCCACTTCGATCACCGCATGCGGGTTGCCCATCGACACCGCGGCGAAGCGTACGCTCTCGCCCTGCAGCGGCAGCAGGTATTCCTCGCGCGCGTGCGCAAAGCCCATCAGCGGCACGTTGGCCGGCTCGAAGGCGGGCACGCCCATCGTCACCGCAAACTGCCCTTCGCCCAGCACCTTCACTTCATGGCTGGCCAGCGGGCTGTCGATGACGAATGCACCGCCCTGCGCACTGCCCTCGCGCACCAGCCAGGCGGCGATGCAGCGCGCGCCGTTGCCGCACTGCTCGGAATTGGAGCCGTCGGCATTCCAGATGCGGTACGAGGCCACCGAACCGTCCGCACGCGGTGCCTCGATGGTCAGGATCTGGTCGCAGCCAACGCCGGTGTGGCGGTCGGCCAGGCGCGCGGCCAGCTCGGGCGTGGGCGGCGCGGTGCCGTCACGCAGGTCGATCACTACGAAATCATTGCCCGCGCCATGCATCTTGCTGAAACGCAGGGCCCTGGAACCGGCCTTACTCATTCCCGCTGCCCGCCTTCTTCGCGGGCGTGGGCGCCGGCTGGGTGGCCGGTGCGGCCGGCTCCACGGTCGTGGCCGGGGTGCCGCTGCCCTGGGTCTGCGGCGCAGTCGCCTCGGTGGCGGGCTCGGCAGCGGGTTCGACAGTTTCTTCCACCGGCACCGGCTTCTGCGGCAGTACCAGCGGGCCCTTGTTGCCGCAGGCGGCGAGGAGCAGCAGCGAGGCCGCTGCCAGCGGAATCAGGATGGCGTTTCGATGGGGGATCTTCATGCCCCGAGTATAGCCATTGGCGGCTGAGCGGTTGGTGCAGGGAATCGGGTTGCCGGCCAGCGGCCGGCACTACCGCCGGCGCTCAATCCGCGGGCGGTGGTGGCAGCGGCCGCGTCCACAGCCAGATTGCGACCACGGTCATGCTGCCGATCGAGAACCACTTCACCCAGGCGATCGGCACGCACCACAGCATGATGCCGGCGCATACCGCCATGGTGATCGTGGCCATCCACTTGCCGTAGCGGCTGACCGCCCCGTGTGCCTGCCAGTTGGCGATGGCCGGGCCGAAACGCGGATGCTGCAGCAGCCAGGTATGCAGGCGCTCCGAACCGCGCGAGGCGGCCCAGGCCGAGATCAGGATGAATACGGTGGTCGGCAGCCCCGGAACGAAGATGCCGACGATGCCGGTGCCCAGGCTGACGTACGCCAGCAGCCACCATGCCCAGCGGAAACGCACCACGCGCGGCGGCGTGGCGCTATCGCGGGGTGCAGATGGCTCGGGCTGGCTCATGGCCGCAAGGATACCGGTTCGGGGTGCCAGGCAGCGCCCGGCGCCCCTTCGCCGTTACGGCTGGGCGATGCCCAGCTGCTGCAGCACGAACGCGTACGACTCGGACAGTTCGCGGTAGCGCTGGAAGCGCCCCGACTTGCCGCCGTGGCCAGCTTCCATGTTGGTGCGGAACAGGATCGGGTAGTGGCCGGTGTTGTCATCACGCAGCTTGGCCACCCATTTGGCGGGCTCCCAGTACTGCACCTGCGAATCCCACAGGCCGGTACCCACGTACAGCGCCGGGTACGCCTGCTGCTTCACGTTGTCATAGGGCGAGTAGGACAGCATGTAGTCGTAATACGGCTTCTGCTCCGGGTTGCCCCACTCGTCGTATTCGTTGGTGGTCAACGGAATGGTCGGGTCGAGCATGGTGGTGACCACGTCGACGAACGGCACCTGCGCCACCATCACCCGGTAATCCTGCGGCGCCTGGTTGGCCACCGCGCCCATCAGCAGGCCGCCGGCGCTGCCACCGGACGCGGCCACGCGATCCTTCGCCGCCCAGCCCTGTGCTACCAGGCCACGGGTGACGTCGATGAAGTCGTTGAAGGTGTTCTGCTTGTGCAGCAGCTTGCCGTTCTCGTACCAGTCGCGCCCCATCTCCTGGCCGCCACGGATGTGGGCGATGGCATACACCACGCCACGATCAAGCAGGCTGACCGCGGTCTGGTTGAAGTACGGATCCATCGACATGCCGTAGCTGCCGTAGGCGTACTGGAACAGCGCGCCCTTGCCGTCCTTCTGGTAGCCCTTGCGGTAGACCAGCGACACCGGCACCTTCACGCCATCGCGCGCGGTGATCCAGACGCGGTCGGTCTCGTACTTCGAGGCGTCATAGCCGATCACCGGCTGCACCTTCAGCTGGCGACGCTCGCCGGTGGCGGTGTTCAGCTCGAACACGGTGGTCGGGGTGGTCATCGAGGTGTAGACGTAGCGCAGCCACGGCGTATCGGCCTCGGTGTTGTCGCCCAGGCCCATCGAATAGGCCGGCTCGTCGGCCTTCACGTAGTCGCTGCGCCCGTCCTTGAACAGCAGGCGGATGCGCTCCAGGCCCTCGGACCGTTCGGCGATGGCGGTGTACGTGTCGAACAGTTCGAAGCCTTCGATGAACACCGCATCGTCGTGCGCGATCCAATCCTTCCATTGCGCGCGCGAGGTGGCATCGGTCGGCGCGGTGACCAGCTTGAAGTTCTTCGCACCGTCGTTGGTGCGGATCACCCAGCGGCCGTCATGGTGGTCGGCGTCGTACTCGACATCGCGCTGGCGCGGCGCCAGCACGGTGAAGGTGGTCGGGTCGCTGGCCGGCGCGTAGCGCTCTTCCGAGGACACGGTGCTGTGCACGCCGATGGTGATGAAGCGATCGTCGCGGGTGCGGCCGATGCCCATGTAGAAGCTGTCGTCCTTCTCTTCGTAGACGACGGTGTCGGCGCTGGCCGGGGTGCCCAGCACGTGCTTCTTCACGCGCACGGTCAGCAGCGTTTCCGGATCGTTCTCGACATACAGCACGGTGCGGTTGTCGTCGGCCCAGACCAGGTCGCCGGAGCTGCCGGTGATCACATCGGGCAGCACCGTGCCGGTGGCCAGGTCCTTGAAGCGGATCGTGTACTGGCGGCGGCCGACGTCATCGTCGGCCCAGGCCAGCAGCTGGTTGTCCTGGCTGACTTCCATCGAGCCGACGCTGAAGTAGCCCTTGCCGGCGGCCATTGCGTTGACGTCCAGCAGGATTTCCTCGGCCGCCTCCATGCTGCCCTTGCGGCGCGCGTGGATGGGGTAATCCTGGCCGGTCTCGAAGCGGCTGTAGTACCAGTAGCCGCGCTCGCGCGCCGGCACGCTGGAATCATCCTGCTTGATGCGGCCGACGATCTCCTTGTACAGGGTGTCTTCCAGGGGCTTCAGCGGTGCCAGCAGCTGGTCGGCGTAGGCATTCTCGGCCTGCAGGTAGGCCAGCATGTCCTTGTTCTCGCGCTTGTCGTCGCGCAGCCAGTAATAGTCATCGTTGCGGGTCGCGCCGAACGGCGCCTTGACCACATGCGGATGCTTGGCGGCATCCGGCGGAACGGGCGGCGTGGCGGCGGTAGCAGTCGTGGTCATCAGGCTGGCGAGCAACAGGCAGAGGGTGGACTTCATGAGATAAGGCTCCTGGCGCATCAATGCAATGGTCTTCGACGGGGTCAGATCCCTTTTCCCGAAAAGGGATCTGACCCCAATCTCGGCAATGCGGCAACCCTGCGGAACGTCATGGGTTGCGCCGGCCGGCGTACCATGGGCACATGAGCACCCCGCCCCACACGCCGGGCTACAGCCGGCGCAGCCATGAAATCGCTCCGTTCCACGTGATGTCCCTGCTGGCCCGCGCGCAGGCGCTGGAACAGGCAGGCCACGATGTGATCCACCTGGAAATCGGCGAACCGGACTTCACTACCGCCGAACCCGTCGTGCGTGCCGGCCAGGCCGCACTGGCCGCCGGCCACACCCGCTACACCGCCGCGCGCGGCCTGCCGGCGCTGCGCCAGGCGATCAGCGGTTTCTACCGCAGCCACTATGGGCTGGATGTCGATCCCGAACGCATCCTGGTCACCCCAGGTGGGTCCGGTGCGCTGCTGCTGGCCAGCAGCCTGCTGGTCGATCCCGGCCGCCACTGGCTGCTGGCCGACCCCGGCTACCCCTGCAACCGCCACTTCCTGCGCCTCGTCGAGGGCGGCGCGCAGCTGGTGCCGGTCGGCCCGGACACCGCCTACCAGCTGACCCCTTTGCTGGTGGAACAGCACTGGAATGACGACAGCGTCGGCGCGCTGGTCGCCTCACCGGCCAATCCGACCGGCACCGTGCTGTCCGCCGACGAACTGGCGGCACTGTCGCAGGCCCTGCACGCGCGGGGCGGCCACTTGGTGGTGGACGAGATCTACCACGGCCTGACCTACGGCCTGGATGCGCCCAGCGTGCTGCAGGTGGACAACAGCGCGTTCGTGCTGAACAGCTTTTCCAAGTACTTCGGCATGACCGGCTGGCGGCTGGGCTGGCTGGTGGCACCGCCTGCAGCGGTACCGGACCTGGAAAAGCTGGCGCAGAACCTGTACATCAGCGCCTCCAGCATCGCCCAGCACGCCGCGCTCGCCTGCTTCAGCGAGGAATCGATGGCGATCTTCGAACAGCGCCGGGAAGCGTTCCGCCAACGCCGCGACTTCCTGCTGCCCGCGTTGCGTGAGCTCGGCTTCCGCATTGAAGTCGAACCGCAGGGCGCGTTCTACCTGTACGCCGATGTCAGCGCGTTCACCGACGACGCGCAGGCGTTCTGCGCGCACTTCCTGGAAACCGAGCACGTGGCGTTCACCCCGGGCCTGGATTTCGGCTTCCATCGCGCCAACCAGCATGTGCGGCTGGCGTATACCCAGCAGGTACCGCGGTTGCAGGAGGCGGTGGCGCGGATCGCGCGCGGGTTGAAGCGTTGGCAGGGATCACGTTGACGGCAGTGCCGGTAAAGAAAAACGCCGCCCTGGGGCGGCGTTTTCCGTTCTGCTTACTTGCCGCCCAACCGCTCCCACAGGAAGCTGTAGGCCAGCGCGGACATATGCGCGGCCTGTGCGTTGTTGGCTGCGCCGCCGTGGCCCCCTTCGATGTTCTCGTAGTAGGTCACGTCCTTGCCGGCGTCGATCATCTTCGCCGCCATCTTGCGGGCGTGGCCCGGGTGCACGCGGTCATCGCGGGTGGAGGTCGTGAACAGCACCGGCGGGTAGTTCTTCTTCGCGTTGAACAGGTGATACGGCGAGAAGGTCTTGATGAATTCCCAGTCGCTGGTGTCCGGGTTGCCGTACTCGGCCATCCACGAGGCGCCGGCCAACAGGTGGCTGTAGCGCTTCATGTCCAGCAGCGGCACCTGCACCACCACCGCACCGAACAGCTCCGGGTACTGGGTCAGCATGTTGCCGGTCAGCAGGCCACCGTTGCTGCCGCCCTGCACGCCCAGGTGCTTGGCGCTGGTGATCTTGCGCTTGACCAGGTCCCGCGCCACCGCGGCCATGTCTTCATAGGCCTTGTGACGGTTCTGCTTCAGCGCCGCCTGGTGCCAGCGCGGGCCGTACTCGCCGCCGCCGCGGATGTTGGCGACCACGTACACGCCGCCCTTCTCCAGCCAGGCGCGGCCCATGCCACCGGAATAGCTCGGGGTCAGCGAGATCTCGAAACCACCGTAGCCATACAGCAGGGTCGGGTTGGAGCCATCGAGCTTCATCGCCCTGTCGTGCACCACGAAATACGGCACGCGGGTGCCGTCCTTGCTGGTGGCGAAGTGCTGCTCGATCACCTTGCCCTTGGCATCGAAGAAGGCCGGCATGGTCTTCAGCGTTTCCGGTGCCTGGCCGATCTCGGCCAGGGCCAGCGTGGTCGGCGTCAGGTAATCGGTGGCGGTCAGCCACACCGCGTCGCTGTCATTGCTGTCCACCGCAGCCACGCCCAGCGTGCCGAAGGCCGGGGCGCCGACGAAGCGGCTGGCCTGCCAGCCGTCGGCGCCCGGGGTCAGCACCGACAGGCGGTTCTTGACGTCGTCCAGCACGTTCAGCACCAGGTGGCTCTTGGTCCAGCTGGCACTGGCCAGCGAGGTGGTCGCGGTCGGGGTGAACAGCACGTCGAAGTCGCGCTTGCCGGCCAGGAAGTCGTCCAGCTTCGTCGCCAGCAGCGAACCGGACGCGTAGGTCTTGCCGCCCACGGTCCACGGATCGCGCAGTTCCAGGGTCAGCCACTGCTTGTGCAACCCCTTCTCGGCCGAGTTCGGCGCGTCGATCTTGGTCAGCGTGCCGTCGTCGCCACGCAGGTAGAGCTCGTTGTTGTAGAACGCCAGGGTGCGGCTGACCAGGTTGCGTTCGAAGCCCGGGGTGTCATCGTGCATCGCCGCGATGTACATGTCCTCCGGCTTGCCTTCGTACACCACGGTGGCCGAGGCCATCGGCGTGCCGCGCTTCCACAGCTTGGCCACGCGCGGGTAGCCGGAGGTGGTCATCGAGCCGGCACCGAAGTCGGTGTAGACGAACACGGTGTCGCGATCGACCCAGTTGAGGCCGCCCTTCGACTCCGGACGGAAGAAGCCGTCCTTGATCCAGGTCTTGTTGGCCAGGTCGAACTCACGGGTGACGTCGGCGTCGGCGCCGCCGCGCGACAGCGCGATCAGGCAGCGGCTGTAATCCGGGCGCAGGCAGTCGGCGCCGTGCCAGACCCAGTTCTCGCCCTCGGCCTTGTTCAGTGCATCCAGGTCGAGCACGGTCTCCCACTGCGGCGAGGCCTTGCGGTACTCGGCCAGGGTGGTGCGGCGCCACAGGCCGCGCTCGTGCTGCTGGTCCTTCCAGAAGTTGTAGTAGTAGTCACCGATCTTCTGCACGCCGGGAATCTTGGCGTCGGAGTCGAGCACCTCGCGGATGCTGGTCTCCATCTGCTTGAAGGCCGGGGTCTGCGCCAGGCGCGCCTCGGACCTGGCATTCTGTTCCTTGACCCAGGACAGTGGCTTGTCGCCGGTGACGTCCTCCAGCCAGGCGTAGCGATCGGTGTCTTCAGCGGCCACGGCGGTCCCCACCGAGGCAGCGGTCATCATGCCGGCCAGCAGGCAGGCGGAAGCGAGTCGTGACATTGCAGCTCCAGGCAGTCATAAGCCGGGGAACGCTAGCACGGAATGTCGCGGCCTCCCCCGTGTCGAAGGTCAGGCCGTGGCCGCCGGACCGCGCCGGCCGCGTGCGGCGGAAGCCGGCCGACGGCGCGCCTGTCCACCGGTACGCCGCGCCCGCCATCGCCATGACGGGTGCGGCAGCGGAAAGCGCAGCAGCGCCCACCAGGCGGCGAGCGGCATGCCCACCAGCCACATCGGCAGCCAGCCCAGCCATGCGCTGCTGCCACGCGCCGCCGGCCAGACCAGTATCAGCGCCAGCCCAGCCAGGGCCAGCTGCCGCACGCCGCGCAGCAGGCGCGGGTCGGCGCGTTCGATGACGCGTTCAGTTGCAGGGCGACGGACGGAACGAGCGTTCATGGGGGCTTCTCCGGTAGACAATGCAACACAGCTTGGGCAAGCCCCTTCTCACAGGATGCGACACCATTGACGGATCGCGTGCACACAGTCGACCATGCGCGTGCAAGCCCACTGGAGCCCGCTCCCGCATGACTTCGATCCGCCCGTTCTGCGCCGTGCTGCTGGCTCTGTCCCTGGCAGGTCCTGCCATGGCCGCCAGTGAGCCGCCGTCGCCCCGCGCCAGCGCCACCGACGCGGCCGACCCGGGGGCGCCGATCGACCTGAAGCGCTTCATGGGCACCTGGTATGTGATCGGCCGCGTGCCGAACTTCATCGAACGCGGGCATGTCGCCAGCGTCAACGAGTACGAGCTGCGCGACGAGCACAAGGTCGCCATCACCTACCGCTACCGTGACGGTTTCGGCGAACCACTGCAGGAAATTCGCGCACGTGCCAGCGTCGATCCGGACAGCGGCAACCATGGCTGGCGAACCTGGTTCTATCGCGTGGTGCCGACCCATTCGCGGGTACTGGAAGTGGCCCCGGACTATTCATGGGCACTGATCGGTTATCCGGGCCGCGAAATGGCCTGGATCTTCGCGCGCAAGCCGGACATGGACAAAGCCCTGTACAAGGAGCTGGCCGAGCGCCTGCGCGACGAGTACGGCGTGAACACCGACAAGCTCAAGCGCGTGCCTCAGCATCCGGAACAGGTCGGGAAGCTGGGCTACGAAGTACCGAACGCGCGTTGACCGGATCGTGGGCACGGATCCGGGGCCGCGCGTCCAGGGTTCATGCCGCCCGAGGCTGCACGCGGCGTTCGATCTCGCTGCGTGTTGGCAATGTCTTGAGATCGTAGGCCGCCTGCATCGCAAGCCAGGAAGCGGCATCCCCGCCGAAATGCCGTGCCAACCGCGCTGCCGTGTCCGCCGAGATGCTGCGCTGACCGTGGACGATGGCGTGCAGCCGCGTTGCGGGAACATCCAGCGCCTTCGCCAGCGCATTCACGCTCAGCGACAGGGGCAGCAGAAACTCTTCGCGCAGGATCTCGCCAGGATGGATGGCGCGCATGCCGTTGTGGGGACGCTTCATGGCGGGCACCTCAGTGATAGTCAACAATTTCCACGGCATCGGCGCCGCCGTCGGTCCAGGTGAAACAGAGCCGCCACTGATCGTTGACACGGAGGCTGTATTGTCCTCTCCGATCACCTGACAGCGCCTCAAGACGATTCCCGGGCGGGCTGCGCAGGAAGGCCAGCGTCTGTGCCGAATCGAGCAGCTGGAGTTTACGTTCAGCAGCGCGTCGTATCGGGCGCCAAGCGCGAGGGCAGGTTCCTTCAAACAGGGCCGGGTCTGCTTGCAGCGGAATGAACGGATCATTCCGCCAAACGTATTACGCCTTACGGAACACACCAAGGAACGCGACGTGCTGCCAGTCCCAGTCTGGCGATATCGATCGACGTGGCAGCTTCCAGAGCCTGGCGCCATTACAGGCACCCTGTCGACACTCTGCAGGCTGCAAGCTGCCAGCCAGCGGCCGGCACTACGCGAACGATGCCGGGCGCCGCCCGGCACTCTGTTATCTGCGGCTGTAATGCGCGACCAGGCGGTCGCCGAGCATCTGCAGCAGCTGCACCAGGACCAGCAACAGGACCACGGTGACCAGCGCCACGTCGGTGTGCGAACGCTGGTAACCATCGCGGAACGCCAGGTCGCCGAGGCCACCGGAACCGATCGCACCGCCCATCGCGGTGAAGCCGATCAGGGCCACGGTGGTGACCGTCGCCCCGGCGATCAGCCCCGGTCGTGCTTCCGGCAGCAGCACCCGGGTGACCAGCTGCCAGGTGGTGGCGCCCATCGCCTGGGTCGCCTCGATCACGCCACGATCCACTTCGCGCAGCGCGGTCTCGACAAGGCGCGCGTAGAACGGCGCCGCGCCGATCACCAGCGGCACGATCGCGCCGCGCACGCCCAGCGAGGTACCCATCAGGAACAGCGTGACCGGGATCAGCACGATCATCAGGATGATGAAAGGCACCGAGCGCAGCAGGTTCACCACCAGAGCCAGCACGCCATAGGCAAACGGCCGGCGCTTCATCTGCGGCGCCCCGAACAGGTACAGCAGCACGCCCAGCGGCAGGCCGATGGCCAGGGTCAGCGGCAGCGAACCGAGCAGCATCAGAAGGGTGTCGAAGGTGGCCTGGCCGATGTCGGCCCACTTGCCCGCATCCAGGTGACGGAAGAAACCGCCGGCAGTGGCGATGATCATCGACGCAGCTCCTCGACATGCACGCCGGCAGCCACGAAGGCAGCCTGCGCGGCGGACTGGTCACCGCCCACCAGGGCGACCACCAGCTGGCCATAGGGGGTGTCCTTGATCCGGTCGATACGGCCGGACAGGATGTTGTAGTCGACCCCGGTCTGGCGCGCGACGCTGCCCAGCAGGGGTTCGTAGGTGTCGCCGCCGAGGAAGGTCAGGCGCACGATGCGCCCGCCCACCACGTCGAAATCGCGGTGCAACGCCCCTTCGTCCACGTGCTCCGATTCGCTGACGAACCGCCGCGTGGTCGGGTGCTGCGGATGCAGGAACACCCGGGTAACCGGACCGGTCTCGACCATCTGGCCAGCATCGAGCACGGCCACGCGGTCGCAGACACGGCGGATCACGTCCATCTCGTGGGTGATCAGCACGATGGTCAGGCCCAGCTCGCGGTTGATCTTCGACAACAGCGACAGCACCGAGGCGGTGGTCTGCGGATCCAGCGCGCTGGTGGCCTCGTCGCACAGCAGGATCTGCGGGCGGGTCGCCAGCGCACGGGCGATGCCGACACGCTGCTTCTGGCCGCCGGACAGCTGCGCCGGATACTTCTGCGCATGCGCTTCCAGGCCCACGGTCTGCAGCAGCTCGGCCACGCGCGCGTCGATCTCCGCCTGCGGCGTGCCGGCCAGTTCCAGCGGGAAGGCGACATTGCCAGCCACCGTGCGCGACGACAGCAGGTTGAAGTGCTGGAAGATCATGCCGATGCGCCGGCGCAGCGTGCGCAGGCCGTCCGTGTCCAGTGCGGTGACATCCTCGCCACCGATCAGCAGCCGGCCACCGCTGGGTTCTTCCAGGCGGTTGATCATGCGGATCAGGGTCGACTTGCCGGCGCCGGAATGGCCGATGATGCCGAATACCTCACCGGCCTCGATGGTCAGGTCCAGCGGTTGCAGCGCGCTGACTTCGCGGCCGGCAACGGCATAGGATTTGTGCAGGCGCTGGAACTCGATCACGGGCGTGGCTCACCGGCTGGGTGACGGAAGGGGGCGTGCAGCCTACCAGCGCAGGCGGTCGCGCGCCCGCGCCATGGGCCAGAATGTTATTCCTTTTGGTTCTAAGCCGCCCGCGCCGACGTGTTGGCTGGGGTCAGAGCCCCTGCGGGGATCCGACCCCGGGGTCGGATCCCCGCAGGGGCTCTGACCCCATTCCCAGGCCCAACCGGCTCAGGGATGATCCAGCGGCTTCGGCGGCTCCTGCCGGTTCACCCGCTCACGATGCAGCAGGTACAGCCCCGAAGCCACGATGATCGCGGCGCCCACCCAGGTATAGCCATCAGGCAGCTGGCCCCAGAAGGCCAGATCCCAACCGATCACCCAGACCAGGCCACTGTATTCCAAGGGCGCGATCATCGAGGCCTCTCCCAGCTGGAACGCCTTGGTCAGGGCGATCTGGCCCAGCGCCCCGGCCAGGCCCATGCCGGCGATCAGCGGCGCATGCGCCAGCTGCAGCGGCACCCAGCCGGGAAGGGACAGCAGGCCGGCACCGATGGCCATGATCACCAGGAACCAGACCACCATCGACTGCGAGGTATCGGTGCGGGTCAGCAGGCTGACCGTGATCGCCGCCACGGCATAGGCGGTGGCCGCAGCCAGCACCATCAGGCCGGGCACCGAGATGAAACCGTCCACGCCCGGCCGCAGCACCACCAGCACGCCGACCAGGCCGATGCCGATGGCGACCCAGCGCCGTGGCCCGACCCGCTCGCCCAGCAGCGGTACCGACAAGGCGGCGATCAGCAACGGGGCGACGAAATAGATGGTGTAGGCGGTGGACAGCGGCAGGTCGCGCAGGGCGAACACGAAGCAGCCGATCATCGCCATGCCCAGCGCGCCACGCAGCAGGTGCAGGCCCCAGCGACGCGGCACCAGCGAGCGCGGGCCGGCGCTGGCCAACACCCAGACCAGCACGAACGGCAACGAGGCCGCGCCGCGCAGGAAGGTCACCTCCAGGGTCGGATAGCTGGCCGACAGCTGCTTCATGCCAGCGTCCATCAGCGAGAAACAGGCGACCGCAGCGACCATCCAGGCCACCGCACGCGAAGGGGAGCGTTGCACGTTCATGGCCCATTATCGCCCGGTCGTCGCTTTCTGTAGAGCCGAGCCCACGCTCGGCTGCTCTTCACAAAGCCGCCGAGCGTGGGCTCGGCTCTACAGGGGACGGGCATGCGGGCCCTCGCGATAGAATGATCGCCACTGAAACCTGCGGAGCACCGCCCATGCCTTCCTTCGACGTCGTGTCCGAAGTCGACACCCACGAGCTGACCAACGCCATCGACCAGGCCAACCGCGAACTGGCCACCCGCTTCGACTTCAAGGGCGTGGACGCAAAGTTCGAGCGCGACGGCGATGTCATCAACCAGACCGCGCCGACCGAATTCCAGCTCAAGCAGATGAACGACATCCTGCGTGCTCGCCTGGCCGCACGCGGCATCGACGTGCTCAGCCTGGAGTTCGGCGACATCGAGACCAACCTGGCCCAGGCCCGGCAGAAGATCACCGTCAAGCAGGGCATCGAGCAGAAGATCGCCAAGAAGATCGCGGCGGCGCTGAAGGATGCCAAGCTGAAGGTGGAAAGCCAGATCAACGGCGACAAGCTGCGCGTGCAGGGCAAGAAGCGCGACGACCTGCAGGACGCCATCGCCGTGCTCAAGGCCGGCAAGTTCGAGCTGCCGCTGCAGTTCAACAACTTCCGCGACTGAGGCATCCGCCGGGCATGCCCCGGCGCTGCCAGCGGCAGGCACGACGGCGCGTTGCCAACGACGCGCCTACAATGGCGGCCCCGCCAGCCGACGTGCCCGCCATGACCGATTCCCCCCTGCCCACCGATGACCCGATCGCTGCCACCCGCCTGTGGCTGGAGCGCATCGTCATCGGCCTGAATCTGTGCCCGTTCGCCAAGGCGGTGTATGTGAAGGACCAGGTCCGCATCGTGCTCAGTGATGCGACCACGCCGGAAGCGCTGGTTGAGCAGCTGGCCGAGGAACTGGTGCTGTTGCGCGATACGCCGGCCGAGCAGATCGATACCACGCTGATCGTGCATCCGCAGGTGCTGACGGACTTCCTCGACTACAACGATTTCCTCGACAACGCCGACGCCGCGATCGAGGCACTGGACCTGCAGGGCATCCTGCAGGTGGCCAGCTTCCACCCGGACTACCAGTTCGACGGCGTGGCAGCGGACGACGCCAGCAACTACACCAATCGCGCGCCCTTCCCCACCCTGCACCTGCTGCGCGAAGACAGCGTGGCGCGCGCAGTGGATGTCTATCCGGACCCGGACGTGATCGTCGAGCGCAACATCCAGACCCTGGACCGCATCGGCGTGGACGGCTGGCATCGCCGCCTGCGTGGCGAAGACCTGACGTGAGCACGGTGCCGCCGATTGCCGCATGGCCGGCCGCGCCGCTGTCGGGCAAGGTGGTGCTGGTCACCGGCGGCGCCAACGGCATCGGCCGTGGCATCGCACAGGCCGTGCTCGGTGCCGGCGGACGCGTGCTGATCGGCGACCTGGACGTGGAGGCCGGCGAGGCGTGCCTGGCGGAATGGCAGCGTAGTGGCGAGGCCGCATTCCAGCGCCTGGACATCACCGACGAAGCCAGCGTGCGCGACTTCATCGCCGTGGCCCTGCGGCGTTTCAGCCGTATCGACGGGCTGGTCAACAACGCGGGCATCGCCGGACCGCATGGCACGCAGCTGCAGGACATGGACTGGGACGAGTGGCAGCGCCGCCTGTCCTCGCTGCACGGCGCCTTCCTGTGCAGCAAGCACGCACTACCGGCGCTGACGGCCAGCGCCGCCGGCGCAATCATCAACATCGCCTCGACCCGCGCCTGGCAATCCGAAGCGCACAGCGAGGCCTATGCTGCGGCCAAAGGCGGGCTGGTGGCGTTCACCCATGCGCTGGCGATCAGTGCCGGCCCGACGGTGCGGGTCAACAGCATCAGTCCGGGCTGGATCGGCACCACGGCCTGGCAGGCCCCCTCGCGGCGACACGCACCGGAGTACTCGGCCATCGACCAGGCACAGCACCCGGTCGGCCGGGTCGGCCGCCCCGAGGACATCGGCGCGCTGGCGGTGTACCTGCTGTCGTCGCTGTCCGGCTTCAGCACCGGCCAGGACTTCATCGTCGACGGCGGCATGACCCGGAAGATGATCTACGCCGAATAGAAAAAGGGGACGGAGGGGATTAAGTCGTTTGTGCACAAACGACTTAATCCCCTTCGTCCCCTTTTTTTCGCTTACGCCATGCCCGAGTGCCGCAGCAGCGCGTCGATCTGCGGCGCGCGGCCGCGGAAGGCCTTGAAGTTCTCCGCCGCCGGGCGGCTGCCACCACGCGACAGGATCTCATCGCGGAAGCGTGCACCGGTTTCAGCCAGTGCCTGCGGCGCTTCCTCGAACGCGGCGTAGGCATCGGCGCTGAGCACTTCGGCCCACTTGTAGCTGTAGTAACCCGCGGCGTAACCACCGGCGAAGATGTGGCTGAACTGGTGCGGGAAGCGGTTCCAGACCGGCGGGTGGTTCACGGCCACTTCCGCGCGCACTCGGTCCAGCAGTGCCAGCACGCTGTCCTGCGCCGGTTCGAACTGGCTGTGCAGCAGCATGTCGAACAGGCCGAACTCCAGCTGGCGCACCGTGGCCATGCCGCTATGGAAATTGCGCGCCGCCAGCATGCGCTCGTACAGCGCGCGCGGCAGCGGCTCGCCACTGTCCACGTGCGCGGTCATGCCCTGCAGGTGGTCCCATTCCCAGCAGAAGTTCTCCATGAACTGGCTGGGCAGCTCCACCGCGTCCCATTCCACGCCGTTGATGCCGGCCACGCCCAGTTCGCCGATGCAGGTCAGCAGCTGGTGCAGCCCGTGGCCCATCTCATGGAACAGCGTGGTCACTTCATTGTGGCTGAAGGTCGCCGGCCTGCCGTTGGCGCCCCGGCCAAAGTTGCACACCAGGTAGACCAGTGGCGTCTGCACGCTGCCGTCGCCACGCACGCGACGGTTGCGGCAATCGTCCATCCACGCACCGCCGCGCTTGCCCTCGCGTGCGTACAGGTCCAGGTAGAACTGGCCGACCAGCGCGCCCTGCGCATCGACCAGGCGGAAGAAGCGCACGTCTTCGTGCCACACCGGTGCGCTGTCTTCCTGCACATGCAGGCCATACAGCTGCTCGATCACCGAGAACAGGCCGCCCAGTACCTTCGGTTCGGTGAAATACTGCTTCACTTCCTGCTCGGAATAGCTGTAACGCGCCTGCTTCAGGCGGTCGGCGGCGAACGCCAGGTCCCAGGCCTGCAGGTCATCGATGCCCAGCTGCTCGCGTGCGAACTGCTCCAGCTCGGCGCGGTCCTTGGCCGCGAACGGCTTGGCTCGCGCGGCAAGGTCACGCAGGAAACCCAGCACTTCGGCCGGATCCTGCGCCATCTTGGTCGCCACCGAGTAATGGCCGTACGAATCGAAGCCGAGCAACGCGGCCAGTTCGGCGCGCAGGGCAAGGATACGGTCGATGTTGCCACTGTTGTCCAGCGCGTCATCGCCGAACTCCGATGCACGCTGCGCGCTGGCACGGTACAGGATCTCGCGCAGGTCGCGGTCTTCAGCCCAGGTCTGCACCGGCAGGTAGCACGGCATCTGCAGGGTCAGTTTCCAGCCGGTCCTGCCGTCCTTCTCTGCCGCAGCGCGCGCGGCAGCCTTCACGTCTTCCGGCAGGCCCAGCAGTCGCGCTTCGTCCTCGATGTACAGAGACCATGCATCGGTGGCGTCGAGCACGTTCTGCGAGAACTTCGCCGACAGCGCCGACAGTTCCTCCTTGATCGCCGCAAAGCGCTGCTGCGCCTCAGGTGCCAGCTCGGCACCGCCCAGGCGGAAGTCACGCAGCGTGTTGTCCAGCACCTTGCGCTGGGCTTCATTGAAATGCGCCGCCTCCGGGCTGGCGGCCAGTGCCTGGTACTGGCGATACAGCGCCAGGTTCTGGCCCAGCGCGCTGGCGAAACGGGTCACCCGCGGCAGGTTGCCGTTGTAGGCCTCACGCAGTTCCGGGGTGTTGACCACCCCCTGCAGGTGGCCGACCAGGCCCCAGGCACGCCACAGGCGCTCGGTGGCGTCATCCAGCGGGGTGACGAAGGTGTCCCAACGCACCGGCTGCACCCGCTCGGCTGCGCTGACGGCAGCTTCGGCCTCGGCCAGCAGCACATCCAGCGCCGGCGCGACGTGCTCGGGGCGGATCGCGTCAAAGCGCGGCAGTCCGGAAAAGTCGAGCAGGGGGTTGGCAACGGTCACGGCAGATCTCCAGGGAACGGGCCCGGCGGGCGGGCAGCTTCCCAGATATGGCGCTGACAGGCGCGGCTGACAAGGGGGCATGCGCCGGCGTTCACGTCGGCCTGACGGCCGCGCACCGAAGCTCTGGCTGCGGGGGAGTCCGCAGCGGTACTTACCGAACGAGGCCCTACATGGAAGGTCTGGCTGCAGTGGCATCCATCTCACCGGCGCGCTCGCTGGCGCTGTCCGCCAGCCCGGCAGAACTGGCCTGGATCGCCGCGCTGTGCGATGCCGGCGACGACGCCCCCCGCCATTTGGAGCAGCTGCAGGCGGTATTGCAGCAGGGCGGCACGTTCAACGATGCCCAGGAGTGGTACCCGTTCGAGGTGATCGAGCGCGGCGCCAGCCAGTTGCAGCTGGGCCACGAGCGCAAGTTCGTGCTCTGCGTGCTGCTGTGGCTGCAGGCATTGGCCCAGGGACGCGCCAGCATCCTGGACCCCAGCCTGCACCTGGATGACCGCGCGATGGACATCGAGGCGTTGCCTGATGCGCTGCGCGATGCGGTGCTGGATGCGTTCACCGCAGCGGGGTATTGAGACGCCCCGGCGACCGGGTGGAGTCGACTGTGGGTCGACTTTCGCGCGCAGCGCGGGATTCTGGCGACCTGAACGTGGAGCGGTCGACCAACAGTAGACGCTACCCAGCCGATGCACGGCCGGCCGTGCGTTGCCGCGTTACAACGCTTCCAGGCTGCACCACGGCAGTTCGGGCAACCCCTGCCCGGCCACCGCCGCCGCCAGCTGCGCATCGGCGCCGTCGACATCGATCCCCTGTCGCCCATACCACGCCGGGTCGTAATAGCTCTGCGCATAGCGCTCGCCACTGTCGCACAGGATGCTGACGATGCTGCCCTGGTGGCCCGCCTCACGCATCCATTGCGCGGCCTGCAGCACGCCGATGAAGTTGGTGCCGGTGGAGCCACCGACACGGCGGCCGAGCTGGCGGCTGACATGGCGCATCGCGGCCAGGCTCAGCGCATCGGGCACCTTCACCATCGCATCGACACTGGTCGGGATGAAACTCGGCTCCACCCGTGGCCGGCCGATGCCTTCCACGCGCGAGCCACCGCTGCAGGTCAGTCCACGCCAGTCCTGTTCACCGGCCACGGCAGCCTTGTAGCCGTCGAAGAACACCGACACTTCCGGGTCCGCGCACAGGATGCGGGTGTCATGCCGGCGGTAGCTGACATAACGGCCCAGCGTGGCGGCGGTACCGCCGGTACCCGGGCTGCACACGATCCATTCCGGAACCGGGCTGGGCTCTTCGGCCATCTGCTTGAAGATGGATTCGGCGATGTTGTTGTTGGCACGCCAGTCGGTCGCCCGCTCGGCATAGGTGAACTGGTCCATGAAGTGGCCGCCGGTTTCGCGGGCCAGCTTTTCCGAATCACAGTTGAGGTCGCAGGCGCGCTCGACCAGGTGGCAGCGGCCCCCATGGAACTCGATCGCCGCGATCTTTTCCGGCGAGGTGGTGGCCGGGATCACCGCAATGAACGGCAGGCCCAGCAGGCGCGCGAAATAGGCTTCGGACACGGCGGTCGAGCCACTGGAGGCCTCGATCACCGGCCGGCCCTCGCGCAACCAACCGTTGGCCAGCGCGTACAGGAACAGCGAGCGCGCCAGCCGGTGCTTGAGGCTGCCGGTGGGATGGCTCGACTCGTCCTTCAGGTACAGGTCGATGCCCTCGAACCCGGGCAGCGCCAGCGGGATCAGATGGGTATCGGCGGAACGGTTGAAATCGGCTTCGATCTTGCGGATGGCGGCGGCCACCCATTCACGCTGCGACATGGCGGGCAATCGTTATCAGGACGGAACGGTGCGATCCGGCCATTGTACGTCGCGGTGCCGTCAGGTGCGGGCCGGTAGAATGGCGGCCATCCGGCCGGCAACGGCCCCGTCTGAAGGACCTCCCCCATGACCATTCCCGCCCTGCGCGATGTCCCCGGCGTCGCCGCCCAGGCCCCGGCCGAAACCAGCGGCTTCGTGTTCAACCACACCATGCTGCGGGTGAAGGACATCACCGCCTCGCTGGACTTCTACACCCGCGTACTGGGTTACCAGCTGATCGACAAGCGCGACTTCCCGGACGCCCAGTTCAGCCTGTACTTCCTGGCCTACGTGCCGGCCGGCGCAGTGGTGCCGGAAGACGACAGCCAGCGCCGCCTGTGGATGGCCGGCCTGCCGGGCGTGCTGGAACTGACCCACAACCACGGCACCGAGACCCAGCAGGGCGCGGTCTACCACGACGGCAACAGCGACCCGCGCGGCTTCGGCCACATCTGCGTGTCGGTGCCGGACATCGAGGCCGCCTGCCAGCGCTTCGAGGACCTCGGCGTGACCTTCCAGAAGCGCCTGACCGACGGCCGCATGAAGAATCTGGCCTTCATCAAGGACCCGGACGGCTACTGGGTCGAAATCATCGCCAACTGACAAAAAGGGGACGGAGGGGATTAAGTCGTTTCTGGCACTATTGGCCGGAAGCGACTTAATCCCCTCCGTCCCCTTTTTTGCGAGGTTCGTATGGAAACGATGGAACTGCACCGCGGCCGCCTGATCGACCACATCCAGCTGGTGGTGCGTGACCTGGCGGCCAGCCGCCGCTTCTACCAGGCGGTGTTCGACACCATCGGCATCCCGATCGCCGGCGAAGGCGATGATTACTTCTGGGCCGATGAGCTGTTCATTTCCAGCGCCAGCAGCGAGGCCGCCGCCGGCCAGCTGACCGGCCGGCACCATCTGGCCTTCCAGGCCCGCGACAGCGCCACCGTCGATGCCTTCCATACCGCCGCGATCGCCGCCGGCGGCACCGATAACGGCGCGCCGGGCGAACGCCCCTACCACCCGGGCTACTACGGCGCCTTCGTGCTCGACCCGGACGGCAACAACATCGAAGTGGTCTATCACGGTCCTGCGAACTACAGCGCCGACTCGGTGAAGGTCACGTTCTGATATCACCGAAGCCGTGAACGAAGAAGCCGGGCAATGCCCGGCTTCCCTGCTTCCAGCGCTGCAGCCCTCAGTGGGCGGCCATGTAGATGTCCTGAAGCACGGCCTTTTCCAGTTCCAGCTCGCCCAGCAGGTTCTTCACGATATCGCCCAGGCTGAGGATGCCGACCAGCTGGTTGCCGTCGGTCACCATCAGATGACGGCGCCGCGAGTACGTCATCAACGACATGGCCTGCTTCAGCGTCGCGTCCGGCGCAATGCCTTCCAGGCCGGTGGACGGCAGGCTGGAGATCACCCGGCGGCCGGCCTGCGGGCCGTCGTCGGCCAGGGTACGCACGATGTCCTTCTCGGAAATGATGCCGACCGGGGCATCGTCCTTCATCACCACCAGCGCAGCGATCCTGTTCGCGCTCATCTTGTGGGCGGCGGCACCGATGGTGTCCTCGGCGTCGATGGTGATGACAGCTTCTTTCTTGGATTGCAGAAGTTCGCGGACGTTCATTCTTGTTTCCTGGTGCAGGTCACTGAAGTCAAAAAAGTGTGCTCTTCCGATACGCCCCCTCCCCGGGAACAGACCTTTCAGCGCACGTCTGGCGCACCCGCCCGCCGCGTGGAATGGATCGGCAGGCGATGTGCTGCAACGCGAACGAGGTGGGCTCAACCGCTCAACCCGGACCTCGGTCAAATCGATTCTACGACTGCGACCATCGGTCACTACCGGCATCGATAGGACAGTTCGTCGTGGGAACCAACCGACGATCCAGAGAATGGCACCGCGGCTGAAACCGCCGCTGAATACAGCCGATGCCGCGCATTAAAGAATGATTGCCTGCTGCCGACGGCGGACAGAACACCCGGTGGCTGTCCCACTTGGCATGGCCGACCACGCAAACGAAAGGGGCCACGCGGGCCCCTTTTCGCATGCAGCATTCGACGGATCCGGGAGTGTTACTCCACCGTCACGCTCTTGGCCAGGTTGCGCGGCTTGTCCACGTCGGTGCCGCGTGCCAGCGCGGTGTGGTAGGCCAGCAGCTGCACCGGAATGGTGTGCACGATCGGGCTGAGCACGCCGGCATGGCGCGGCGTGCGGATCACGTGCACGCCTTCGGACTCATTGAAGTTGCTGTCCTGGTCGGCGAACACGAACAGCTCGCCACCACGGGCGCGCACTTCCTGCATGTTCGACTTCACCTTCTCCAGCAGGCTGTCATTGGGGGCGATCACCACCACCGGCATGTCCTCGTCCACCAGCGCCAGCGGGCCATGCTTCAGCTCGCCCGCCGGGTAGGCCTCGGCGTGGATGTAGGAAATCTCCTTGAGCTTGAGCGAGCCTTCCAGCGCGATCGGGTAATGCAGGCCACGGCCCAGGAACAGCGCATTGGACTTGCGCGCGAAGCGTTCGGCCCACGCCGCGATCTGCGGTTCCAGGTTCAGCGCGTGCTGCACGCTGCCCGGCAGGAAGCGCAGCTGTTCCAGGTAATCCGCTTCCTGCGCCGCGTCGATGCGGCCATGCAGCTTGCCCAGCACCACGGTCAACTGGAACAGCGCGGCCAGCTGGGTGGTGAAGGCCTTGGTCGAAGCTACGCCGATCTCCGCGCCCGCGCGGGTGTAGCAGACCAGCTCGCTGGCGCGCGGAATCGCGCTTTCCGGCACGTTGCAGATCGACAGCGTGTGCTTGTGGCCAAGCGCCTTGGCGTACTTCAGCGCCTCCATCGTATCCAGCGTTTCGCCGGACTGGGAGATGGTGACGATCAGGTGCTTCGGGTTGGCATACGCGGCGCGGTAGCGGTACTCGCTGGCAATCTCCACGCTGCACGGCAGGCCGGCGATGGCTTCGATCCAGTAGCGCGCGGTCAGGCCGGCGTAGTAGCTGGTGCCGCAGGCAATGATCTGCACGCCCTCGATGCCCGACAGCACCGCTTCGGCGTTCTTGCCGAACAGCTCGGCCGGGAAACCACCGGCGTCGATCGCCGCCTCGATGGTGTCGCCCAGCGCACGCGGCTGCTCGTGGATTTCCTTCTGCATGAAGTGGCGGTACGGGCCAAGCTCCAGCGATGCCAGCGACACGTCGGACAGGTGCACATCGCGCTCGACCGGCCGGTCATGCTCATCGAAGATGCGCACGCCATCGCGACGGATCTCGGCGGTGTCGCCCTCTTCCAGGAAGATCACCTTGCGGGTGGCCGAGATCACCGCCGAGACGTCGGAGGCGACGAAGTTCTCGCCCTCGCCCAGGCCCACCAGCAGCGGGCAGCCCATGCGCGCGCAGACGAAGCGCTCCGGCTCGGCGCGGCTGACCACGGCCAGCGCGTAGGCGCCGGTCAGCTCCTTCACCGTGTGCTGCAGCGCCACCAGCAGGTCATCGCCGCCCTTCAGGTGATGATGGATCAGGTGCGCGATGACTTCGGTGTCGGTCTGCGACTCGAAGGTGTAGCCCAGCGCGCGCAGCTTCTCGCGCTGCTCTTCGTGGTTCTCGATGATGCCGTTGTGCACCAGCGCCACGCCGTGGCTGATGTGCGGATGCGCGTTGGCCTCGGTGACGCCGCCGTGGGTGGCCCAGCGGGTGTGGCCGATACCCAGCACCGCATTGAACCCTTCGGCCTCGGCCGCCGTGGCCATTTCCGACACGCGACCGGTGCGGCGGACACGACGTACTTCGGGGCGCTCGGCGTGATCGATCACCGCGATGCCCGAGGAGTCGTAACCACGGTACTCAAGCCGCTTCAGGCCTTCGATCAGCACCGGCACCACGTCGCGATCGGCGATTGCACCCACGATTCCACACATGTCACGCGTTTCCTTGAAGACGATCGGCGCATTCTAGCCCGCGTGTCCGGCTTCCCCCTCCTGTCCGCTTAATGAAAGTGTCCGGAAAGGTGTCCGCGGACACCCGGACACTCCAGCGGCCCGCCCAACCTGTTGAACTGAAAGGAAATAAAGTTGGCACGCTACGTGCTTGGTACTGGCTACCACCGTCAGGCACGCACCCGATGATCCGCGACACTTCCGCACAGGACCAGATCGTTTCCTCCGCCCCCGCCGGCGCCACCCGCGTCAACTGGCAGCGCTACCGCTGGCCGGCGCTGGGCGCCATCGTGCTGCTGGCCGGCATCGGCTGGGCCGTGCATGCCTGGTCCAATGCCAGCCGCTCCTTCGACAGCAGCCGGGTGCGCATCGCCGAAGTGAAGCGCGGGGACCTGGTCCGCGACATCGCCGCCGACGGTCGGGTGATCGCCGCCAACAGCCCGATCCTGTACGCCATCTCGGCCGGCACCGTGGACCTGAAAGTGGTCGCCGGTGACGTGGTGAAGAAGGGCCAGGAACTGGCGGTCATCGACAGCCCGGAACTGCGCAGCAAGCTGGCCCAGGAACAGGCCACCCTGGCCGGCCTGGAAGCCGAGGCCAGCCGTGCCGCGCTGGACGCCACCCTGGCCCGCGCCAAGTCGCGCAAGGAAACCGACCAGGCCACCATCGAGCGCCAGGCCGCTGACCGCGACCTGCAGCGCTTCCAGCGCGGCTACGACGGCGGTGCGGTGCCACAGATCGACCTGGCCAAGGCCAAGGACTCGCTGAAGAAGGCCGACATCACCCTGGCCAACGCCACCACCGATGCGCGCCTGCAGAGCCAGGGCGCCGACCTGGATGCCCGCAACAAGCGCCTGCTGGCCGACCGCCAGAAGGCCGTGGTGGCCGAAGTGCAGCGCCAGGTCGACGCACTGACCCTGCGCGCACCGTTTGACGGCCAGGTCGGCCAGGTGCAGGCGGTCCAGTCCACCAACCTGGCTGCCAACGCGCCGGTGCTGGGCGTGGTCGACCTGTCCAAGTTCGAGGTCGAGATCAAGGTGCCGGAGAGCTTCGCCCGCGACCTGGCGATCGGCATGCCGGCGCAGCTGACCGGCGGCAATGGCAAGCCGTTCCCGGGCGAGATCAGCGCGGTGTCGCCGGAAGTGGTCAACGGCGAGGTCAACGCCCGCGTGCGCTTCGCCAGCGCGCAGCCGGAAGGCCTGCGCCAGAGCCAGCGGATGTCGGTGCGCGTGCTGCTCGATACCCGCAAGGACGTGCTGAAGGTCGAGCGCGGCCCGTTCGTCGAACAGGGCAATGGCGTGGCCTACGTGATGGATGGCCGCACCGCGGTGCGGCGTCCGGTGGAACTGGGCGTCAGCAGCCTGGGCGAAGTGGAAATCAAGTCGGGTGTGCAGCCGGGCGACCGCATCGTGGTCTCCGGCAGCGACCTGTTCAAGGACGCCGAACGCGTCTCCGTCAACTGATACCTGATACCTGAATCCTGGAGAGAGGACACCCCATGTACATGCTCGAAATGCGTTCGGTCGCCAAGGTCTTCCGCACCGAACAGGTGGAAACCCACGCGTTGCGCTCGCTGGAACTGCAGGTCAAGGAAGGCGAGTTCGTCGCGGTCACCGGCCCGTCCGGCTCCGGCAAGACCACCTTCCTCAACATCGCCGGCCTGCTGGAAACCTTCACCAGCGGCACCTACCTGCTTGACGGCCAGGACGTGAGCACGCTGGGCGATGACGCCCGCAGCCGCCTGCGCAACCAGAAGATCGGCTTCATCTTCCAGGGCTTCAACCTGATTCCCGACCTGAACCTGTTCGACAACGTCGACGTGCCGCTGCGCTACCGGAAGATGAGTGCCAACGAGCGCCGCGAACGCATCGAGAAGGCGCTCACCCAGGTCGGCCTGGGCTCACGCATGAAGCACTACCCGAACGAACTGTCCGGCGGCCAGCAGCAGCGTGCGGCGATCGCGCGTGCGCTGGCCGGCAGCCCGCGCCTGCTGCTGGCCGACGAACCGACCGGCAACCTGGATACGCAGATGGCCCGCGGCGTGATGGAACTGCTGGAGGAGATCAATGCCGCCGGCACCACCATCGTGATGGTCACCCACGACCCGGAACTGGCCGCACGCGCGCAGCGCAACGTGCACATCGTCGATGGCCAGGTGACCGACCTGGTGCGCGAACCGGTGCTGGCTACCCCGCCGCGCCACATCGTTGCCGTCAACGAGTGAGGGCACTCCCATGTTCGCCTACTACACCCGATTGGCGGTACGCAGCTTCCGCCGCAACAAGATCCTGACCGCACTGATGGTGGTCGCCATCGCGCTCGGCATCGGTGCCTCGATGACCACGCTGACGGTGTTCCACGTGCTGTCCGGCGACCCGATTCCCGGCAAGAGCGACCAGCTGTTCTACGTGCAGGTCGATCCGCGCCCGCGCGGCGGCTATACCCCGGGTGAGGAGCCTGAGGAACAGATGACACGGCGCGACGCCGAGACCCTGCTGCGCGAGAAGCGCGGCATCCGCCAGGCGATGATGAGCGCGGGCGGCGGCACGGTGGAACCGGAGCTCAGCACGCTCAAGCCGTTCTCGGTGGATACGCGCTGGACGTCGGCCGATTTCTTCCCGATGTTCGACGTGCCGATGCAGTACGGGCGTGCCTGGAACAGCAGCGATGATGACAATCGCAGCCGGGTGGTGGTGCTGTCGAAAGCGATCAACGACAAGCTGTTCCAGGGTGCCGACAGCACCGGTCGCGAGATCCGCCTGAGTGGCCATTCACTGCGGGTGATCGGCGTGATGAAGAAGTGGAATCCCGAACCCCACTTCTTCGATCTGACCACCGGCAACTACGGCAAGGATGAAGACCTGCTGGTGCCGTTTTCCACTGCGATGGACCTGGAGTTCGGCAGCAACGGCAACATGAACTGCTTCGGCGAGAATCCGGATGGCAGCAGCAACTCGATCAACGCGCCCTGCAGCTGGATCCAGTACTGGGTGGAGCTGGATCCGGCCAAGGTCGAGGACTACCGCAGCTACCTGGCCAACTACTCGGACCAGCAGCGCGCAGCGGGCCGTTTCGAGCGCCCCACCAACGTGCGCCTGCGCCCGGTGATGGAGTGGTTGACGTTCAAGAATGCCGTGCCTAGCGACGTGCGCCTGCAGATGTGGCTGGCATTGGGCTTTCTCGGCGTCTGCCTGGTCAACACGGTGGGCCTGCTGCTGGCGAAGTTCCTGCGCCGCAGCGGCGAGATCGGCGTGCGCCGCGCCCTCGGTGCCAGCCGTGGGCAGATCTTCCTGCAATGCCTGGTTGAAGCCGGTGCGATCGGCGTTGCCGGCGGCGTGCTCGGCATCGGCCTGGCCCTGCTCGGCCTGTATGCGGTGCGCCAGCAACCCGTGGACTACGCGAGCCTGGCCCACCTGGACGGCAGCATGCTGCTGCTGGCCATTGGCCTGACCCTGTTCGCCAGCCTCGCCGCTGGTTTCTTGCCCGCCTGGCGCGCGATGCAGGTTACCCCGGCCATCCAGCTCAAGTCGCAGTAAGCACGAGTACGAGGACCTCCCATGGATATCCGCCCCATCCTCAGCACCCTGCGCCGGCACAAGACAGCCGCCGCCCTGATCGTGCTGGAAGTCGCCCTGACCTGCGCCATCGTCTGCAATGCCCTGTTCCTGGTCACCCAGCGCGTTGAACGGATCAGCCAGACCAGCGGCCTGGCCGAGAACGAGCTGGTGTTCGTCCGGGTCAGCGGCATCGGCAAGCAGACCAATGGCCAGGCCCGCACCCAGGAGGACCTGTCCGCCCTGCGCGCCGTTCCCGGGGTCACCGCCGCCGCGAAGGTCAACCAGCTGCCGTTCCGCCCGAACTCCTCCAATACCAGCGTTTCGCTGAAGCAGGAACAGGAACGTCCGACCGCCTTCGTCACCATGTACATGTTCGGCGAAGGTGGACTGTCCACGCTTGGACTGCAGCTGACCGCCGGCCGCGACTTCCAGCCCAGTGAATACAGCAACGTCGAGGATGCACAGAAGAACGCCTCCACCAATACCGCCTCCTCGGTGATCATCAGCCGCACGCTCGCCGACAGGCTGTACCCCGGCGAGAACGCACTGGGCAAGACGTTCTACATGGGCAAGCAGCCACTGCACGTGGTGGGTATTGTCGCGTCATTGGCCACGCCCACCGATTACAACAACAACACCACGCTGTCGATGGTGCTGCCTGTGCGGACCGATTTCACCCAGGGCCCGTACGTCCTGCGCACTGCTCCGGAACGGCGCGAGGAAGTACTCAAGGGCGCGATCGCCGCGCTTGAACGCAACGACCCCAACCGGCTGGTGCGCGAGAAGCTGACCTATGAGGCGCAGCGCAATGACTACTTCAAGAACGACAGGGCCATGGTCGGGCTGCTGATCACGGTGTGCATCTCGCTGCTGGTGGTCACCGCACTGGGCATCATCGGCCTGGCCAGCTTCTGGGTGCAGCAGCGCAGCAAGCAGATTGGTATCCGTCGCGCGCTCGGCGCGACGCGTGGGCAGATCCTGCGCTACTTCCAGACCGAGAACTTCCTGCTGGCCACGCTGGGCATCGTGCTGGGCATGCTGGCCGCCTATGCGATCAACCTGGCACTGATGAACATGTACGAGCTGCCGCGCATGCCGCTGCACTACCTGCCGCTGGGCGCACTGCTGCTGTGGGTGCTTGGCCAGATCGCGGTGTTCGGGCCGGCCCGGCGCGCGGCAGCGGTACCGCCTGCGGTTGCCACGCGGGGCGCATGAGATGCGTATCCGCTGGATGCTGATGATGATGCTCCTGCCACTGCCGGCACTGGCCGGCGGTGGCAGCTCGCAGACACTGGAGTGGCGCCAGGACGATGCGCGCCTGGCATTGCGTTCGAGCGAAGGCCAGGTGCGCGTGGAAGCCGCCGGCCCGGAAGCCCGCTTCGGCGTGCGCAGCGGCGATCGCATCCTGCGGGTGGATGACACCACCGTACGCAGGATCGAGCATCTTGCCGAGGCCCTGCGGCGTTCAAGCGCCGCCAGGGCCTATCTCCTGCTGCAGCGCGACAGGCAGGAACTGACGGTCGCGGTGGACGCCGCTGCCTGGCGCAGGGCGCTGGTCGCTCCGCCTCCGCCAGCACCGCCACCGCCGCCGCCCCGACGCTGAGCCCGCCGCCCCGACGGCTACGGGTTTGGCTATGCTTGATGGGTGGCGCCGGGCTCTCCCGGCGTATGGACACGAACACGGCTCCATCGGCGCCGCCCATCCCTTTCTGCAGAACCGCTTGATGCCTTCGATCCTGATCATCGACGACAACGCCAGTGTGGGCACTGCACTGGACGTGCTGTTCTCCCTGCACGACATCGACACCCTGCAGGCGCAGAGCCCGGCCGAGGGGCTGGCCCTGCTCGAGTCGCAGCCGGTCGACCTGGTGATCCAGGACATGAACTTCAGCGAGGACACCACCTCCGGCGAGGAGGGCGAAGCGCTGTTCGCACAGATCCGCGCACGCCACCCGGACCTGCCGGTGATCCTGCTGACGGCCTGGACCCACCTGAGCAGCGCGGTGGACCTGGTCAAGGCCGGCGCCGCCGACTACCTGGCCAAGCCCTGGGACGACCGCAAGCTGCTGACCACGGTCAACAACCTGCTGGAGCTGTCCGAGGCGCGGCGCGAACTGGACCGCCGCCGCAGCCGTGAGCTGCGCCAGCGCAATGCGCTGGAAGAAAAGTACGACCTGTGCGGTGCGGTCTTCGCCGATCCGGCCAGCGAGCGCGTCATCGCCCTGGCCTGCCAGGTCGCGCGCTCCGAGCTGCCGGTGTTGATCACCGGTCCCAATGGTGCCGGCAAGGAGAAGATCGCGCAGATCATCCAGGCCAATTCACTGGTGGCCAAGGGCCCGTTCATCACGGTCAACTGCGGCGCGTTGCCGTCGGAGCTGATCGAGGCCGAACTGTTCGGTGCCGAGGCCGGCGCCTACACCGGCGCCAACAAGGCACGCGAGGGCAAGTTCGAAGCCGCCGACGGAGGCACGCTGTTCCTGGATGAGATCGGCAACCTGTCGCTGGGCGGGCAGATGAAGCTGTTGCGCGTGCTGGAAACCGGCCGCTTCGAGCGCCTGGGTTCCAATCGCGAACGCCAGGTCAAAGTCCGCGTGGTCAGCGCGACCAATGCCGACCTGCCGGCGATGATCCGCGACGGCACGTTCCGCGAAGATCTCTATTACCGCCTCAATACAGTGGAACTGGTACTACCGCCGTTGGCCGAGCGCGCGGGCGACATCGTTCCACTGGCCGAGCGTTTCCTGACGGCCGGCAAGCCGCTGTCCAGTGCCGCCAGTGCCGCCCTGCAACGGCACCCGTGGCCGGGCAACGTGCGCGAACTGCGCAACGTGATCCAGCGTGCCGAACTGCTGGCGACCGGCAACCGCATCGAGGTGGCCGACCTGAACCTGCCGCGCACCGCACCGGCGCCACGCCCCGCACCGAGCGCTGGCAACGATCCCGACCGCGAGCGCATCGAGGACGTGCTGGCACGCAACCACGGCGTCATCGCCCAGGCGGCTGCCGAACTCGGCCTGAGCCGCCAGGCCCTGTACCGGCGCATGGACCGCCACGGCATCCCACGCGAATGAAACGGCGCTCGTTCACCTTCCGCCTGTTCCTGCGCCTGCTGCCGGTGCTGGCGCTGGCCGCTGCGCTGCCGTGGCTGCTGGCGTACTGGATGAACCATGGCTGGGTGGTGACCACGGCGTCGGCCGTGATCCTGCTGGCGTTGATGTGGTGGACCCTGCGCCGCGCCACCGCACCGGTGCGCTCGCTGATGCGCGCACTGTCCGGCACCACCAGCAGCTACCGCGACGGCGAGTACAACTTCGGCGTGTACTGGCCGGGCAACGACGAACTGGGCGACCTGGTGCAGGCGCACCGCGAGCTGGGCGATGTGCTGCGCGAACAGCGGCAGGGCCTGGTGCAGCGCGAACTGCTGCTGGACACCATGGTGCAGAACACGCCGGTGGCCATGCTGCTGATTGCCTCCGGCGGCGATGGCATCGCCCGCGTGGTGTTCTCCAACCTGGCTGCGCGCAAGCTGCTGCATGGCGGCTGGAAGCTGGAAGGCCAGCGTCTGGAAGAGGTGCTGGAACAGGTGCCGGTGGAGCTGCGCGATGCCATCGCCCGTGGCGGCGACAGCCTGTTCGCGGTGCATGCCGAGGGCGAGGACGGCGACGAGGATGACGAACAGGTCTACCACCTGTCGCGCCGCGCCTTCCAGCTCAACGGCCGTCCGCACGACCTGCTGCTGGTACGCCTGCTCACCGCCGAACTGCGCCGCCAGGAAGTGCAGACGTGGAAGAAGGTGATCCGGGTGATCAGCCACGAGCTCAACAACTCACTGGCACCGATCGCCTCGCTGGCCCACTCCGGTGGCGTGCTGGTGCAGCGCGAACGCTTCGACCGGTTGCCGGAGATCTTCACCACCATCGAGGACCGCGCACGCCACCTGGAAGGCTTCATCCGTGGCTATGCACGCTTCGCAAAGCTGCCGCAGCCGCAACTGCAGACCGTGCACTGGGCGCCGTTCCTGTCCAGCCTGCGCCAGCAGATCCCGTTCACCATGGAACGCGAGCCGGACGAGGACCTCAGCAGCCGCATCGACATCGCGCAGTTCGGGCAGGCATTGCTGAATCTTCTGAAGAACGCGCATGAAGCCTGCGCCGAGGCCGATCCGCCCAACGATGACGTACAGGTGCAACTCACGCGGCTGCCGCAATGGCTGCGCCTGGACGTACTGGATCGCGGCAAGGGCATGAACGAGCAGGTGCTGCAGAACGCCTTGATGCCGTTCTATTCGACCAAGCGCAACGGCACCGGCCTGGGGTTGGCACTGACGCGCGAGATCGTGGAAGCGCACGGTGGCCGCGTGTCGCTGCAGAACCGCGGCGATGGCGGGTTGTGCGTGTCGATCCTGTTGCCGGTGGGTTGAGCGGGCCGATCGGGTAGATCCACGCCATGCGCGGATGTGCCGACCAGGGCCGGCACCTACCAGGCCCGCCGCATCGCCACCCGCAGGTGCATCGGAAACCCGAGCGCAGCCTCTTCGGCCATGACGGCGCGCAGGCCGTCGTTCCACTCAGCCTCAGGCACTACGTCGAACCCTTCGCTGGCATAGAAGGCTGCATTCCATGGCACATCGCTCAAGGTGGTCAGCACCGCTGCAGCAAAGCCGGTGGCCCTGGCCTGCGCCAAGGCGTGCCGCAGCAATGCACGGCCATGGCCACGACGCGCGTGCGCGGGGTCCACATCCATCTGCAGGACATGGAACTCGCCACACAGCTCGCCGCCCAGCAGGTAGCCGGCAATGTCGCCGCCGGGGCCATCCACAACCCACAGCTGGCCCCGCTGAAGGCCGTCCTGCAGCGTCGGCAGATCCAGGCCGTGGCCGGCAAATACTGGATGGGCTTCGTGATCCTTCAGCAGTTCGCCGGCACGCTGTTCAATTGCCGGCAGCACGCCGAGCTCGTCGGCATGCGGAATACGTGGCTCAGGACTTCTTGACCGGGCGCTTCCAGCCATCGATGGTTTCCTGTCGTGCGCGGGCCAGTGTCAGCTTGCCGTCCGGGGCGGTGCGGGTGATGACCGAACCGGCAGCGATGGTCGCGCCCTCGCCGATCGTCAGCGGCGCCACCAGCGAACTGTTGGAACCGATGAACGCGTTGTCGCCGATGGTGGTGGTCGACTTGTTCACGCCGTCGTAGTTGCAGGTGATGGTGCCGGCACCGATGTTCACCTTGCTGCCGATCACCGCATCACCCAGATAGGTGAGGTGGTTGGCCTTGCTGCCGACGCCGAGGGTGACCTTCTTGGTTTCGACGAAGTTGCCGACGTGCACGCCATCGGCCAGCACGGTACCTGGGCGGAGGCGCGCGAACGGACCGACCAGCGCCGCGCCTTCGGTGACCACACCCTCCAGATCACAGTGCGCGCGTACTTCGGTACCGGGGCCGAGAGTAACGTCCTTCAGGCGGTTGAACGGACCGATGGTAACGCCGTCGCCGAGCACGATGTTGCCTTCGAGAACGACATCGACATCGATCAGCACGTCACTGCCCACGGTGACGGTGCCACGGATGTCGAGTCGTGCCGGGTCGCGCACGCGTGCACCCTGTGCGCACAGCGCACGCACGGCGCGATGCTGCCAGGCACGCTCCAGCTGCGACAGCTGCCAGGGATCGTTTGCCCCCTCGGCTTCCTGCGCGTCGGCCACCAGCGCCATTTCGGCCGGGGTGTACTCATGCGCGGCAAATGCGAACACGTCGGTCAGGTAGTACTCGCCCTGCGCATTGCGGTTGGACAGCTGCGACAGCCAGCGGCGCAGCGCGGTCGACTCCGCGGCGATGATGCCGGTGTTGATCGTGCGCACGCGCAGCTGGTCGTCGGTCGCGTCCTTCTGCTCGACGATCGCTCCCACCTTGCCTTCGGCATCGCGCAGCACGCGGCCGTAACCGGTCGGGTCATCAACCTCGGCGACCAGCACCGCCAACCGCCCCGGCTGCGCCAGCAGATCGCGCAGGGTCTGCGCGCGGATCAGCGGTACATCGCCGTACAGCACCAGCACCTGCACGGCATCCGGCACCTGCGGCATCGCCTGCGCCACCGCGTGGCCCGTACCCAGCTGCTGCGCCTGTTCAGCCCACTGCAGGTCGGGCTGGTCGGCGAACTGTTGCCGCACCGCCTCACCGCCATGGCCGTAGACCACATGGATGGCCGCCGGTTGCAGTTCGCGGGCCGCATCGATCACGTGCGCCAGCATCGGTTGGCCGGCGATCGGCTGCAGCACCTTCGGCAGCACCGACCTCATGCGCTTGCCGGCGCCGGCGGCGAGGATGATGACGTGCAGGGCTTGGGTCATGGGAACGGCAGTCCGTGGTTCGTTGCCGACGATTCTAGAGCGTACGCCGTTAACATGGGCATCCCTCCTCCTTCACCATGCCGATGAGCCTTGTCCGCCAGGGAAGCGCCTACCTCGTGATCGGGCTCGTGCAGCTGCTGGTCGATTGGCTGGTGTTCGTGGTCGCCACCGCGCTTGGCATGCCGGTCGCACCGGCCAACGTCGCCGGGCGCCTGGCCGGCATGCTGCTGGGCTTCTGGCTCAACGGCCGCTACACCTTTGCCGAGGCCGGCACCCACAAGCTGGGCTGGAAGCGCTTTGCACGCTTCTTCGGGCTGTGGCTGCTGCTGACTGCGGCAAGCACGTTGCTGGTGAGCCTGGTCGACCACGCGCTGGGCCTGCAGTACACCTGGCTGGCCAAGCCACTGGTGGAAGGCGGGCTGGCGTGCGTGTCGTTCCTGTTGATGCGCTACGTGGTGTACCGCTGATCGCGGTCAGCGGTCAGCGATCACCGTCACGGCGCAGGCGCAGGCGCGCTCCCAGTCCCTCACGCCACAGCTGCAGCGCGCTGTAGCGCAACCGCACCTGGTGCTGCCCGGCCGGCACGCACAACGCATGGAAGAGGCCATTGCCGCGCAGCAGCGGCAGTACCTGGCCATCCTCGAGCTGCGCCTGCCAGCCACGACCGGTGGTTTCGTTGATCACCACCCATGCTGCATGGTCGGCCACCACCGTCAGCTCGATGCGTCCCGGCTGGTAGCGCAGCACCTGTACCGTGGCCTCGCCGGCATCCTGTTCGGCACAGTGGCTGCTGGCGGCTGCCGGCAGCCATAGCTGCCGGTTGAAATCGGTCTGGTTGAACAGCGGCGCAGGCGGTAGACGCTCCTCATGGCGGCGCACCTGCCGCGGATTCAGCACCCGTGGCAGCACGCTGTCACGCCGCGCAAGTTCCACCTGGTCGCCCTGCGCGCTGGAGCCCGGGAACGGCTCCTGGGCCAGCAGCCAACGCACGCCCAGCAGGTCGTACAGGGGAGCAGCGGTGTCTGGCATCCAGGCAGTGGGGACCTTCTGCTGGAAGGTATCCACCGGCTCGCCCGGCATCCCGGTCATCTGCAGATAGTCGCTTGCCAGCAGCGGGTTGTAGCCGTTTGCCAGCGCAATGGCATGCACCGCCGCGCCGTTGGTGAGTCCGCCGATGCCGAAGACCACCGCGCGCTCGGGTATGCCGATATGCCGCTCTGCCGCCAGCAGCGCATAGGCGCGCTGCGCAGGACCCGCACGATCGGCGGTGAGCACCGACTTTGTGCCGCTGCCCGCGTTGAACCTGGTGCCGACGTTGAACAGCAGCAGGTCCAACAGCACCAGCGCCAGCACCCAGCGCGCAGGTGACTGGTGGCGGCGCAGCACCCACACCGCGGCTACGCCCAGCGCGGCGCTGACCGCAAGCCAGGCGAAAGCGAGCGGATGACCATGATCGATCGCCAGCCACGCAGCGCACGCGCCCAGCACTGCGACGACCGCCACGGACACCCGATGCAATCGCAATGGCTGCCGCTGCAGGGCAACCTGCAGGGCACTGGCACCCAGCCACGCCGCCGCAGGCACGGTAAGGAACAGCGCATCGGACGGGCGCCGGAACAGGTCCAGCCCCGGAAGCCAGCCGAACAACCAGGGGAACAGCGGCGTGGCGCCACCCACCGCGACCATGATCGCCAGCGTCAGCGCACACAGCGCGACGCGCGTCGCCGCCGGCTTGCGCCGCAGCACCTCACCGCCCCAGAGCAGCCACAGCGCCAGCGGCACTGCCCCCACATAGAGGTAATCGGCGCTGATATCACCGAAGGCCCAGCTGTCGCCGCGCCCCTGCGAGAACACGTTGCCCGACAGCAGTGTCACCAGTGTCTGCCAGTGGATGGCACCCGGCAGCGCGGCTTCCAGCGTCAGGCCATTGCGATTGGTCTGGTCCAGCCAGGCCAGCGTGGACAGCCACTGCGGCGCACTGACACCACCGGCGAGAATGGCCACCACGCCCAGCTGCCACAGCAGGCGCATGCGCTGCCCCTGTGCCAGCACGACAGCAGCCACGGCGTAGATCACGCACGCGAGGATGATGAAATAGGTGACCTGGGTCAGTTGAAGCGCACACATCCCGCCGGCCACACCGGCCAGCAGGATGTCGCGCATCCGTCCCCGCCGGCGGACCTGCTCCAGGCCCAGCCACAGCCAGGGCAGCAGGCAGTAGCTGATGATCATCGGCGTGTGCTGCAGGCGCGACGCGGCCACGCCACCAAACATCAGCGTGAGCGCGAACAGCAGCTGCGCCGGCGGCGGCATGCCCTGCACGCGGCTCAACCGCAGTGCACCCAGGCCGCCTGCCAGCACATGCAGCAGCACCACCACCGTGAACAGATGCAGGGAGCCCGGCGCCAGCAGCATCGGCAGCAGCATCGTCGGCTGCAGCGTCATCATCTGCGGATCGGCCACCTGCGGGTAGCCACCGTAGAGATACGGATTCCACCAGGGGGCCTGCAGGTGACGCAACTGCTCGGCACTGAAACTGACCGCCGGGAAGAACTGCTGCACGGCATCAAAGGGAATGGTCTTGATGCCACTGAGCCATGGCAGGCACAGAACGATCCACGCAATCAGGAACACGCCTGCCGGTGTGCGCCACGGCCGCTGCCAGCTGCCGCCTTCAATCGCTGTCGAGTGGTGCTGCATTCCCTGCTCCTGTGGCGAACAAACAAAAACGCCGGCAGCTAGCCGGCGCTTGTGCTTGATGACGCGCGAACCTCAGTGCTTGAGATTCTTGCGCAGGCGCTCCAGCGCCTGCAGCTGGACGACGGCTTCGGCCAGCTTCTGCTGGGCTTCAGCCACTTCCATCGCTTCGCCGCGGTTGGCCAGGATGCGCTCGGCTTCTTCCTTGGCCTTGCGGACCGAGGCTTCGTCGATGTCCTGCGCGCGGATCGCGGTGTCGGCCAGCACGGTCACCACCTGCGGCTGCACTTCCAGGATGCCGCCGGAAATGGCGAAATCCAGCTGCTCGCCGTTCGGCGTGGTCACCACCACCTTGCCCGGCTTCAGGCGGGTGATCAGCGGCGCGTGCTTGGGCGCGATGCCCAGTTCGCCCAGCTCACCGGTGGCCACGACCAGGGTCGCTTCGCCACGGAAGATTTCCTGCTCGGCGCTGACGATGTCGCAACGGATCGTGCTCATGCAAATCTCTTCGCTGTTCGCGGCGGCGCAATGCCGCCGTGGGGGTCCACCGGCGCGGGCGGTTGCCCGGCGCCGGCGTCAGGTCAGGCAGGATCGCTCCCGCCCGTCCCGGATCAGGCCTTCTCGGCCATCTTCTTGGCCTTCTCGACCGCTTCTTCGATGCCGCCGACCATGTAGAACGCCTGCTCCGGCAGGTGGTCGTACTCGCCATCGACGATGGCCTTGAAGCCACGGATGGTGTCCTTCAGCGGCACGTACTTGCCCGGCGAACCGGTGAACACTTCGGCCACGTGGAACGGCTGGCTGAAGAAGCGCTCGATCTTGCGGGCGCGCGACACGGCCTGCTTGTCTTCTTCGGACAGTTCGTCCATGCCCAGGATGGCGATGATGTCCTTCAGTTCCTTGTACTTCTGCAGGGTCTGCTGGACGCGCTGGGCGGTGTCGTAGTGCTCGTGGCCGATGACCAGCGGATCCATCTGGCGGCTGGTGGAGTCCAGCGGGTCGACGGCCGGGTAGATACCCAGCGAGGCGATCGAACGCGACAGGGTCACGGTCGAGTCCAGGTGGGCGAAGGTGGTCGCCGGCGACGGGTCGGTCAGGTCGTCCGCGGGAACGTAGACGGCCTGGATCGAGGTGATCGAACCGTTCTTGGTCGAGGTGATGCGCTCCTGCAGGACGCCCATTTCCTCGGCCAGGGTCGGCTGGTAACCCACGGCGGACGGCATGCGGCCCAGCAGTGCCGACACTTCGGTACCGGCCAGGGTGTAACGGTAGATGTTGTCGACGAACAGCAGGACGTCCTTACCCTTGCCGTTTTCGTCCTTCTCGTCGCGGAAGTACTCGGCCATGGTCAGGCCGGTCAGGGCGACGCGCAGACGGTTGCCCGGCGGCTCGTTCATCTGGCCGTACACCATCGCCACCTTGTCCAGGACGTTGGAGTCCTTCATTTCGTGGTAGAAGTCGTTGCCCTCACGGGTACGCTCACCCACGCCGGCGAACACGGACAGACCGCTGTGCGCCTTGGCGATGTTGTTGATCAGTTCCATCATGTTGACGGTCTTGCCGACGCCGGCGCCGCCGAACAGGCCGACCTTGCCGCCCTTGGCGAACGGGCACATCAGGTCGATGACCTTGATGCCGGTTTCCAGCAGCTCGGTGGCCGGGGACTGGTCTTCATACGACGGCGCAGCGCGGTGGATTTCCCAGTTGTCGCTGGCAGCGACCGGGCCGGCTTCGTCGATCGGACGGCCAAGCACGTCCATGATGCGGCCCAGGGTGCCGGCGCCGACCGGCACCGAGATGCCACGGCCGGTGTTGACGGCAACCAGGTTGCGCTTCAGGCCGTCGGTGGAACCGAGGGCGATGGTACGCACCACGCCGTCGCCCAGCTGCTGCTGGACTTCGAGGGTGATCTCGGTGTTTTCCACCTTCAGTGCGTCGTACACCTTCGGCACCGATTCACGCGGGAATTCGACGTCGACGACCGCGCCGATGATCTGAACGATCTTGCCCTGACTCATTGCTGCATCCTCTAATGTGTGCTTTGAACGAACGCGGTCAGACTGCTGCCGCGCCGCCGACGATTTCGGAGATTTCCTGGGTGATCGCTGCCTGGCGCGCCTTGTTGTAGACGAGCTGCAGGGTGCCGATCAGCTTGTTGGCGTTGTCGCTCGCCGCCTTCATCGCAACCATGCGTGCCGCATGCTCGGAGGCGACGTTTTCCAGCAGTGCCTGGTACACCAGCGACTCGATGTAACGCGTCATCACGTGCTCGAGCACGGTCGCGGCATCGGGTTCGTACAGGTAGTCCCAGTCGTGGTGAGCGACCTGCTTCTCAGCCGGCGGCAGCGGCAGCAGCTGATCGAAGCTGGCCTTCTGCACCATGGTGTTCACGAAGCGGTTGTAGACCAGGTACACGCGGTCGATCCTGCCTTCGGTGAAGGCGTCGAGCATGACCTTGATCACACCGATCAGCGATTCCAGCTTCGGCACGTCGCCGATGTGGGTCACGCTGCCGACCATGTTGACCTTCACGCGGCGGAAGAAGGTCGAAGCCTTCTGGCCGATGGTCACCAGGTCCACTTCGGCACCCTTGTCCTGCCATGCCTTGGCTTCGCCCAGCATCTTGCGGAACAGGTTGTTGTTCAGGCCGCCGGCCAGGCCGCGATCGGAGGAGATCACGATGAAACCGACCCGCTTGACCTGCTCGCGCTCGACCAGGAACGGATGCTGGTAGTCGGTGCTGGCCTGGGCCAGATGACCGATCACCTGCTTCATCGCCTGCGCGTACGGACGCGAGGTCTTCATCCGATCCTGCGCCTTGCGGATCTTGGAGGCCGAGACCATTTCCAGGGCGCGCGTCACCTTGCGGGTGTTCTGCACGCTCTTGATCTTGGTTTTGATTTCGCGTCCGCTTGCCATCTCTTGTTTCCCGTGGCGCGGGGCTGATGCCCCGCGTTGTTCAACCGTTTGTCATCTGGTCCAGCGGAGCCAGCGGCTCCGCTCTACAGGACCGCGATTACCAGCTGCCGGTGGTCTTGAACTCGGCGATGCCCTTCTTGAAGGCACCTTCGATGTCGTTGTCCCAACCGCCGGTGGCGTTGACCTTGCTGATCAGCTCGCCCTGGGTGTTGGCGAAGTGGGCGTGCAGGCCTTCTTCGAACGCCAGCAGCTTGTTGACCGGCACGTCGTCGAGGTAACCCTCGTTGACGGCGTAGATCGACAGCGCCTGGTTGGCGATCGACATCGGCGCGTACTGCTTCTGCTTCATCAGCTCGGTGACGCGCTGGCCACGCTCCAGCTGCTTGCGGGTCGCTTCGTCCAGGTCCGAGGCGAACTGCGCGAACGCAGCCAGCTCACGGTACTGGGCCAGCGAGATGCGGATGCCGCCCGACAGCTTCTTGATGATCTTGGTCTGGGCCGAGCCACCGACGCGCGACACCGAGATACCGGCGTTCACGGCCGGGCGGATGCCGGCGTTGAACAGGTCGGTTTCCAGGAAGATCTGGCCGTCGGTGATCGAGATCACGTTGGTCGGAACGAAGGCGGACACGTCGCCGGCCTGGGTCTCGATGATCGGCAGCGCGGTCAGCGAACCGGTCTTGCCGGTGACCTTGCCTTCGGTGAACTTCTCGACGTATTCCTCGGACACGCGGGCAGCGCGCTCGAGCAGACGGGAGTGCAGGTAGAACACGTCACCCGGGTAGGCTTCACGGCCCGGCGGACGCTTCAGCAGCAGCGAGATCTGGCGGTAGGCAACGGCCTGCTTGGACAGATCGTCGTACACGATCAGCGCGTCTTCGCCGCGGTCCATGAAGTACTCACCCATGGTGCAGCCCGAGTAGGCGCTGATGTACTGCATGGCAGCCGATTCGGAAGCGGTCGCGGCCACCACGATGGTGTGGGCCAGCGCGCCGTTCTCTTCCAGCTTGCGCACGATGTTGGCGATGGTCGACGCCTTCTGGCCGATCGCAACGTACACGCACTTGATGCCGGTGCCCTTCTGGTTGATCACCGCATCGATCGCCATGGCGGTCTTGCCGGTCTGGCGGTCACCGATGATCAGCTCGCGCTGGCCACGGCCGATCGGGATCATCGAGTCGACCGACTTGTAACCGGTCTGCACCGGCTGGTCGACCGACTTGCGCCAGATCACGCCCGGCGCAACGCGTTCCACCGGAGCGGTCAGGTCGGTGCCCAGCGGGCCCTTGCCGTCGATCGGCTCGCCCAGCGCGTTCACGACGCGGCCCAGCAGTTCCGGGCCGACCGGCACTTCCAGGATGCGGCCGGTGGTCTTGGCGACGTCGCCTTCGCGCAGGTGCTCGTAGTCACCCAGGACCACGGCGCCGACCGAGTCGCGCTCCAGGTTCAGGGCCAGGGCGAAGGTGTTGTTCGGCAGTTCGATCATTTCGCCCTGCATCACGTCGGCCAGACCGAAGATGCGCACGATGCCGTCGGACACGCTGGTCACGGTGCCTTCGTTGCGCGATTCCGCGGCCAGCTTGACCTTCTCGATGCGGTTCTTGATCAGTTCGCTGATTTCGGAGGGGTTGAGCGTGGTTGCCATCGTCAAGTCCTAGTGCCGGCAGCGGGGCCGGACGTTAAATGAATTCAGTTAGCGAGCGCGGTCTGCAGACGGGCCAGCTTGCCCTTCAGCGAACCATCGATGACCACGTCGCCGGCGTCGATCACGGCGCCGCCGATCAGCGAAGCATCGACCGCGGTGGTCACGTCGACCTCGCGGTTGAAGCGCTTGCGCAGCGCAGCCTTGATCGCGTCCAGCTCGCCGGCCGACAGCTCGGAAGCCGAGGTCACCGTGGCCTTGACCACGTGCTCGGCTTCGGCGCGCAGGGCGTCGAACATGCCGGAGATTTCCGGCAGCAGCGGCAGACGATGCGATTCGGCCAGGATGGCCAGGAAGCGCGAGTAGGTCTCGCCGTGCGACACCGGCGCCAGCAGGGCGACGGCGTCGTCACGACCCAGCTCCGGGTTGGCGAGCAGGGCCGCCACGCGCGGGTCGGCGGCGACGTGGGCGGAGAACGCCAGGGCGTCCGACCACGGCGCGAACGCACCTTCGTCGCGCGCGGTCGCGAACGCGGCGCGGGCGTACGGGCGGGCAAGCGTGAGGGCCTGGCTCATCCTTAGATCTCCGAGGCCAGCTCGTCGAGCAGCGCCTTGTGGGCGTTGGCGTCGATTTCGCGCTTGAGCAGCTTTTCGGCACCGGTCACGGCCAGCGCGGACACCTGCTTGCGCAGATCTTCACGGGCACGGTTGGCGGCGGCGTCGATTTCAGCCTGGGCCAGTTCCTTCTGACGGGTGGCTTCGGTGATCGCTTCGTTACGGGCTGCATCAACGATCTGGTTGGCACGCGCGTGGGCCTGATCGATGATCTCGTTGGCCTTGGTGCGGGCTTCCTTCAGCGCTTCGTTGACCTTCTCCTGCGCCTGGGCCAGATCTTTCTGGCTGCGGTCGGCAGCAGCGAGGCCTTCAGCAATCTTCTGCTGGCGCTCTTCGATCGCGTTCATCAGCGGCGGCCAGATCTTGGTCGCGATGATCCAGATCAGACCAGCGAAGGCCAGCGCCTGCGCAAGAAGGGTGAAATTGATATTCATGGTTAGCTCGATCGCTGGTTTCGGGGTGGACGTGCCGCCGAAGCGGCACATCCGGCCTTCATCCGAAACCGGGTGCATCAGCACCCGGTCGTCTCAAACCGCTGTATCAGCCGGCCAGAGCCTTGGTGACGGCGCCAGCAAAGGCAGCCGACAGCGGGTTGGCGAAGGCCAGCAGCAGGCCAACGGCGACCGAGATGATGAACGCGGCGTCGATCAGGCCGGCGGTGATGAACATGCGGACCTGCAGGACCGGAATCAGTTCCGGCTGGCGCGCGGCCGACTCCAGGAACTTACCAGCCATGATGGCCAGACCCAGACCGGCGCCCAGCGCGGCCAGGCCGATCATGATGCCGACGGCAAGGGCGGTGGAGCTCTGAATCTGCGCGAAGTTGGTCAGGACGGCGAAGTACATGGTTATCTCCAGGAACTTAAGTTGCTAAGGGTGATGAAACGGATGAAGGTTGAAACGCGTTGAAGCTTGAAACTCAGTGAGCGTCTTCCGACAGGCTCAGGTACACGATCGACAGCATCATGAAGATGAAGGCCTGCAGCGGGATCACCAGCAGGTGGAACAGCATCCAGCCGAGGCCGAACACACCACCCGCGATGGCACCGAAGAAACCGGCACCACCCAGCACCCAGATCAGCAGGAACACGATTTCGCCGCCGAACATGTTGCCGAACAGTCGCATCGCCAGCGAGATCGGCTTGCTCAGCCACTCGACGATGTTGAGGATCAGGTTGAACGGCATCATCCACTTGCCGAACGGCGCCGTCAGGAATTCCTTGACGAAGCCGACCAGGCCCTTGGACTTGAGCGCGAAGAACAGCATCAGGAAGAACACGCTGATGGCCATGCCGAGGGTGGCATTGACGTCAGCGGTCGGCACCGGCTTCCAGTAGTGCACGCCCACCCATTCCAGCGGCTTGGCGATGAAATCGGCCGGGATCATCTTCAGCAGATTCATCAACAGGATCCAGAAGAAGATCGTGATGGCGATCGGCGTGACCAGCTTGCTCTTGCCGTGGTAGGTGTCCTTGGCCTGGCGGTCGACGAACTCCAGGCAGATCTCGACGAAGGCCTGCCACTTGCCCGGCACGCCGGCGGTGGCCTTGCGGGTCCCCAGCCAGAACGCGACAACGATCACCAGGCCCATCAGGACGGCGGTGAGGAAGGTATCGACGTGGATATGCCAGAACATACCCTCACCCTTGCCGACCGGTGCGGTCAGGTTGTGCAGGTGATGCTGGATGTAGCTGGTAGGGGTTAGAGCCTCGCCCGCCATGTGTCCGGAACCTTCAGTTAATTGAATTCTGTCAACGCCTGGCCATGGCCAGGACCTGGAACATCAAGCCGACGGCGATACCGGCCAACAGCGCCAATGCAGGCAGCTTGAAGACCAGGAACCCCACCAGCAGGACGCCGAAAACCACGACCCACTTGGCCACGATCGCAATGATCAGGCGAGCCATCGCCGATCCTGCGGCCACCGCACCACCGCCCAGAGCCATCCGTGCCGCAACCCAGCCGCCGGCCGAAATGGCCACACCGGACGCCAGCGCGCCGAGGGCATACTTCGGACCTACCAGCAGGAAGGCCAGGGCCAGGACAGCCACCGCGGCCAGCGGGTAGACCGCGGCGCGCAGCATCAGTCGCCGACCCGCATCAACGGAGTTCAGCACAGGACGTCCCGCGTGGTTGCAAGTGGAGGGCTGAGGCGGCTACAGCAGGGGGGCCTCATCGAGCCGCCAAATTATAGCAATGGGACAATTTGCGAGACAACCGCTGCCTGTTCATCCCTGGAAGCCGCAAGTTGCGGTAACGGTTACATTTTTGCGTGCCACCCGGGGGACAATGACGTCCGCGTGATGCTGCACCGCAGTATTGAACTTTGGTCGCAGGCGCGGAACTTTCGCTGGATGCGCCGGTCCGATCTTTCGACCTGCCTGCAGCAACCTCGTCGACGCTCCGCCCCGCAGGTCCCACGATGGCCCCGAAGCCCGTCTCCGGGGCCATCTTTTTGCGTCGTCGCGACAGGGCTGAACCGTGCACACTCCGTGGACCATACGTTCACGGATGGTGGACGGCGGCGTCCGGCACAGTGGTCTTCATTCTGATGAACCACTGCAAGGACTCTTCGATGCGCCCCGTACCCACCCTGCTCGCCCTTTCCCTGCTCGCTGCCGGCGCCTCGTTCGCCAATGCCGCCCACGCCGCCGAAGGCGACGACCGCTTCGCCATCCGTCTGGGTGCGATGAACATCGATTCGGACAACACGCTGCGTGGCAGCACCACCGTGGCCGGCCAGGACATCTCCCTGGACCAGGACTTCAAGCTGGGTGGCAAGGAATGGGAGCCGCGCATCGACGGCATGTTCCGCATCAGCAACCGTCAGCGCCTGCTGTTCAACTACTTCAAGTACGACAAGGACCGTCGCGAGACGCTTGACCAGGGCATTTCCTTCGGCGGTGAGAGCGTGCCGGCCGGCAGCTTCGTTAAGGGCGAGCTGAAGTACCAGGTGGCCAGCCTGGTCTATGACTACTCGGTCGTCGATACCGACACCTTCGACCTGGGCCTGCAGATCGGTGGCGAGTACGCCAAGGTCAGCACCAAGGGCTACGCGGACCTGGGCACGGTGTATGAAGGCCAGTTCCTCAACGAGAAGGCCGATGGCGTGGCACCGGTGGTGGGTGCGCGCATGACCTTCACCCCGTCCGAGCGCTGGATGATCACGCTGCAGGGCCAGTACCTGAACACGCGCTGGGGCAGTTTCGATGACTACAAGGGCGACCTGAGCCGCGCCAATGCGATCGTCGATTACCGCTTCACCAAGAACTTCGGTGTGTTCGCCGGCTACGACTGGTTCAAGCTGGACGTGGACAAGAAGGGCAGCGACGGCACGGTCGGCCTGAAGCAGGAATTCAAGGGCCCGGTGGCCGGTATCAGCTTCGTGTTCTGATCCCCTGCCCCTTCCACGGCATCTTCTCTCCTGGCGCGGCCTCCGGAACATCGGGGCCGCGTTTTTTCTTTGCATCGTCGAGCAGAAAAGCAGGCTGGTCGAGCGCTGGGGGAAGAGGGGCTTGCGTGCGAATGTCCCCCGGCGCCGGCCTACGGCCGTCACCTCCTCCTTTACTTCGCACACAAGCCCCTCTTCCCCCGCGTGTCAGGCATCCAGGCGGGTCAGGCTGTGGCTCTTGACTATCCGCAAGCCGAGCCGCTGCGCGGGTGGCAATTGCCGTAGACGCATGCGTGGTCGAGCGCTGGGGGAAGAGGGGCTTGCGTGCGAATGTCCCCCGGCGCCGGCCTACGGCCGTCACCTCCTCCTTTACTTCGCACACAAGCCCCTCTTCCCCCGCGTGTCAGGCATCCAGGCGGGCCAGGCTGTGGCTCTCGACTATCCGCAAGCCGAGCCGCTGCGCGGGTGGCGGGCATTTCGACAAAGTAAAGGAGGAGGCGACCGCCGCAGGCGGGCGACGGGGGACATTTGTCGAAATGCCTGCCACCCGTGCAGTGGCCCCACCCTTTGCTGCAGCACTGATCGAAGAAAAAAAGCCCCGGCAGATGCCAGGGCTTTTCGTTCGGAACGGCGCGGACGCCTTACTTCTTCTTCGGCATGTACAGATCGGTGATCGTGCCGTCGTAGATTTCCGAGGCCATCGCCACCGACTCGCTCAGCGTCGGATGCGCATGGATGGTGTGGCCGATGTCTTCCGCTTCCGCACCCATCTCGATCGCCAGGCCGATCTCGGCCAGCAGGTCGCCGGCATGCACGCCGACGATCGCGCCACCGATGATGCGGTGGGTCTCTTCGTCGAAGATCAGCTTGGTGAAGCCCTCGGTGCGACCGATGCCGATCGCGCGGCCACTGGCGGCCCAGGGGAACTTGGCCACGCCGACCTTCAGGCCCTTGGCCTTGGCTTCGGTCTCGGTCACGCCGACCCAGGCGATTTCCGGGTTGGTGTAGGCCACCGACGGAATCACGCGGGCGACCCACTCCTTCTTGTGGCCGGCTGCCACTTCAGCGGCCAGCTTGCCCTCGTGCGTGGCCTTGTGGGCCAGCATCGGGTTGCCGACGATGTCGCCGATGGCAAAGATGTGCGGCACGTTGGTACGCATCTGCCGATCGACCGGGATGAAGCCGCGGTCGGTGACCTGCACGCCGGCCTTCTCGGCATCGATCTTCTTGCCGTTCGGCGAGCGGCCCACGGCCACCAGCACGCGGTCGAAGGTGCCCTGCGCCAGCGCAGGCGCCTGGCCTTCCTCGGCGGCTTCGAAGGTCACGGTGATGCCCTTGGCATCGGCGGTGACGCCCGAGGCCTTGGTCTTCAGGTGCACGTCGATGCCCTGCTTCTTCAGGCGGTCGGCCAGCGGCTTGACCAGGTCCTTGTCGGCGCCCGGCATCAGCTGGTCCATGAACTCGACCACGGTGACCTTGCTGCCCAGCGCGCTGTACACGGTGGCCATTTCCAGGCCGATGATGCCGCCGCCGACGACCAGCAGCGAGCCCGGCACTTCGGCCAGCTCCAGCGCATCGGTGGAATCCATCACGCGCTTGTCGTCCCACGGGAAGTTCGGCAGCTTCACCGCCTGCGAACCGGCGGCGATGATGCACTTCTGGAAGCGCAGCAGCTGGGTGCTGCCGTCAGCCGCAGTGATTTCCAGCTCGTTGGCCGAAACAAACCTGCCGACGCCCTGCACGTTGCGGACCTTGCGCTGCTTGGCCATGCCGGCCAGGCCCTTGGTCAGCTGGTTGACGACCTTTTCCTTGTACGCGCGCAGCTTGTCCAGGGTGATGGTCGGCTTGCCGAACTCGACGCCGAAATCACCGGCGTGGGCAACCTCGTCGATGACCGCTGCGGCGTGCAGCAGCGCCTTGGACGGGATGCAGCCGACATTGAGGCAGACGCCGCCGAGGCTGGCGTAACGTTCGACCAGCACCGTATCCAGGCCGACGTCGGCGGCGCGGAAGGCCGCGGTGTAGCCGCCCGGGCCGGAGCCCAGCACGACCATCTCGCATTCGATGTCGGCCGGCTTGCCGCTGGACAGCGCCGGCTTCGGCGCAGCCGGTTCGGCCGGGGCGCGGTGCGACGGGGTCACCGGCGGCTTGCTGGCCGGGGCGGCCGGAGCCGGCGCGGCGGCCTTGGCCGGGGCTTCGGCGGCGCCTTCAGTGTCCAGCACCACGACCACGGCGCCTTCGGACAGGGTATCGCCCAGCTTGACCTTGATTTCCTTGACCACACCAGCGGCCGAGGACGGCACTTCCAGGGTGGCCTTGTCCGACTCCAGGGTTACCAGACCCTGGTCCTTCTTCACCGTGTCGCCGACGGCGACCAACACTTCGATCACCGGCACATCGCTGTAATCGCCGATGTCGGGAACCTTGACTTCAATCGTGGCCATGGTGGGTTTTCCTCGTGCCCGCCCGGCGGCGCCGGCGGGCTGTCACTGCATCTGTTCACGCGGCCGCGCCAGGGGCTGCGGCCGCACGGTGGGGGCGAAGCGGTGCCTTACAGCAGCACGCGGCGCATGTCGGCCAGTACCTGCGACAGGTACGTGGTGAAGCGTGCGGCCAGTGCGCCGTCGATGACGCGGTGGTCGTAGCTCAGCGACAGCGGCAGCATCAGCTTCGGTGCGAATTCCTTGCCGTTCCAGACCGGCTGGATGGACGACTTGGAGACGCCGAGGATGGCCACTTCCGGTGCGTTGACGATCGGGGTGAACGCGGTGCCGCCGATGCCGCCCAACGAGCTGATCGAGAAGCAGCCGCCGCTCATGTCCGCCGGGCCCAGCTTGCCGTCGCGTGCCTTCTTGGCCAGTTCGCCGGTTTCCTGCGCGATCTGCACCACGCCCTTCTTGTCCACGTCGCGGATGACCGGCACGACCAGGCCGTTCGGCGTGTCGGCGGCGAAACCGATGTGGAAGTACTTCTTCAGGGTCAGGTTTTCACCGCTGGCATCGAGCGAGGCGTTGAATTCCGGGAACTTCTTCAGCGCTGCGGCGCTGGCCTTGATCAGGAAGGCGAGCATGGTCAGCTTGATGCCGGCCTTCTCGTTCTCCTTGTTCAACGCCACGCGCAGGCCTTCCAGGTCGGTGATGTCGGCCTGCTCGAACTGGGTGACGTGCGGGATCATGGCCCAGTTGCGGGCCAGGTTCGCACCGGAGATCTTCTTGATGCGCGACAGCGGCTGGACTTCGGTCTCGCCGAACTTGCTGAAGTCGACCTTCGGCCACGGCAGCAGGTTCAGGCCACCACCAGCGGCGACGGCGCCACCGGCAGCGGCCGGCACGCCACCGCTGAGCGCGGCCTTGACGAACTTCTGTACGTCACCCTTGGTGATGCGGCCACCCTTCTCGGTGCCGTTGATCTGCAGCAGGTCCACGCCCAGCTCGCGGGCGAACACGCGCACCGCCGGGGTGGCGTACGGCACCTTGGCCGGCAACACGCCATCGGCATTGAACTGCACCGGCGGGCTGGACGGGGTACCGGCCGAGGCGATCTCGCGGGCCGCCAGCTTGTCCGGCTGCGCCGGCACAGCGACCGGCTCGACCTTGGTGGCGGTCTCTGCGGCAGCCGGAGCGGCAGCAGCAGCGGCCTTGGTCGGCGCCGGCGCGGCAGCGCCCTCGGCTTCGATGATGGCAACCACGTCGCCTTGCGACAGATTGTCGCCCACCTTGACCTTGATCTCCTTGACCACGCCGGCCACAGACGACGGCACTTCCATGGTGGCCTTGTCGCTTTCCAGCGTGACCAGGCCCTGGTCCTTCTTGACCGTATCGCCCACGGCGACCAGCACTTCGATGACCGGAATGCCGGCGTAGTCGCCGATGTCCGGCACCAGGGCTTCAACCGCACCACCGCTGGCAGCCGGAGCGGCCGGCGCAGCTGCGGCCGGCGCGCTCTGGGTGGCGGCAGCCGGGGCAGCGGCCTTGGCCGGTGCCGGTGCGGCAGCGGCCGGCTTGGCGGCTTCGGCCTCGCCTTCGGCCACTTCGATCAGGGCCACGACCTTGCCTTCGGACAGGCTGTCGCCCACTTTGACCTTGAGCTCCTTGACCACGCCCGCCACCGAGGACGGCACTTCCATGGTCGCCTTGTCGCTTTCCAGCGTCACCAGGCCCTGGTCCTTCTTGACCGTGTCGCCGACGGCGACAAGCACCTCGATTACCGGGATATCGCTGTAGTCACCGATATCGGGGACAAGTGCTTCCTTGATTTCGGCCATGGGGATAACTCCGGCAATCTGGTGTAGGGAAACGTCTATTGTGCGGCCAGCGGGGTCCAGCGCCAACCGTTACAGGTGTTTTCAGTACGCACGCAGCCGGGACAGGCTGTTGCCCATGGGTCGGGTGCGCGACCAGTCGGTAGCGTATTGTCCAGGCGATGTCCGCTTCATGTCGCCCGCGCGTCGGCCACCGGCTGCCAGGCCTGGCGCAGGCGCGGCAACGACCACGCCGCATTGGCAGGGCTGGTCGACGGCAGCGCGACCACCTTCGGCGGGGCCTCCAGCCGCGGCAACACCCAGCGCTGGAATGCCTGCAATGACGCGCCGCCATTGCAGCCGATCAGCGTCAGCTCAGGCAACGTGGCGATCAGTTCCGGCAGTGCATTGGCCACTTCCGTGCCACGCACGATGTCCGCATCCAGGCTGCCGCGCCGCTCGCAGCGCCCGATCACATCCCACAGGCCGATGCCTGCGGCCTTCAACGCCTGCAGCCGTTGCGCATAGGGCAGATCCGCGTCGAAACCGCAGATATCGGCCATCAGCGGCCAGAAGCGGTTGCGAGGATGCGCGTAGTAGCGCTGCTCCTGCAGGGATGCCACGCCTGGCATCGAGCCCAGCAGCAGCACCCGGCATCCCACGTTCACCTGCGCTGGCAGGCCAATGCACAACGTTGCTGCGCTCACATCTTCTCCAACTGCATGAATGTCGGCGAGAGCAGAAAACGCCATGAATAAAGGCATTCCGCACCCGTCGCTGAACAAGGAAAACTATTTTTTAACGTGCGTCGGATTCGATTCATGTTGGGGCGACTACGGTGTGCTCGCCCCGCAACCGGGGGCCCAAAACAAGAAACATTAGGAGATACCCCCATGCGCTCCATCCGTATCCTGAGTCTCGCCCTGCTGACCTCCGCCGCCTTCGCGCCGGCCGCTTTCGCCCAGGACAGCAGCACCACCGATACCGCTTCGGGCAAGCATTTTGCCGTTGTTGGCGGCATCTCGCTGCTGGAGCCGAAGAACGACCCGATCACCGGCGTGAAGAAGACCGACGGTGGCCCGGCGCCGACCGTCAGCTTCAGCTACTACATCAACGACAACTGGGCCGTTGAGCTGTGGGGCGCTGCCGACAAGTTCGACAACAAGTTCAAGGGCCCGAACAACGCCCGCCTGGGTTCGGTCGAGCAGCAGCCGGTCGCGCTGAGCGGCCAGTACCACTTCGGCCAGGCCGACAACGTGTTCCGCCCGTTCGTGGGCGTGGGCTACTACCAGTCGAGCTTCAGCAACGAGAAGCTGGGCAACGGTGCTGACACCGACATCCGCTTCAAGGATGCCAAGGGCGTGATCGGCACCGTCGGCGTCGACATGAACATCAACTCCACCTGGTTCGCCCGCGCTGACGCCCGCTACATGCGCGCCCGCCCGGACATCAAGGTCGGCGGCGAGAAGATCGGCGAAGCCAAGATGGATCCGTGGACCGTCGGCTTCGGCATCGGCGCCCGCTTCTGATCCAGGCAGCACCTGCTTCACTGATGCAACGCGACGGGCCCTTCGGGGCCCGTCGTCGTTTCCGTCACCCGCGTTCCGCGTGTAGAGCCGAGCCCATGCTCGGCTGCTTTTTTGTAGAGTCGAGCCAAGCCCCCTATCCCGAGTCGAGCGGCGGGCTCCGCGCGCATTGCGATGCGTTACGTTCAATGGCGCCCACGGTCAAGGGTGGCGCGGCTCGGCTCTACAGACACAGGACGCGGAGACACGATGGACGACGTCGACCTGCTGGTGATCGGTGGCGGCATCAATGGCGCCGGCATCGCCCGTGACGCCAGCGGCCGCGGCCTGCGCGTGCTGCTGTGCGAACAGCATGACCTGGCCGCGCACACCTCCAGCGCCAGCAGCAAGCTGATCCACGGCGGCCTGCGCTACCTGGAGCAGGGCGAGTTCGGGCTGGTGCGCAAGGCGCTGGGCGAACGCGAGGTGGTGCGCCGGCAGGCGCCCCATCTGGTCCATCCGCTGCGCTTCGTCCTGCCGTGGGAACCGCACCGGCGCCCACGCTGGATGCTGCGCGCGGGGCTGTGGCTGTACGACCATCTGGGCCGGCGCAGCCCCGCCTTCCCCGCGTCACGCGCACTGGAACTGCAACACGATCCGCTCGGCCAGTGGCTCTCCCCGGCGCTGCGGCAGGCCTTCAGCTACGCCGATGCGCAGGTCGATGACGCGCGGCTGGTACTGCTCAACGCCCTGGATGCCGCGCAGCGGGGCGCACAGGTGCAGGTGCGCAGCCGCTGCATCGACCTGCACCCCGTGCAGGGCCGGTGGCGGGCCGTTCTGGAATCCGCCGATGGCCAGCGGCACCCCGTGAATGCCCGCGCCGTGGTCAATGCGGCGGGCCCGTGGGCCGGGGGCCTGCTGGAACGGATGCAGGCGCGCAGCGGCGGCCCTGCGCTGCGCCTGGTGCAGGGCAGCCACATCGTGCTGCGCAGGCCCTGGCCCGATGACAGCGCCTGCCTGCTGCAGCAGCCCGACGGACGGGTGGTGTTCCTGCTGCCTTTCGCCCACGACCACCTGCTGGTGGGCACCACCGATACCGACTATCGCGGTGACCCGGCGCGCTGCAGCGTGCTGCCTTCCGAGGTGACCTACCTGTGCGAAGCGGCCAATCGCTACCTGCGTGACCCCATCGCCCCGGACGAGGTGGTCTGGGCGTTCGCCGGTGTCCGTCCATTGCTGGCCGACCCGGATCCGCGCGCAGCGCAGCTGAGCCGCGACTACCGCCTGCAGGTGCAGGTGGACCCGGCACCGGCGCTGCATGTACTGGGCGGCAAGCTGACTACCTACCGGGTGCTGGCCGAGGAGGCACTGGACCTGCTGCGCCCTGCCCTGCCACAGATGGGACCGGCCTGGACGGCGCGCGGAGACCCGCTGCCGGGCAGCGACTGGGGCGACGCCGCACAGGCGTGCTCGCGCCTGCTGGCGCTGGCACCGTGGTTGCCCGCAGGTATCGCGCGACGCTGGGCCGGGGCCTATGGCAGTCGCAGCGCGGAACTGCTGCAGGGTGTACACGGCCTGCACGATCTGGGCGAGGACTTCGGCGGTGGCCTGCATGCACGCGAAGTGGACTTCCTGCGCGAACGCGAGTGGGCGTGTGACACCGACGATATCCTGTGGCGCCGGAGCAAGCTGGGGTTGCGCCTGGATGCTGCGCAGGTGGCACGGCTGCAGGCGTGGATGGAGGGTCGGATCCCTTTTCCACGGAAAGGGCTCTGACCCCCGTGTTGCCACGTGTGCCAACCCAGGTTGGCAGCTACCAGGGCAGCCGCGGGCGACGCGATCGATGCATTAGGATTTCCCCATCGCCATTGGAGACGCTGCATGACGCCCCGCTACGTGCTGGCCATCGACCAGGGCACCACCAGTTCGCGCGCGATCCTGTTCGACCGCGCCGGCGACATCGTCGGCAGCGCGCAGCGCGAGTTCGCGCAGATCTTCCCGCAGCCCGGCTGGGTCGAGCATGACCCCCGCGAGATCCTTACCAGCGTCTATGCCACATTGACCGAACTGCTCAGCCGCGGGCAGATCGACCCACGCCATATCGCCGCGCTGGGCATCACCAACCAGCGCGAAACCACCGTGGTCTGGGACCGTGCCACCGGCCAGCCGATCCACAACGCCATTGTCTGGCAATCGCGGCAGAGCCACGCCATCTGCGAGCGGCTGAAGTCCGACGGGCATGAAGCACTGATCCGCGAGCGGACCGGGCTGCTGATCGACGCCTATTTCTCCGCGACCAAGGTGCGCTGGATCCTCGACCACGTGGATGGTGCGCAGCAGCGCGCCGAACGTGGTGAGCTGCTGTTCGGCACCATCGACAGCTGGCTGGTGTGGAACCTCAGCGGTGGCCAGGCACATGTGACTGACTACAGCAATGCGGCACGCACGCTGCTGTTCAACATCCACACGCTGGACTGGGATGACGACCTGCTGGCCCTGCTCGACATTCCGCGCGCGATGCTGCCGCAGGTGCGCGACTCCAGCGCGGTGTACGCACACACCCGGCCGCAGTTCTTCTTCGACCATCCGATCCCCATCGCCGGCATCGCCGGTGACCAGCAGGCGGCGCTGTTCGGCCAGGCTTGTTTCCAGCCGGGCATGGTCAAGAACACCTATGGCACCGGTTGCTTCATGTTGATGCACACCGGCGCGCAGGCGGTGCGGTCGCGCAACGGCCTGCTGACCACCATTGCCTGGGGCCTGGACGGCCGCGTGGAGTACGCGCTGGAGGGTTCGATCTTCATCGCCGGCTCGGTGGTGCAGTGGCTGCGCGATGGACTACGCATGATCGAACGCGCCAGCGACAGCCAGGCGCTGGCTGCGCAGGTGCCCGACAGTGGCGGCGCCTACCTGGTGCCGGCGTTCGTCGGCCTCGGCGCGCCCTATTGGCGCAGTGATGTGCGCGGTGCGATGTTCGGCCTGACCCGTGGCACCCGCAAGGCGCACTTCGTGCGCGCCGCGCTGGAAGCGATGGCCTATCAGACCCGCGATGTACTCGATGCGATGCAGTCCGATGCGGGTATCGCGCTGACCGAGCTGCGCGCTGATGGCGGTGCGATCGGCAACGACTTCCTGGCCGGTTTCCAGGCCGACATTCTCGGTGTGCCGCTGCTGCGGCCGCGACTGACCGAGACCACCGCGCTGGGTGCGGCCTACCTGGCCGGCCTGGCAGTGGGGTTCTGGAACAGCCGCGAACAGATCGCCGCGCAATGGGGCCTGGACCGGCGCTTCGAGCCACGGATGGAGGTGGCCCGGCGCGAGAAACTGTATGCGGGATGGCAGCAGGCGGTGGCCGCCACCCTCGCCTTCCACGTCGATTGAAATGGCAATGCCCTGCCCTGCTGCGGCACGTGGAGTGACACTGTAGAGCCGAGCCATGCTCGGCTGCCGCTGGCGGGATACCGCAAAAAGCAGAGCCGAGCATAGGCTCGGCTCTACAGGCGAATGGGCGCTGGCGTCAGAACGCCGGCAGCACCGCGCCCTTGTACTTGGTCTCGATGAACGCCTTCACCTGCGGGCTGGTCAGGGCCTTGGCCAGCTTCTGCACGCGGGCGTCGTCCTTGTTGTCCGGGCGCGCGACCAGGAAATTCACGTACGGCGAGTCCTTGCTCTCGATCGCCAGCGCATCCTGGGTCGGGTTGAGGCCTGCGTCCAGCGCGTAGTTGGTATTGATCAGGGCCAGGTCGACCTGGTCCAGCACGCGCGGCAGCATCGCCGAGTCGAGCTCGCGGAACTTCAGGTTCTTCGGATTGGCGATGATGTCGCGCTGGGTCGCCAGTGCGTTGGTCGGGTCCTTCAGCTCGATCACGCCGGCCTTGTGCAGCAGGATCAGCGCGCGGCTGTTGTTGCTCGGATCGTTCGGGATCACCACGTCGGCGCCTTCGCGCAGCTCGGCCAGCGACTTGACCTTGCGCGAGTACGCACCGAACGGCTCGATGTGCACGCCGATCACCTTCACCAGGTCGGTCTTGCGGTCGCGGTTGTAGGCATCCAGGTAGGGCTCGGTCTGGAAGTAGTTCGCATCCACCTGCTTCTGCACCAGCTGGTCGTTGGGCTGCACGTAGTCATTGAACACCCGCACGTCCAGGTCCACGCCTTCCTGCTTGAGGATCGGCTTGACCACCTCGAGGATCTCGGCATGCGGCACGGCCGTGGCGGCCACCACCAGCTTCTGCGAGGGCTCGCCGGACTTGCCGCAGGCGGTCAGGGCCAGCGCAGCGGCGAGCAGGGGCAGCAACAGGGTCTTTTTCATGGGGGATTGAATTCTCGGGGGAGTGTCAGGAGTTTTCGTAGTTGCTCAGGGCCAGCTCAAGCAACGCCTTGGCCTGCTCGCGCAGCATCATGGGCTCGACGATCTCGGCATCCGAGCCGTAATGCAGCACATCCATCAGCAGCTCGCGCGAGACGCTGTACGGCACCTTCAGCTCATAGCGGCCGTCGGCCAGGAAGCGGCCCTGCTGCTTGGAATGCCAGTGCTCGTCGGCCACCCAGCGCGCGGCCTTGGCGCTGAACAGGATGGTCGCCCAGCCCTTCGGCGCGCCAGAGAAGATGCCGTAGCTGGCGCCGAGCTGCTCGTCCAGCTCGCTGTCGGCGACGTCGCGCGCGGTGCTGTCGACCACCCGCGCCTTGTGGATGCGGTCGACCGCGAAACTGCGCAGGGCGTCGCGGTCATGGTCCCAGGCATCCAGGTACCAGTTGTCGCGATAGTGGGTCAGGCGCTGCGGCGAGACGGTGCGCTTGGTCGGCTCGTCGGTGGAACGGGCACGGTACTCGAACGCCAGCTGGCGGCGCTCCAGCACGGCCGATGCGACGCTGCGGAAGCTGCCTTCGTCAAACTTGCGGCCACGGTGCGGAATCACCCGCACGCGGTCGACCGGCCAGCTGGACACGCCGGCCTGGGCCGCCAGCAGGCTCTCGATGCGTTGCTGCAGCGGTGCCAGCACCGACGACAGCACACCACCGCCGGTCCGCGCCAGCAGGTGCTGCGAGGCCAGCAGGGCATGCAGCTCCTCCGAGCTGAGCCACAGGCCGGGCAGCTCGAAACGGTCGCTCTCGTCAGCCTGGTAGCGGAAGCCCGCCTCGCCGTCGCCCTCGATCGGTGCCATCAGCGCATCGCGCAGGAAGGCCAGGTCGCGGTAGACGGTGGCGCGGGAACAACCGAGCTTGTCCTGCAGGGTCGCCACCGTCACCGGATAGCGCGCGGACTTGAGCAGACGATGCAGGGCGGTGATGCGTTCGTATCGGTCCATACCCCCGATTATGTCCGAGTCGCGGGTCTTGTGTGGGACGTTTGGGCTATCGTGGTCGGCCCCACCCCCATGGAATGCCCGATGCGCCGGTTGCCTGCCCTGTCCCTGCTGGCCTGCCTGCTGCTGGCCGCCTGTGATCGCGCGCCGGCGCCGGCCGGCGCCGAGCCCCCGGTACCCGTCGCCGATCCGACGCAGGCGGTGCTGGGCGCCAGCCAGCGTTTCGCGGCCCTGCGCAGCTTCCACGCCGAACTGGAGGTGCTGGGCGCGCCGCAGCCGGTACGCAGCGGCATGGACTTCGTCGCGCCCGATCGTTTCCGGGTGGAGACGCCGGCGGGGCCGCAGACCATCATCGGCGACACCATGTTCCTGCAGGCCGACGGCGCGATCCGCCAGGTGCCGACCCCGCCCGGCCTGCTCGAGCAGTGGCGCAACCCGCTGCCCGCCGATGCCCTGCCCGCCGATCTGAAGGCCGAAGATCTCGGCAGCCAGTCGCTGGACGGGGTGCAGACCCGGCACTACCGGCTGCGCGGCACCCAGCCCGGGGAACGCCTGGAGTACTGGGTGGATGCCCAGGGCCTGCCACGCCAGATCGTACGCAGCGGCAGCAGCAATGGCCGCAGCTTCCAGCTGCGCCTGCGCTATTCGCGCTTCAACGACCCTGAGGTGCGCGTCGATCTGCCCTGAATAGGCGACCGCGCCAACGTTCGCTGAAGCGCGCATTGGATCGATTCGGACCGCCATCACGCTTCCAGTATCATCACCGGCTGTCAACCGTTCCGGAGAAGCCTCGATGTCCCTGCGCGTGTCCCTGCTGATCCCCCTGCTGCTGTGTGCGCCGCTCGCATACGCACAGGATGCCTCCGAACTGGCGGCGATGTCCTCGCCGTGGAGCGGCAGCGGCGGCGAGCTCGGCTTTGCCTCGGCACGCGGCAACAGCAGCACCGAGAGCTTCAACGGCCGTCTGCGCCTGCGCTACACCGACGGTGACTGGGTGCACAGCATGGACCTGTTCGGCCTGCGCTCCAGCTCCAAGGTGACCGAAACCAACGACGACGGCACCACCACCCGCCGCAACAACACCACCGCCAACCGCTACACCGGCAGTGCCGGCAGCGCGCTGCAGCTGGGCGAACACCGCCAGCTGACCGCGACGGTGCGTACGGAACGCGACGACTTCGCCACCTACGACCGCCAGAGCTCGTTCGGTCTGGGTTACGGCACCCGCCTGTGGAACACCGAGCGCTTCTCGTTCGACGCGCAGATCGGCCCCGGTGTGCGCCGCACCCACAGCACCGAGGACGACCGCACCCGCACCGGCCTGATCGGCCGTGGCCTGTTCGACATGAAGTATTCGCTGACTGACAACACCGACCTGGTCAACACGCTGCTGGTCGAATCCGGTTCGTACAACACCTTCGGCCAGAACGACTTCGGTGTCTCGGTGAGCATGAACGAGCACCTGGCACTGAAGGCCGGCTGGCAGGCGCGCTACAACAGTGATGTGGCCGAGGACAAGCGCAAGACCGATACGCTGACCACGATGAACGTGGTCTACAAGTTCAAGTAAGCAGAACGGGTGCCAGGGCGCCCGTTCTTCTTCCGGTAGTGCCGGCCGCTGGCCGGCAACTGCGTTCAAGTGGTGGCACGCGGTTGCCGGCCAGCGGCCGGCACTACCGGCGGTAGCTCAGACGTTCAGCAGTTCGCCGGCACCGGCTTCCAGCAGCATCTTCGCCACGCGCTGGCCCAGCGCCTCCGGATCCCGGGCCGGGCCCACCGCCTCGGCGCGCACCGCACGACCATCGCTGGCACTGCCGACCAGGCCCTGCAGGTGCAGGTCGTCGCCCTGCCACTGCGCGATGGCCGCCACCGGCACGTGGCAGCTGCCATGCAGCGCGCGGTTCATCGCCCGCTCGGCTTCCACGCAGGCGCGCGTAGCGGCGTCATCAAGCGTGGCGAACAGCGCCATCAGGCGCGTATTGCCACCGTCGCACTCCACCGCCACCGCGCCCTGCGCCGGTGCCGGCAGCCACTGCGGCGGCTGCAGGCGCGCGACGATGCGCCCGCCCAGGCCCAGGCGCTCCAGGCCGGCCACGGCCAGCACGATGGCGTCGTAACCACCATTGTCGAGCTTGGCCAGGCGGGTGTTGACGTTGCCGCGCAGGTCCAGCAATTCCAGATCCGGGCGCAGCGCGCGCAGCTGGGCCTGGCGGCGCAGCGATGAGGTGCCGACCCGCGCACCGATCGGCAGCGCGTCCAGCGAGGCGTACAGGTTGGAGACGAAACCATCGGCTGGATCGTGGCGGGTCAGCATCGCCGGCAGCGCGAAGGGTTCGTCCAGTTCCATCGGCACATCCTTCAGCGAGTGCACGGCGCAGTCGGCCTCACCGCGCAGCATGGCCAGCTCCAGCTCCTTCAGGAACAGGCCCTTGCCACCGATGGCGGCCAGCGAGCGGTCGAGCACCTCGTCACCGCGGGTGCTCATCGGCACCAGTTCCACATGCAGCCCGGGATGGGCCTGGCGCAGGCGGTTGGCGACGTGTTCGCTTTGCCAGAGGGCGAGCGGGCTCTTGCGGGTGGCGATGCGGACGGTTTCCATCCGGTCATTATCGCGCCTTCGGCGCGGATACGGCCAACGGCGGAGCCCCTCGTGGCTGGTGCTATCAAAGCAGAAGCCGTGCTTGGCCGGGGCGGTGGGGTCATGCGGGGACGCCGTGAACCCATCCCTGGGGGCTTGGCCGCGGCTTGCTCGTGTGCGCTGTCCTGCGCACACGGCAAGACCGGGGTTGGGCGTCCTGCCCAACCCGCCCGAGGCATGCCTCGGGCCCATGCCGCGGACACCCCGCATGACCCCACCGCCCCGGCCCCTGACAGTTTCCGTGTGCGCCAGCCACGGAAGATCAAAAAAAAGAGTGCAGAAGCAAAGGCAACAGCCGACGGCTTCCGGGGTCACGGCTTCCGGGGTCAGATCCCTTTTCCGCAGGAAAAGGGATCTGACCCCTCTTCCCCCACCCGATAACAACAATGCCTTTGCCGTCCGACGCGGGAAAAACGAGAGGGTTGAGCCGGGGTGGGGTGGCGGGACCGTTGGCGCCATGGATGGCGCCATCGAGCCCCCAGGGATGGGTCTACGGCTTGTCCCGCCACCCCACCCCGGCCCGACCCAGCACGTAAGAACAACGAGCCGGCCAACCTGCTGTTGATCTTGATGTTGATGTTGATGTTGATCTGTAAGCAGTCGCGGCCGCAGGCCGCGCGGGACCACTCACAGATGCCGCAGTTCCTGCTTCAGCGTCGCCACACAGCGGCGGCTGACTTCCAGCGGCTGCCTGCCATGCCGCAGCACCGCCTGCACCTGCCCGCCGGAGCCGCGGCGCAGCTCCACCAGCTCGTGCCGCGCCACCAGGCAGTTGCGATGGATACGGATGAAACGGCTGGCGAACTCTTCCTCCAGCGACTTCAGCGATTCCTCGATCAGGTCCTCGCCGCGCGCGTGGTGCACCACCACGTACTTCTCTTCGGCCTGCAGGTAGTGGATGTCGTCCAGCGGAATCAGCCGCAGGCTGCCGCGCAGGCGTGCGCACAGTACGCTGCGTGCCTGCTGCCCGCTGTGCGCCTGCGGCTGGCCATCGCGACCGGCCAGGAACGTGCGTGCCCGTGCAATCGCCGCTGCCAGGCGTTCGGCGCGCACCGGCTTCATCAGGTAATCGATGGCTGCCGCTTCGAAGGCCGACAGCGCATGCGCATCGTAGGCAGTGCAGAACACCACCGCCGGCCGCGGTTCGAAGCTGGCCAGGTGGCGGGCTGCTTCCAGGCCGTCCAGCCCAGGCATTGCGATGTCCAGCAGGACCAGGTCCGGCTGCAGCTCCGCGCACGCGTGCAGGGCCTGCTCGCCGTTGCCGGCCTCGGCCACCACGTCCACGCCGTCCTGTGCGGCCAACAGGCTGCGCAGGCGCTCACGCGCCAGTGGTTCGTCATCGGCGATGACTACCCTCACGATCGTCCCCTCACTGGATCGGCACTGTCACCTGGCAGGCATAGTAGCCCTCGCTCCAGCCAGCCGTCATCCGCGCGGCACTGCCAAAGCGCCAGGCCAGCCGATGGCCGATGCTGTGCTGGGCATGGCCAGCCCCCCGCGCCAGGGCCAGCCCGGGCGCCTGCGGATCAGGCGCGGGATTGCGCACGCGGATCTGCAGATCGTTGCCCTCGCGCAGCAGCTGCAGCTCGATGGTGCCGCCCTCGGGCAGGCGCGAAATGCCATGCAGGACGGCGTTTTCCACCAGCGGCTGCAGTACCAGCCTTGGCAATGGCAGGTCCCACGGCAGCGGCTCGTCACGCTGCCAGCGCACCTGCAGGCGTTCGCCCAGGCGCAGCGATTCGATCGACAGGTAGCGCTCGGCCAGTTCGCATTCGTCGCGCAGGGTGGAATCGCCCTCACCTGCACCGAGCGCAGCACGGAACAGATCGGACAGGTCGAGCACGGCACGCTCGGCCACCGCCGGGTCCCGATGCAGCAGGCTGGCGATGAGGTTCATGCTGTTGAACAGGAAATGCGGGCGGATGCGCGCCTGCAGCGCATCGGCCTGCGCGCGCGCATTGGCCTGCACCTGGGCCGCCCAGCGGTCGCTGACATAGAAGTAGCGCAGCGCCAGCGCGCTGATCAGCGCGGTGGTGGCGGCGCTGCCGAGGGTGAAGCGCCAGAAGCTGATGCCGTTGGCGAAACTGTCACCCAGCACCGCGTACAGCGCGTGCACGATGCCGGCGCAGACCACCGCGATCAGGGCCGCCAGTGCGATGGCAGCGACCGCCCCCATCACCTGCGGCAGCCTGGACAGCGCCTGCCGCAGCAGGCACAGGCTGGCGGTCACGGCCAGCGCCAGCCACAAGGCGAAGCCGCTGGCTGACAGCAGCTCGCCAACGGTCCAGTGGCGGCTGCCATCCGGGGCCAGGGCCAGCACCACCACCACCAGCTCGGCCAGGCCCAGCATCGCCGCCAGCCGCGGCAGGCGGCACAGTTCCGGCATCCACGGCGATGGGCTGGCCGGGGGCATGGCTCAGGCCGCGCCCAGCCGTTCCTGCAGCCAGTCACCCAGTGCCTGGATTTCCTCGGCACAGACCTGGTGGGCCATCGGGTAGCTGTGCCACGCCACGTCCAGGCCCAGCGTACGCAGCGCCTGTGCGCTGTGGGCCGCCACGGCCTGCGGAATCACCGGGTCGCCACTGCCATGGGCCATGAACACCGGCACCTGCACCGCGCCTTCAACGCGCGTGGCACTGTCGGCCTCGGGCAGATAGGTGGACAGGGCGATCAGGCCGGCCAGCGGCGCGGTACGCGACAGTGCAGCAGTCAGGATGATCGCACCACCCTGCGAGAAGCCGGCCAGGAAGATCTTCTCCGCCGCGACGCCACGCTCGATCTCGCGCGCGATCAGCGCGTCCAGCTGCACCACCGATTCCTGCACGCCGGCCATGTCGGCACGCGACCGGAAGTCCATGCCGACGATGTCGTACCAGCCGCGCATGGGCACGCCGTTGTTGATCGTGATCGGCCGCACCGGTGCGTGCGGGAACACGAAGCGCAGCGCCGGCCAGTGCGGCCGCACCAGCTCCGGCACGATCGGCGCGAAATCATGGCCATCGGCGCCGAGGCCGTGCAGCCAGATCACCGACCACTGCGGCGAGGCGCCGGTTTCCTGTTCCACCGTTTGCAGCATGATGCGGCTCCTTCAAGTTCGAGCCGCATTATGCCGCTGGCGTGGGGCAATCAGTACAGCGGCGGTTGCTCGGCCGCTTCGCGCCGCAGCTGCGCGGCGCGGACCAGTACCGGTGGCGGGATGTTCTCTTCGGGAATGTCCAGCAGGCCCAGGCGATGCAGGAAGGCGCCCGGACCACGCGAGGAGGTCAGCGCCACCACCGGAATGGCCAACACCATGCCGATCACCACCGGCGCCATCCACGCCGCCAGCGACGGCGACACGGCCCAGGCCAGCACGCCCATGAAGGCGCCGAACACACCCAGGCCACCGTAGCCGCGGATCAGTGCCAACCACGAGATGCCGCCGTCGTCACGCTGCTGCGCATCCCAGCCGGAATCGCGGCCGGACAACACTTCGGCCACGCCCCGCGACTGCACGTACATCACCACCGGCGCCATCAGCGCGGCCAGCACGGTTTCCACCAGCATCGACACGAAGGCACGGATCGCACCGCCGCAGCCGCGGCGGTCGACCGGGTCCAGCAGCATCGCCAGGTAACCGAGCACCTTGGGCAGCAGCAGTACCGCCATGGTGGCGGCGAACAGGCGCACCACCTGCTCTTCGTCCTGTGCGCGCCAGTACACGCTGGGCGACAGGTGCAGCAGGGCATTGAAGTCGATGCCCTCCTGGAACAGCGGGATGGCGATGCCGATCAGCATCAGCATTGCCCACATCGGTGCGGTGAAATAGTGGCCGATGCCGATCAGCATGTGCGTGCGGCTGATCCAGTGCAGGCCGCGGCTGCCCACGACCTTGCCGTGCTGCAGGTTGCCCTGGCACCAGCGGCGGTCGCGAACCAGCAGATCGGTCAGCGTCGGCGGGCCCTCTTCATAGCTGCCACCGAGGTAGGGCACCATGTGCGCGGCCCAGCCGCCACGACGCATCAACGCTGCTTCGACGAAGTCATGGCTGAGCACGTGGCCGCCGAACGGCTTGCGCCCCGGCAGCGCCGGCAGGCCGGCGTGGTCGGCGAAGGCGCGGGTACGGATGATGGCGTTGTGGCCCCAGTAGTTGCTCTCGGCGCCATGCCACCAGGCCACGCCACGAGCGATCACCGGCCCGTACACGCGGCCACCGAACTGCTGCATGCGTGCGAACAGGGTGCGGCCGCCGATCACCGACGGCAGGGTCTGGATCAGGCCGACGTCGGCGTTGTGCTCCATGCCGGCCACCAGGCGCACGATGCTGTCGCCGGTCATCAGGCTGTCGGCGTCGAGGATCAGCATCTGCGGGTAGGCACCGCCGAAGCGACGGACCCAGTCGGCGATGTTGCCGGCCTTGCGCCCGCTGTTGTCACCACGGCGGCGGTAGAACAGGCGGATCTGCCCGTCCGGCACCCGCTCGCGCAGCTCGCCGAACACCCGCTCCTCGGCAGCGGCGATGTCCTCGCGACGGGTATCGCTGAGCACGAAGAAATCGAATCGGCCGAGCTGGCCGGTGGCCGCCACCGACTCGTAGATCGCCTGCAGGCCCGCCAGCAGGCGGCGCGGGTCTTCGTTGTAGGTCGGCATCAGCAGCGCGGTGCGGCTGTGCACGGTCGGCAGCGGCTTGTCCGGGTCGATGCCGAGGCGATAGCCACGGTCGAACACGGCGGTCAGGAAGCCGGCCAGGGCGCTGGCGAAAGACAGCGCGATCCAGGCAAACAGGCCAACGAACAGCACCAGCAGGCAGGCTTCGAGCACGCTGATGCCATTGGCCGACAGCACCCGCCACATCATCCGCGTGGCCACGGCGGTCATGCCGAGCGTGCCACCGAAGATGTACAGCCGGCGCAGGCCGATCAGGCGCGGCGACGTGCGATGCCGCCGGACCTTCAGTGCACCTTCGCGCAGGGTCTGTTCGGGCATCTGCAACGGCGATTCAGCGGGCAGCAGCGCCCAGCCGGCGTCGAGCCGGGGCGTTTCTGCTTCCGCATGGATGGTCTGCACCCCCATCGCCGCCTACTCCGCGCCGTCGGCACGGCCGGCCATCCCGGCCGGGCTGCATGCACCAAGGTTCCCGGCGCGCTTTCCCGGCGCCCGCACTTGTCCAGACTGTGTCGGCTTCAGGCCGCACAGTCGATGTCTGTCACTACCGGAACCCACACGATCTCCAACGGGGCGGAATCGAAAATGCGGCCCAGTCTAGGGCGCTGAATGTAAGCCGGGTGCGAAGGCCTACGCCGGGATTTATCCCCATTCAGCAAATAGCAGGCGATCACGTCGGGGGATGGCCAGATGTCATTGCATCGCCCCGGGTACTGGATCGTATCAAACGCGAACGGTTATCATTTCATTAACCAGGCAGGTCACCGTCTTCCCGCACGGCCGCGACCCACCCAGCTGCGCCGGTCCGCACCGCGCGCACCGACGACCCACGGAAGGGTGGCTGCCTGCTGTCTGCCTGCGCCTGCTGCTTCCACCGGGTCACCCCACCTCCCATGGAAGCCGCCATGTCCCCATCGTCCCGTTCCCGTTCCGCGCGCCTGCCGCGCACCCGCCTGGCCCCTGCCCTGGCCTCCGCCTGCCTGCTGGCCCTGCCAGGCCTGGCCGCTGCAGAGGCCGGCGCCGATGCCTCCACCAAAGATCTGGATACCGTGGTGGTCACCGCCTCGGGCAGCCAGCAATGGATCAAGGATGCCCCGGCCAGCATCAGCGTGATCAGCCGTGAGGACATCGAGCGCCAGCCGGTTCCCGACCTGGCCACCCTGCTCAGCCGCGTGCCGGGCGTGACCGGCGGCCTCAGCGCCGTCGGCGAACAGTCCAAGATCAAGCTGCGCGGCATGCCGTCCAACTACACGCTGGTGCTGGTGGACGGCAAGCGCATGGGCAGCTCGGCCGCGACCAACTACCGCCCCGACCTCGGCCGCCAGGACCTGAACTGGATCTCGCCCGACCAGATCGAACGCATCGAAGTGGTGCGTGGGCCGATGTCCTCGCTGTACGGCTCCGACGCCATGGGCGGGGTGATCAACATCATCACCCGGCGCATCGGCGACGAATGGAACGGCAGCGCCACCCACAGCTACACCCGTCCCGGTGATGGCAAGCGCGGCGATACCCAGCAGATCGGCGCGACCTTCTCCGGCCCGCTGGGCGAACGCTTCGGCCTGCGCATCGGTGCCAACAGCATGCGCCGTGATTCGGACCAGTCCAACCACGGTGTCTACGGCAATGCCTACGCCGGCGAGAAGGACCGCACTGTCGATGCGCTGCTGCAGTGGAAGCTGAGCGACGCACAGGAACTGTCGCTGGAAGCCGGCCATGGCGTGCAGCAGGCCTTCATCGATGCGTCGCTGGAAAAGCAGGACGAAGGCGCCTGGGGAGCCAGTGAGCTCAAGCGCAGCTCGCTGGCGCTCAACCACGATGGCACGTGGAGCTTCGGCACCTCCAGGCTCAGCGCGTACTGGACCGAATACAAGAACGACATCGGCGCCACCGGCCGCTCAGAGGCCACCGACACGATCATCGAAGGCAGCCTGACCACGCCGTTCACCCTGGGCGTTAAACACCAGTTTGCCGTGGGTGGGCAGTGGAAGCGCCAGGAACTGACCAACACCGATACCATCGGCCGCGCGCCGATCGACTACGCCGGCAACGCCGTCAGCGGCTCCAGCCTGGAAGTGGATACCTGGGCGCTGTTTGTCGAAGACGAACTGAAGCTGCACCGCACCCTGGCCCTGACCGTGGGCGCGCGCCTGGACCACCATGAGAAGTTCGGCGGCCACGTCAGCCCGCGTGCGTACCTGGTCTGGCATCCGGCCGAACAGTGGACCATCCGCGGTGGCGTCTCCAAGGGGTTCCGTGCGCCCAGCCTGACCGAGAATTCGGCCACCGCTGCCACCCAGTCCGGCGGCCGTGGCTGCACCTCGCTGATCCCGCTGGGGTATACCCGCGGCGGGTGCTACATGGCCGGCAACCCGGACCTGGATCCGGAAACCAGCACCAACCGCGAGATCGGCATCAGCTTCGACAATGACCTGATCGATGTTGGCGTGACCTACTTCCACACCGACTTCCGGAACAAGATCGAATACGCACCGCTGGGCCGCTTCAACGGCATCTGGTGGACGCGCATGAGCAACGTGCAGCGCGCGCGCACCAGCGGCATGGAAGGCAACTTCAACGTCCGCTTCGGCGAGCAGTGGCGCTGGCGCACCTCGGCGACCTGGATGAAGGAAGCCAGGAACCTGACCACCGGCCGCAACCTGATCGATACGCCGGAATTCTCCGGCTACTCGTCGCTGGACTGGTCGCCGAATACGGTGTTCTCCGGCAGCCTGTCGGCGCAGTACACCGGCAGGCAGACCGGCACCGCCACGACCTTCCTCAAGGCCTACACCCTGTATGACCTGACCGTGGCATGGAACGTCAACGAGGTGCTGACCCTGCGCGGTGGCGTCAGCAACCTGGCCGACAAGAAGCTGTATGCGGAAGGCTCCACCGACTACTTCGTCGCCGGGCGCAGCTACTTCCTCAGCATGACCGCGCGCTTCTGACCGGCGGCACGCGCCGTGATCGCGCTGGCGACATGCCAGCGCGATCGACGGTATTGCGGGTTACTCGCTTTCCAGCGCGGCCGGTGCCGCGTCCCGCGTGGCGGCCGTGCGCGCACGGTCCATCGCCACCGCCAGTTGCTGGCGTGCGAGCAGTTGTTGTGCCTGCACCACTTCAGGTGTCGGCAGGAGCACCGGTCCCGGTGCGTTTTCCGGTGTAGCAGGTGTGGTCATGCAACCTCCATGGACATCCCGCCGCCGCACGGGTCCAACCGGGGCGGCAGCGGAACTGCGCACCCTATCCTAAAAACAAGGCGGGCGGGTGACGGTGCGGCACCCGGCCGCAGCACGTGGAACACGGCACGCGTCACATTTTTGACGGCAGCCCTTGGATCCTGAATAGGACTTGCCTTATCATGAAAACGTTTTCTCACAGGGATGTTTCCCCCAAATGAATACCACTGACCTGTCCCAGTTCAGCCCGAAGTGGCAGTTCCGCTTCAACTTCTTCCGCCAGCATGGCGCGCCCAAGAATCCCGGTTTCAAGCAGGCCTGGAAGGCGCTGTCGTTCGGTGACCGCCTGAAGATCAACCTGAACTTCTTCGCGTTGTTCTTCGGTGCGATCTACCTGTTGATCCTGGGCATGTGGCGCAAGGCGCTGGTGGTCATCGGCATCAACATCGCGCTGGCCATCGTCAGCATGTTCCTTCCCGACGTCGTCGGGCGCATGCTGTTCATCGCGATGAATCTGCTGGTCGCCTCCAGCACCAACTACAGCTACTACCTGGAGAAGGTGGAAGGTCGCGCCAGCTGGAACCCGTTTGAAGGAATGTTCTAAGCCATCAGACCGGCGCAGGGATGCGCGGCAAGGACGCAACCGACGCCCGGCCCCCGCCGGGCGTCTTCATTTGCGCGATCAGGCCGCGCGGCGTGCCACGGCCGCCGGCTCGGCCTGCAGGCGGAAGCGCGACACCGCCACCGCCAGCTGCTCGGCCTGCTCCTCCATCGCGCGCGCGGCGGCACTGGCTTCCTCCACCAGCGCGGCGTTCTGCTGGGTGGTTTCGTCCATCTGCACCACAGTCTGGTTGACCTGCTCGATGCCGGCCGATTGTTCGCGCGACGCGGCCGAGATCTCGGCCATGATCTCGTTGACCCGACCGACCTGACCGACGATGTCCTGCATGGTGCGCCCCGCGCCGTGCACCAGCTGCGCACCGGCACCGACCTGGGCCACCGAGGCGTCGATCAGCTCCTTGATCTCCTTCGCAGCACCCGCCGAACGCTGCGCCAACGCGCGCACTTCACTGGCAACCACGGCGAAGCCACGGCCCTGCTCACCGGCGCGCGCCGCTTCCACTGCTGCGTTCAACGCCAGGATGTTGGTCTGGAACGCAATCCCATCGATCACCGAGATGATCTCGGCGATGCGCTGCGAAGACGCCTCGATCTGCTCCATGGTGTGCACCACCTGGCTGACCACCTGGCCGCCTTCGCTGGCCACGCCCGCCGCGGAACCGGCCAGCGCGTTGGCCTGCAGCGCGTGGTCGGCGTTCTGGCGCACGGTGGAGGTCAGTTCTTCCATCGACGCGGCGGTTTCTTCCAGGTTGGCAGCCTGCTGTTCGGTACGGCGCGACAGGTCGCTGTTGCCGGCAGCGATCTCACCGGCGGCCAGGCGGATGCTGGCTGCCGACTGCTGGATCTGGCCGACGATCTGGGTCAGGTGCTGCACGGTGCTGTTGGCATCGTCGCGCATCACCGCAAACACCCCATGGAAGTCACCCTGCATGCGGGTACTGAGGTCACCGCCGGCGATCGCGCGCAGCAGCGTCGACAGTGCGGCCAGGTTGTGGTCGCTGACTTCCATCATGGTGTTGAGGGTCTCCACCATGCGGCGGAAATCGTGGTCGAAGCGCAGTGCATCACCGCGCACGGCGAAGTCACCGGCGGCGGCCGCAGCGGCAAGCTGCTGGATCTGCTCGTTGATCGCGGCCAGGTTGCGCTTGGTGGTCGCCATCGCAGCGGTGAACACCGCCTTCTCGCCCGGCAGTGCTTCCATGTCCACGCTTAGGTCGCCGACGGCATAGCGCTGCATCACTTCAACCAGGCGCTGGGTGACCGCGTTGCTGGAGGCCACCAGCTGGTTGCTGTCGGCCACCATGCGGCCGTACTCGCCCGGGAACGCCGCGGCATCCATACGGTAGCTGAGTTCACCGGCATCGTGGCGGCGCGCCATTTCGGCCTGCGCAGCCATCACCGCCTGCAGCTGGCCGCGCATGCCCTGCATCGCGTCCAGCAGGCGCCCCACTTCGTCGTTGCTGCGCGCCGGCAGGGTGCTGTCCAGCTTGCCGGCGGCGACGTCACCGGCCACGCGCACCGCTTCGGCCAGCGGGCGGATCGCCAGGCGGCGCAGCAGTATGTAGACACCGGCGCTGAGGGTCAGCGCGGCGATCACGCCGACCAGCAGGGTCAGCCACAGCAGCTGGCGCGCTTCGGCCACGATCACCGCATGCGGCATCACCACGCCCAGCGCGAAGCGCTGCGGGGCATCGCCCACGCGCAGCGGCACATACACGCGCACGTTGCCGGCCGCATCGGGGCTGAAGGCCTCGAAGGGGCGGTCGGCGGCGATCTCGGCCAGCATGCTGCGGGTCAGTGCGTCGTTGCGAGGCTTGCCGATTTCGGCGGCATTGGCCGAGGCCAGCACCACGCCCTTCGGCGACAGCAGTTCGACGCGGCCGGCCCCCATCGGCTTCAGCGTGGCCAGGTGCTTCTGCAACGCTGCCAGCGAGAAGTCGACGGTGAAGACACCGAGGAACCTGTCGTTCTCGATGATCGGCGTGCTCAGCGTACTCATCAGCACCTGCTGCCCGGCGATGTCATAGGCATACGGTTCGCTCACTTTCGGCAGCTTGTCGCGGCTGGGCACCATGTACCAGTCACCGGAACCGCTGGCGGTCTCGGTGTAATCGGTCATCACCGACTGCTGCGGCTTGCCCTCCTGCCAGGCCCAGTAGCTCATGTAGCGGCCGGTGGCATCGTGCGCCTCGGTGTTGACGAACTCGGCATCCTTGCCGTCGAAGGCATCGGCCTCCCACATGGTGCTCTTGCCCAGCCATTCGGGATGGGCGCGCAGCTGCTCGCCCAGCACCGCCGCCAGGCTGGCGCGGTCGGGCACGTCACCACGGGCGCGCTGGGCCAGCACGCTTTCAACCATGGCATCGTTGCTGGCAAAGGCGGTGCCCAGATCGGCCGCCACCTGGCGCGCCTCAGCGGTCGCCTCGCTGGTCATGGTCTGGCGCGAGGCGCTGATAAGGCTGGCGCTGGCCTGTCGGTAGATCAGGAACGCGGTCAGGCCGAAGCACAGCAGCGCGATCGCGGCGGTGCCCAGCATCAGCTTGTGGGCGATGCTGCCCGGGCGGCGGGCAGCGGCGGAACGGGAAGAAGGCATGGGAGGGTCCGCAAGGCAGTTCAGGACGACCGGCACCACGAAGGCACCGCGCAGGCGCGCGATCCGTCGCGCAGGCCACCGGCCGCCGGGCGGGCCCGGCGCTGGAAGCGCACCGGGTTAGCGGCCGCCCGCCAACGAGGTTGAGGCGACCGGCCTGCACATTCCTGAATCTGCTCAGGGTCGGGTCAGCCACCCGTTCGTCGCGATGGCCTCACTCGGCCACGCGGTCCTTGATCCACTGCGCGCGCGGCAGTACCTCGATGCTGCCGACGGCATACTGCTGCAGCACGTCGTCCGGCCCGAAGCACGGTTGCCAGCCCAGCTCACTGCGCAGGCGGGCACTGTCGTAGACACGGTCGATGCTCAATGGCAGCGGCCAGCCACGGCGTTCGAACTCGGCCAGCAGCTGCGGCGCGCGACGGGCCAGCACGCTGCGCGGGTGGGTGGCCAGTTCCAGGCAGTCCTCGCGCCGGAACGGCGTCGGTGCGCAGGCGAGATAGCGGGCGAATCGGGCGCCTTCGTCGAGCAGCAGTGCAGCGTGTGCGCTGGCCACATCGCGGGCGTCGATGCCGCGATGCAGGCGGAACATCGCCATGCGCTCGGGCGGTTCCGGGAAGCACCGGCCCATGCGCAGCACGCGAACGCTGAAGCCCGGCGTGGCGGCAGCTTCAGCCAGGGTCTCGGCCTGCAGCTTGGTGCGATGGTAGATCGTGCGCGGCAGTGGCTCGGTGTCTTCGTCGATCCAACGGCAGCCACCGGCTACCACGGCATGGCCGTACAGCGCGGTGGTGCTGGTCAGCACGAAACGCCGTGCGCCGGCTTCGCGTGCGGCCTGCAGCAGGTGCGCGGTTGCCTCCACGTTGATCTGCTGGAATACCGCGTCCGGCACCAGGCCGACATGCGGAGCATGCAGGGCCGCGGTATGGATGACCGCGTCCACGCCCTGCACCGCACGCGTGACCGCCTGGCGATCGGTGACATCGGCAATGATGCGCGTGGTGGCGAACGGGCTGCGGTCCAGCCCCACCACTTCGTGGGCGGCCGCCAACGCACCGAAGATCGCGCGCCCGATGCGCCCGGAACTGCCGGTCAACAGAATCTTCATTGAGTCCATTCACTCGAAGCGCCCGGGAACTACCGGGATGCTTCGATTCTAGGCATGCATTCGCGCATCTGCGATAGGACAGCCATGCAATCGTGCGTTCATCTTGACGACTTCGCAGGCGCCAGCAGTTGCCGCGCGATGAACAGCGGATCGTCGCCGCCGGCCACATCAGGCCTCACGCCGGTGCCTTCCCAGTTGCCGCCGGTGCGCAGATTGATCGGTTGCCGGTCGGGAATGCTGATCTGATAGCCATCGGGCAGCAGCACAGGATCACCAAACATATGCGCGGCACCGCCACTGCGCGTGCCGACAATGCGCGCGCGGCCCAGGGCCTGCAGCGAATAGGCGACGAACTCGGCCGCCGAACCGGTACGCCGGTCGATCAGCACCACCAGCGGCTTCAGGTACACAGGCAGGCTGGCAGGCGGCAGCGGTACCGGCGTGCGCCGGCCACGCTGGTCCAGCTGCTGCACCGCGCCGATCTTCGCGTCCAGCAGCGTGCGCACCAGCAGGTCGGCACTTGCATCGTCGCCTCCCCCGTTCTGGCGCAGATCCAGCACCAGGCCATCGGTGTCGGCCAGCAGCGTGAAGGCCGCAGCGAACTTCGGCCGCGCCAGATCCAGCGGGTAAAAAGTACTCAACCGCAGGTAGCCAATGTTGCCTTCCAGCACCCGCACCTCGCGCACACCGGCACCATTGCTGCGGGCATCGGCACGCCAGGCCATCAACCAGTCGTCCTGGCCGGCAGCTGCGTCCACGCGCTCAACGTGGAAGTGGCCATCGAACATGTCCAGGTCCTGGTTCAGGCGTGCGCTGAACGCAGCAGGATCCGAACAGCTGTCCGCATACCGCTGCTGCGCCGACCAGCTGCGCAGGGCATCGGCGATGCGGGCGGCCTCCGCCTCGTCCAGGTACTGCGCCTGCACGGCGCTGGCGGCCGCCTGCAGCACCGCATCCTGCGCCGGGCAGGCCGTCGCCAGCAGCGCGCCGAGCATCCAGGAGACCGCCATCATCCACCCCGCATTGAGGATATATAAGCGCTTATATATCATCCCGCTCATGGATCTCCAACACGCCACGCTGGGTACCCTGCTGCGCGCACTGCTGGACCAGCTGGACCCGGCCGTCGAGCAGGCCTACCGGCACCTGCAACTGGACTACCGGCCGCGCTACACGCCGGTGCTGCGCACGCTGATGGCGCAGGGCCCCTGCCGGATCAAGGACCTCGCGCTGGCCTGCGGGCTCAGCCATTCGGCGCTCAGCCAGACCGTGGCGGCGATGGTGCGCGATGGTTGGCTGCACACTGCCAATGGTGACGACGGGCGCGAACGCATCCTGCAGTTGAGCCCGCGCGCGCAGCGCGCGATGCCTGTGCTGCAGGCGCAATGGCAGGCCACCGCAGTGGCGGCACGCAGCCTCGATGCCGATCTGGGGCAGTCGTTGGAGCAGGTGCTGCGCAAAGCACTGGTGGCGCTCGAACAACGGCCCTTCGCACAGCGCCTGCAGGACGCCCGCCGGCGCTGAGGCGTTACTGCTCTGCAGCCATCTCGATCTCGCTGAGGAAGGTCCAGCTGCCGTTGGCCACGCGCAGCTCCAGCGTGCGGCATTGCGCAGCCAGGGGGGCTGCATTGCCGAGCACGTACTCCTCTTCGGTCGAGCCCATCACGCCGGACTGGGTGAAGGGTGCCGACAGCGTGCCGATGGTTACGGCGGCAGTTCCGGGCTCGGCGCACATCACCTCCACCGAAGTCGGCGTGACGATGCCCCAGGCCGGGCGGGTCATCGTATGCAGGCCGATCCAGTCCACCCGTCGGCGCTGGCCCAGGTCGATGGTGATGCTGACGTTGCCGTGCACGCCTACCCAGCCCGCGTCCATCGGATTGCGCGGGTCGCCTACCCGGCGGTCGAACAGCTCATGGCCGCTGCCGTCGGGATAGCTGGTCGCCGGCGCCACGCTGTAGTGATAGGTGGTCTGCACCGGATCGACGAGGTACGAGGCACCCAACCCGTACAACCCGCGATAGGTGTTCATCATCCGCGGCGCCTCGCCGTAGCCCTGGCCGGGGCCGACCACTTCGGACATGTGGTACTGGTTGAGCCAGGCAACGCGCTTGCCAGCCGAACGCGCGCTCCACAACTGCTGGTTGATGCGCTGCACCGACGCCGACCGGTATGCACCGGACAGGCCGTTACCGGTATCAAGGAACAGCGGGCTGCCATGGTTGAACAGCTCGATGTCGGCCCACACAGCGCTGGCGCCCAGCTGCGCCGACAACGCCTGGTAGTACTGCTCGGTGGAATAGCCCGGTCGATCCCACTGGAACAGTTTCGCGTGCGACGCCGCGCCGATGCCGTCCTGCCAGATCTGCACGTCGACCCCCGTGGCAGAGCGAAACCGTAGCGCAGCACTGGCCACGCTGGCCGGGTCGACGCTGGAGGATGCCAGATAGGGCGCCACCATCACCGGCCTGGACGGCGTCGCCGCTTTCAGTGTGGAAACGATTGAACGATAGAACGACGCACGCTCGTCCGGTACCTGCGCGGGCTCATCGGTGATGTACCAGCCGGCGAATGCCGGATGCATCGCGTACTGCTGGGCCAGCTGCGCCATCGACTGCGCTGCGTCCTGCGCCACCGCTGCAGCGTTCGAGCCCTGCCAGAATGCCGCACACTGGCCCGAACTGTAGGTGGTGCCGACCACGACCTTCATCCCACGCGCTGCGGCCGCGTCCAGCACCGTGCCCAGCTTGGCCGGGAAGCCGGCGATCCATTCGAAATCCTGCGCGCTGCTGGCGCAGCCCACGCCGGCACGGGTGGCGCGGGTCTGGCCGATGATGAGCGTGTCGTTGCCCAGGTCCCGCAGTTCGTCGAGGAACAGCGGCAGCTGCGCCGCTGGCAGCTGCTCATCGGTGGACGAGTAACCGAAGTGAACGAAACTGCCGCTCAGCAGCGCAGTGTCCGCATGGGCCGGTGCAGCGCAGGCCAGCAGTACAAGCCATCCGAATCTGTTCACGGCGTCCTTTTCTGTCTGGGCGGTCATCCGCCATGCCGGTCCATCCTAGCCAAGCGGCGCTCATCGCGCAGCGGCGTAGTTGCGCCGTGAAAGCCAGTGCGGCGTGGCGTGAGGGCAGCACCGCCGGTGCGGACACTGCCTTAGCCGGGCACACGCAAGGATGAGCTCCCCTTCCATGCACCGGGAGCCTTCACATGGCTGACCAGCATCACGGCACCTCCCATCGTGGCTTCGCTTCGATGGACCGGGACAAGCAGCGCGCGATCGCCGCAAAGGGTGGACGCGCCGCGCATGCGTCCGGCAATGCACATGAGTTCAGCCCGGCCGAGGCACGCGTGGCAGGCCGCAAGGGCGGCGAGGCGATCAGCCGCAATCGCCAGCACATGGCAGCGATCGGCCGCGAAGGCGGGCACGCGCGCCACGCCAATGCACGGCAACAGCGGCAGCACGCGGCCGAACCCGCGCCGACGAAGGAAGGGCCGCAACGCCAGCAGGGCTGACCGCAGCGTGCTCAGGCGCGCCTGCACTGGCGGTACAGGGCGAGCGCCGCCAACAGGGCCAGCACGCCGGCGACAGCCATTGCCCAGCCGAAACCGCTGGCCATCGCGCCGCGGTACCAGGCCAGTATCTGCGTCCCCGGCAGCAGTGAAGACGGCTGCAGGATCAGCGTGCGCGCCTGTGCGGCCACTGCGGGCTGCCCTGCCGCCTGCGCGGTGGCAGTGAACTGGCATACCGCGCGCAGGCCCATCAGGCTGCCCAGCAGCGCGATGCCAAGGCTCATGCCCGCCTGGCGCAGCGCGTTCATCGTGGCCGACGCAATGCCGGCACGCTCGGCCGGTACGCATGACATCACCGCCATGCCGGTCGCAGGTACCGCCAGTCCCATGCCAGTGCCGAGCAGCATCAGCAGTGCGCTGGCCTGGCCGTGCGCTGTAGTCGGCTCGAACGTGGCAATCGCACACAGCGCCATGCCTGTCATTGCATAGCCCGTCACCAGCGCGGCATGCAGCCCGAACCACGCCGCCAGACGGCCGAACAGCAGCGACACCACCGCCATCAGCACGAACTGCGGTACCAGCTGCGCACCGGCCTGCGCAGCCCCATGTCCCTGCGCCTGCTGGAAGAACAGCGACAGGAAGAACAGGCTCGCATAAGCGGTGAATCCAAGCACGAACGAGGCCAGGTTGAGCATGCCGAAACCCGGCTTCGCCAACAGGTCCAGCGGCAGCAGCGGCCGCGCCACGCGGCGCTCGACCCACGCAAACAGCGCCAGGCCGGATGCTGCGATGCCGAGCGCCAGCAGGGTCGAAGGTGCCAGCAGGCCGTGCTCGCCGATCGCGATCAGGCCGTAACTGAGTGCACCCAGCGCGACGATGCTGAGCAGCTGCCCGGCCGGGTCCAGCGCGGCGTGCTGCGGATGCCGTCGCTCAGGAATGCCCCAGGCCCCCAGCGCGAGTGCAAGCAGGCCCAGCGGCAGGTTGATCAGGAAGATGCTGGGCCAACCTGCGCGCTGCACCAGTTCGCCTCCCAGCAGCGGCCCCAGCACCAGCGCCAGCGCGCTGAACGCCGACCAGCCCCCGATCGCGCGTGCACGCTGGCGCGGATCAGGGAACGCATGGCTGAGGATCGGCATCGCACTCGGGATCAGCAGGGCGCCGGCCACCCCCTGCACCGCCCGCCCTGCCACCAGTGCGGAAAGACTGCCTGCGCAGGCACACAGCAGCGAGCCCACGGTGAAGGTCGCCACGCTGAGCAGCCACATGCGGCGGTGGCCATAGCGGTCACCCAGCGGCCCCGCCGACAGCATCACTGCGGACAGGGCGATGGCATAGGCGTTGATCACCCACTGCAGCCCGGCCATGTCGGTGTGCAGTGCCTGCTGCAGCGTCGGCAGCGCGACGTTGACGATGCTGATGTCCAGCGAGGCGAGGAAGGTGCCCAGGTAGGCCGCCAGCACCAGGGCCGGCCGTCGGAAGCGTTGCATGTGCGGATGCCGGGAGGGAGCGTGCGCGCATCGTAGTTTGCTGACTGACCGTCAGTCAATGACCGGCGGTCAGTCATTGCCGGAGGAAGCTAGAATGGCGACCGTCGCACCCGGACCCCGCCCCATGCAGATTCCCGCAGTCGCCAGGCCCCGCACCAAACCCGCTGAAACCCGCCAGGAAGAGCTGATGGACGCCGCGCAGGCGCTGTTCCTGTCACAGGGCGTGGAAGCGACCACCATCAGTGACATCGTGGCCGCCGCCGACGTGGCCAAGGGCACGTTCTATACCTACTTCGCCTCGCGCACCGAGATCCTGCAGGCGCTGGCGCAGCGCTACACGCTGCAGTTCATGGCCGAGGTCGACCATGCCGTTCAGCAGCAGCCTGCCCACGATGGCGTGGCGCGCCTGTGCGCCTGGATCCGCGCCAACATCGAGACCTATGTGCGCACGCACGCACTGCACGACGTCGTCTACGCCAACCATCACCACCACCAGCGCGGCAATGCCGAGCGCAACGCCATCCAGCAGCAGCTGCTCGACATCCTCGAGGCGGGCACCCGTGCAGGCCTGTGGCAGCTGCCGGCACCGCAGGTCACGGCCTCGCTGATCTATGCCGGCGTACATGGCGCCACCGATGACCTGATCGCTGCACCCACGCAGGACGCCGACACCTTCATTGCGGCGGTGGTGGCCGATTGCCTGCGCATGGTCGGTGTGTCGCCGGCGCCGAAGCGTGGCGGCACCCGTCGCTGAAGCGCCCGCCGTCGCTCAGGCGTGGGCGAGGATGTTCAACAACCGGCCGAACGGGTCGCGGACGAAGAAGCGCCGCACGCCCCAGGGCTCGTCGGCCGGGCCATAGTCCAGCGCGATGCCAGCCGCGTGCATGCGTTCCAGCACCTCCTGCAGGTTGTCCACTTCGATAGACAGGTCCGGCACCGGTGCGCCGGAACCCCCTTCGCTGGCGAAGCTGACCTGCGCCAGCGCACTGCCCTGCCCGCCATGGGTGACGATCCAGCCATGGTCCATCACCACCGGCATGCCGAGCAGCTCGCCATAGAATGCAGCGGCGCGGGCGGGATCAGACGTGGCGATGTTGGCGACGACACGCATGACGGCCATGTTCCACTCCACCAGGAAGAATGCGCCGAGGGTGCCCGACCCTGCGTACAAACAGAAGAGCCCCGTCATGGACGGGGCCCGTCATCAGCCGATCATGGCTGGGCTTACACCGCGCCGCAGCGCTCCATGACGCATCGATCGTATTCGTACTGGCATTCCATGGCATCACCCCCACCGGCTACACACGCCTGGTAGGCCTTCCAGCAGGGAAAATCGCAGGGCTGGACCGGTCCGGCCACGGCCACCGACCCACTGCAGGCCAACGCGAACACAGCACCGGCGATCACTTTCCTGAAAGTACGCATCGACATCACTCCTTGATAAGCCTGGTGAGCCCAGGCCGGGCCACCTTAGCGCTGCACCCGGGACGTTGGGTGAAGGCGGATGCGGCTGGACTCAGTGTTGCAGCATTCCCAGGACACGCAGTTGCCCGGCCAGCTCATCACTGTTGCGCCACGGCAGGATCGGCGAATTGCCGCGCTCGTCCGGCGGGGTGTCCGGCAGCGCGTCGGACCCGCCACCTGCCCCTGCAAGCGGCAGCAGCGGCCGCTTGTGCAGCCAAACCTCCGAGATCGTGCAGGCGCGCCCACCGCTGACGATGCAGGCATCACCGGCAAGGGCCATGATCAGGTTGCGCGCATCCCCCATGCCACAGGGCACCACCACCGTGGCCGGCCAGTCGGCCGGCGGCATGCTGCCTTCCGGGATGACGCTGGGCACCTGGCCACCAGCTGCGCGCTCGAACGCGTCGCTGCCAGGATCGGCACCGCCCAATATCGCCAACGGTGGTTTACGGAATGCGGTACGCATGGGCGGTTCCGAAGCCTCGGAAGGAAGGGTCACGGTGCCCTGCCCGCTGGAGCCGCACCATGCACCGATCACAAAACATTAACACGTTCATAAAATTCCCTTCACATTACTGGGGGATATCGCCATGCCTTGGCGTTAACGGCCTTGTTGTCCGTCAACCAAGGAAGTTGTCCGATGAATCACCCGCTGTACGGCCGTTCGTCCCGCTCCCTGTCGCATCGCCCGCTGGCGCTTGCCGTCGCCAGCTCGCTGCTGCTGGCCACCGCACTGCCAGCCATGGCCAGCGAATCACTCGAGGCCTGGCAGCAGCAGCGCCAGCTGCAGGCCGCGTGGGCGCAGCCCGCTGCCAGCACCGCACCTGCAACCACGGCCACGGCAGCTGCCGCCAGCAGCACCGCCGTTCTTGGCAATCCCGGCGATCCGGCCAGCTGGCGCAGCGACGAATTCAACGCCGATTGGGGCCTGGGCGCGATGGGCGCGGACTACGCCTATGCGCGCGGCCTGACCGGCAAGGGCGTACGCCTGGCGCTGTTCGACTCGGGCTCCGCACTGGCGCATCCGGAGTTTGCAGGACGCAATACCTCCAGCATCACCATCGGTGCCGACTGTGCGACGCCGGGCGTGGTCGCAGGGGCCGGCGCCTGCGGGCAGACCCGCGGCGAACAGCCCGGCTACAACTACTACGGACTGGGCGCCGGCGTTCCGGCCTCACTGGCGGCACGCCTGATCGCCGCCGGCCAGCCCTACGGCTTCAGCTACGCCGACCACGGCACGCATGTGCTTGGCACCATCGGCGCCAACCGCAATGGCACCGGCATGCATGGCGTGGCCTTTGGTGCGGATCTCACTGCCGCCCGCGTGTTCGGTGACACCTACTACGAGTGGCGCCTGGACCCCGACAGGTTCTATCGTCCGCGCGCGGTGTACCGCACCGATCCGGATGATGCCGCCACGCTGGACATGTATGCGCAGATCCAGGCGCAGGGTGTACGCGCCATCAATCACAGCTGGGGCATTTCCACGCGCAACATGACCGCCGCCGCGCTGGACCAGCAGTACGCCAGCATTGGTGCCGACTACGGCGTGTACGGCAGCATCTACGCCAACAACGGCGATGCCCCGGGTTCCACTCTCATCCAGGTGTGGTCGGCTGGCAACGGCAGCGGTGCGGTTGCCGGCATCACCGCCTCGATGCCGCGCTGGAAGCCCGAACTGGAACCGTACTGGCTGGCGGTCGCCAATGTCCGCCGGCCCGACGCCGCCGCAGGTGAAACCGACTACGTGATCGATGGCAGTTCCAGCATCTGCGGGGTTGCCGCCAACTGGTGCATCTCGGCCCCCGGTACCGATATCGTCAGCACCATCGTCTCCGGCGATATCCAGGGCCGCATCGAGAACACCTCCGCCTACGTGCGGCTGATCATCGACAGCGAGAACACCAGCTACGTCTACGGCACCAAGACCGGCACGTCGATGGCCGCCCCCCATATCACCGGCGCCCTCGGCCTGCTGATGGAGCGCTTCCCGTACCTGGACAACGCCCAGGTCCGCGACGTGCTGTTGACCACCGCACGCGATCTCGGCGCGCCAGGCATCGATGCAATCTACGGCTGGGGCATGGTCGACCTGCGCAAGGCCATCGAGGGCTATGGCTCGCTGCGCGTGGACACCAACGTGGTGATGAACCAGAGGGCCGGCGGCCTGAAGGTCTGGGAAGGCGATGCGTGGGACAACTGGACCAACGACATCGGCGGCCCCGGCAAGCTGACCAAATCCGGTATCGGTTGGCTGCGCCTGAGCGGCAACAACAGCTTCAACGGCGCCGTGGTGCAGGACGGCATGCTGGAGTTGAACGGCGCCAACACGCTCACCTCGGCGGTCGAGGTCCAGGGTGGCCGGCTGCTGCTCAACGGCAGGCTGGTCTCCACCGCCCTGACCACCACCGGTGGCGTCAGCACGGTCAGCACCAGCGGCGTGCTGGATAACAGCAACCTGGTAGTCAACGGCGGCGTGGTGTCCTTCAACGGCACGCAGACCGGTGGCACCACCACCGTCGGCGCCAATGGCCTGCTGAAGGGCGTCGGCACGCTCGGCAACACCCGCGTGGACGGCATCATCGCGCCGGGCAACTCGATCGGCACGCTGACCATCAACGGCAACTACGTGCAGGGCGCCACCGGCGTGTATGCGGCGGAGCTGGCACCGGGTAGTCGCAGTGACCAGCTGCACGTGACCGGCACCGCGACCCTCGGCGGCACCCTGGTCGCCCTGCCGGAACCGGGCGTGTATTACCTCGGCGAACAGTTCAACGTCCTGCGTGCCGACGGTGGCATCAGCGGCCAGTTCGCCAAGACCGACTTCAGTGCGTTCTCGCCTTTCCTGCAGTTCAGCCTGGCCTACGGTGCCAATGGCACGCGCATCGACGTTGCCCGTGGCGCTTCGCTGGCCACGGCTGCCAACACGCCCAACCAGCGTGCGGTGGCGGCCGCCGCCGACCTGCTGCCGATCGCCCAGGGCCTGCCCAAGCCGCTGACCCAGCTGTTCCCGCAGCAGGTCGGTGGCGTGCTCGATGGCCTCAGCGGCGAGCTGCATCCGGCCACGGCCATCGCCCTGGTCGAGGGCAGCCGCTACGTGCGCGATGCCGCGTTGTCACGCCGTGCCGGCGCCACCGCGCCCGGCAGCGACGTGGGTGATGCGACGGGTGCATGGGTGCAGGCCATCGGTGGCAACAGCAGGCTGGACGGTGACGTCAACACCGCCCGCACCGAGGCCAACAGCAACGGCCTGCTGGTCGGCATCGACCGCGAGTTCTCCGGCTGGCAGGTCGGCGTGCTGGCCGGTACCGGCCGTACCGACGTCAAGCAGCAGGACCGCCGCGCCAAGTCGAAGATCGACAACACGCACTTCGGTGCCTATGCCAGCCACACCTGGGGCGGCTTCGGCCTGCGCGGTGGTGTGGCGTGGAGCAAGCACGAGGTGAAGAGCACGCGTGAAGTCGCCTTCGCAGGTTTCAGTGACAGCCTGAGCGCGCGTTACGACGCCCGCACCCGCCAGGCCTTCATCGAAGCTGGTTATCGCTTCGGTGGCCCCGAAGCCGGGCTGGAGCCGTACCTGCAGGTGGCGCGCGTGGAAGTGGACCTCAAGCGCATCAGCGAACGCGGTGGAGCAGCGGCGCTGCAGGGCAAGGTGGACGACACCGGAACCACGATCGCCACCGCCGGCGTGCGCTTCGACAAGGGGCTGAAGGCTTCGTTCCAGCAGGACAGCTGGCTGCACCTGCGCGGGGGCGTCGGCTATCGTCGTGCCTCGGGGGATCGCAGCCAGGTCGCCAACCTTGCGTTTGCCAATGGCAGCTCCACGTTCGCGGTCAACGGCGCGCCGATCGCCGACAACGCGGTGGTGGCCGAACTGGGCCTGTCGGCGTGGCTCACCTCGCGCCAGCAGCTGGAGCTGGGCTACAGCGGCCAGTTCGGCAGCGAGAGCCGTGACCATGGTGCGAATGCACGCTGGTCCGTGCGTTTCTGATCTGTGCCTGCAATGCGATGAAAACAGGAGGGGCGGCCGATCGGCCGCCCCTTCTGCTTGCGGGTGACGCTCTTTCAGCTCAGGCGCACAGCGCCTGCATGGCCTGCGCTGTGACCTCGACGATCTGCCCATCCACGATGTGGACGCTGCGACCCGCGCACGCCGCCAGCTCCTTGTCATGCGTCACCATGATGATGGTCATGCCGCCCTGGTTGAGCTCACGCAGAATCTCCATGACCCCTTGCGACATCTGCGAGTCCAGGTTTCCGGTCGGCTCGTCAGCCAGCAGCAGGGCCGGCGTACCCGCGATGGCGCGGGCGATCGCCACGCGCTGCTGCTGCCCGCCCGACAGTTCGCCGGGATAGTGCGACATGCGGCTGCCCAGTCCGACCTGGGCCAGTGCCGAGACCACACGCTGCCTGCATTCGGCTGCCGCCATGCCACGGTAGCGCAGGGGCACCTCCACATTGGCCTGGATGGTCAGATCCGGAATCAGGTTGAACGCCTGGAACACGAAGCCGATCTTCTCGTTGCGCAGCGCGCTGAGCGCCGCGTCGCGCATGCCGCCAACATCCACGCGACCGATCGCGTAGTGGCCGCCGGAAAAGCCCTCGAGCAGACCGAGGATGTTCAGCAGTGTGGACTTGCCGGAGCCGGAAGGGCCGGTAATCGACAGGAAATCGCCCTCCTGCACCGACAGGTCGATGGAGCGCAATGCATGGGTCATGACTTCACCCACCTGGAACACTTTGCTGACGCCTTGCATCCTGAGCATGGGAATTCTCGCTTGCAGATGAAAGCAGCGACCGGCCAAGGCCGCTGCGGGACTCACAACGAACGGATGGCCGACACCGGCGCGATGGCCGCGGCACGCAGCGCCGGCAGCAGTACCGCCGCCTGGCCCAGCAGCAGCAGGATCACCGCACTCACCGGCAGGTACAGCAGTGGCAGGCGCGGCAGTTCGTAGAAGCGCATCAGGGTCAGGTTCATCGCGTAGGCCAGCAGAGCCCCGGCCGCGATGCCGATGGAGACAATCAGCAGGTTCTCGATCTGGAAATAGCGCATCACATCGGTGCGCGTGGCCCCCAGCGCGCGGCGGATGCCGATCTGCTTGCGACGTTGCTCCACCCAGTAACTGGCCAGTCCGACAATGCCCAGGGCAGTGGCAGCCAGCAGTGCGATGATGACACCGCCCAGCAGCCCCATCATGACCCGGTCACCTTCGAAATGCCGCTCGCGCAGTTCGGAGATCCGCCGGCTGCCCTCGGCATCGAACACCACGTCCGGCGCGACACGGCGGATTGCCTGCTGCGCATCGCGCATTACGCGGTTCATGTCGCCGGCCTCGGCGCGCACCAGATAGCGGCCGGTCAGGCGCGGCCCCTGCGATGCGGGCACGATCACCGACCAGTCCGAGCCCTTGGCTTCACCGCGGCCGGGGCGGGATACGGCCATGTGCTCGACCACGCCGATCACCCGCAGCCGGGTGTCCATCGCCCACAGGCTCTTGCCCACGGCGTTTTCGCCGGGCCAGTAGCGTTGGGCCAGCTCCTGGGTGACCAGCGCCGGGGGATTGGCCGGCACCAGTTCATCGGTCGGTGCGAACTCGTCCGCACCGGGCATGCGCCCCCCCACCAGGTGCAACTGCAGCGCGTCCAGGGCCACGGCATCGGCCAGGTAGAAATCCAGAACACCGCCGGGCACCTGCTGGTCCTCGTCCAGGTTGACGCCGGCGCGTATGCCCGGGCTGCCGAACGGCATGGCACTGACCAGCCCGGCCGCCGTCACGCCGCTCAGCCCCCGCAATGCACCAACGACCCGCGCGTTGACATCGTTGGCGCGCTCGGCATCGATGCCGTCGAGCTGGATCACCCCCAGCCGTGACTCGTCCAGGCCACTGACCAGCTGCATTGCAGCGTTCCGCTCGATCATCAGGAAGATCGCGTTGCACAGCACGGCGCAGGCCAATGCGATCTCCATCGCGATGAGGAAGGTCGCCAGGCGGTGCCGGCGCAGGGCCGAAAGTACGATGCCGATCTGCATGGTGGTTCCTCTACAGAAGCTTCAGTTGGGCGATGGGCTGGACCGCACTGGCACGGATCGCGGGAATCAGGCTCGCCAGCAGGCTGGCCAGCACCGACAGCGCCAGGGTGAACAGCAGCATGGTGGTATCAAGCCGCGCCAGGTCCGCATAGGCCACCGGCTGGCTGCGCACCGCGCTCAGGCCGAGCCAGGTCAGCAACAGGCCCAGCGTGCCACCCAGTGCCCCCACCAGCGCGGCCTCGACCACGCACTGCAGGAAGATCGCCGCGCGGCTTGCGCCCAGTGCGCGACGCAAGCCGATCTCACCGCTGTAGCGCAGGAACTTCGCCAGCAGCAGACCGACCACATTGGCAATGCAGATCCCGAGGAAGGCGAAGGCCAGGATGGCCTGCAGCTTCACGTCGCTGGGTACCACCTGGTTGAAGTCGAGCCACTGCATCAATGAGCGCAGCCGCGTGTTGTCGGCGTGGCTGATCCGGCCCAGGGCCTTCTGCTCCGCGGCATAGTTCTGCAGGAACCGCTGATAGGCGGCCACCTTGGCGGCGCTGTCCAGCTTGACCCACAGGTGTACCCAGACACACGGCGCGGTCTGCAGCCGGCCGCGCTCCTCCGGCGTGGACCAGCAGGTGAACGGCACGAAGTCGCCGTCATTGATCTCCAGGCTGGAGGTCAGCGGCATGAACAGATCATCGGCCGAGGCGAAGAAGCCCGACGTGTTGCCGCCGCTGAAGCGGCCGCCCCGCACCTTGTAGAACAGCGGCGAGGGTCGCCAGGGCGCGAGCACGCCCACGATGCGCATCGCGGTGTCCTTGACCCGCAGTGTCTGCCCCACACTGTCGCCCCCACCGAACATCTGCTCGTTGAGCTCCGACGAGATCACCACCACACGTGCGCGCGCGTCATCCTCCTCGCGCGACCACCAGCGTCCATGCGCCAGCGGCACCGCGAACATCGTCGCGAAGTCGGTGGTGGTGGAGATCGATGAGCGGATGACCGGTGGCGCGCTGCCCTGATCGGGCCGCAGCTTGACCGGATTGGCAACCACCAGTGTCTGCTGGTCCGCGCGCCCGGACGACCACAGGTCGAAGGCCGAGCGATAGTCCAGCACGTCGTACGGTTCGCGGCCCTTCGAGTTCGGATTGGCATCCAGCTGGGGGTAGTAGAGGTCACCGCTGCGCCCGGGCAAGGGATCGCCGGACAGCAGGTAGACCACGGTCAAGGTGGTCATGCTGGCTCCAATTCCCACCGCGATGGCCAGCACCATCAGGGCGGTGATGGCCTTGCTCCGCAGTGTATTGTGCAGCGCCACCTGCGCGCAGTAGACCAGCCTGCGCATGCCCGCACCCTTTTCTGCACCCTGTATCGACTTCATGTCATGCCTCTCCCCGGACGTGCACGGGCGTGACCCGTGCCGGTTGCCACATGGACCTGCCAAGTTCGTGTACGTGATCGAATCGGGCGCGGTAGGCCTCGGCGCCGTGCATGATCATCACCAGCATGCGGCCATGGCTGCGTGCGAAGATCGCGTCCATCGCAATCTCGCGGCTGGCCGTATCGAGGTTGGCGACCGGCTCATCAAGAATGTAGAGGTCGGCATCCTCGCCCAGCACCATCGCCAAGGCGATCTTCTGCTGCTGCCCTGCCGACAGGGTTTCCGGCAGGCTGTCGGCGATCCCGTCGCCGTCCATCCCCAGTCGCGCCAGCAGCACCGGATCGGCGCCGAGGTCGCGCACCTTCAGCGGAGGGAACTGCAGAGGAAGCGTGATGGCGCGGATACGCGCCGGTCGCAGCAGCTGGCCGGCGACGGGCTGGAAGTACCCGGCCAGGACGTTGGCCAGGGTCGTCTTGCCGCTGCCATTGTCGCCAATCACCAGTGCACGTTCACCGGGTGAAAGGGCCAGGGTGAAATCCGAAAACACGGGAGTGGCGCCGTACCCGTAGCCGATCGACGTCGCCAGCAGACCACCCTCGATGTGCGTGGCCGACGCCGCGGCTGCCGGCGCGGTCATGAACTCCGCCACCCGCACCACCACCACACCGTGGCTGTGCATCTCGGCAATGTTCTTGAAGATGCCGATGAGCGTCGTGGCTGAGCGCCAGAAGGCGTTCATGAAGGCGATGAACGAACCCAGTGTCATCTGTTGGCGGAACACGAACAGTGCGCCGACGAAGATCGAGCAGACATCCGAGATCACCATCGTCAGGTCGCTCGCACCCTGCAGGGTCCTCACCACCCTGAAGCGCTGGTAGGTCGAATCCAGCACCTCGCGCAGGCTGCGGTCATGGGCCTGCACCGTCCTGGGGCCCAGGCCGAACGTACAGACCATCTTGAAGGCAGACACGGCCCGGGTCAGCAAAGAAACCAGTTCGGCCTCGCGGTCACGCTCCACCACGGTCAGCTCGCGGATGCGTCGGCCGACCAGCACGCTGACCATGGTGGCGATGGGAATGATGGCCATCAGCACCAGGAACGCACGCCAGGAGATGATCAGCAGGGCTGCGATCAAGGCGACGAATGTCACCGCCTGGGTCAGGGTGGTGCGTGCGACCGACAGCATCGGCACCACGCCATCCTTCACGTCCGAGCGGATCCGCGCCACATAGTAGCCAGCCCCCTTCTGCACCACCTCGTCATAACTGCGGCCATAGTAGGCGGTCAGCAACGAGGTCCCGATCCGCTCCACGATGCGGTTATCCACGCGCTGCTGCCACAGCGCGCAGCTGTAGTTGCCCAGGTTGGTCACCAGGCACAGCAGCAGATATGCACCGGTAAGCAGCAGGAAGCGATTGAAATCCTGCCGGCTGGCGGCCTCGTCGAAGATCGCGCGGATCAGCAGCGGATGCAGCAGCCCGCCCAGTCCGCCGAACATCGCGGTGGTGGCGGCCACCGCAAGGTAGCGCCCGCGGAGGGGGCCGAGCAGGATCGCGAAGCTGGCGAGGATGGCGCGCACACTGTGCCGCTGCGCGGTCTGCTCGCGCTGAAGTGGCTGTCCGGCCGGGTGCGGGCGCGCATTCATGCAACCGCCGCCTGCCCCACCCCGACTCCGTCCACTTCCCGTACCACCGCGCCATGCACATCGAGTGCATCCAGGAAGAACTCATCCGGCGCCAGCGTGTCGTACCGATGCAGGGCGCGGATCACTCCGGCGATGCCGGTACCGTGGTCGAAGGAAATGCGGAACAGATTCTCGCCCGGCACCGCCGCCATTCCCTCCTCCTCCTCGAACAGATACAGATCGACGATGCCCTGGTACGGTCGCTCCGCCATCTGCAGGTACCTCGGGTCACCGGAGTAGAGATGGGCGTCGACAAACACATCCAGCATGCCCGACAGGCCATACAACAGGCCGCAGAAGCCGGAATACTTGCGATGGAAGTCATCCACCAGCCGATTCACGTCCTGCCACAGGCCGTAACGGATCGCGACCTTGGCGATGCCCGCAGTCCCCTGCTCCAGATAGGGTTCATAGGTGTTGACCTCTTCCGGTGAGCTGGGGAAGGTGGTCACTCCGGTCTCCAGCTCGAAGCCGTAGGAGAGATCGTGTCGCAGTGCCTGCTCGCCAAGCACGCGCCATGCCGGATCACCACTGAGCTGCGACAGCCTCAGCAGGAACAGCGCCACGCCGGCCTGGCCGTAACCCATGCCGATGCGGACGCCACCTTCGTCCTGCCAGTAGGCACCCCGCTCTCCGTGGTGGACGGTGTCTGCAAGCCGCCGCGCCAGCGACAGCGCCCTGTCGAGATGCCCGGGCAGGCCGGTCGCGTGATGCATGGCCAGGTGCGCCATTCCGATACCCGCCATGCCGTGATACAGCGAGTGATGCGCATGCAACAGGTCACTGCCGTCAGCGCTGTCGAGCAGGCTGCGGGCGAGTTCCACCTCGCCACGCAGCAGCGCCGACCAGGCGATGCCGGCAAGGCCGGTGAGGAACCCCGGCGGTAGCGATGTGCGATCCAGGGCCTGCAGCTCCTGCGCATAGCGCTCCATCACCGCCGGCGACGGCTGATGACCCACCCCATGGAAGGCGTGGATCACACCGGTCGCCCCCAGACCAAGGCTCATCGTGTTGGTGGAGTGCGCGAACGGATCAAGTGGGAACAGCGTCCGCTCCGGCTGCAGCCGGCTGTGTGCATCCATGAACGCGAGCAGCCGCCGGATACACTGGCGCGGCGCCGGTAACGGGCGCTGCGGCGACGAGAACGGCGCCTGCAGGGTCGCCGGCTGCTGCAGCAGCTGTGCGGCCTCTTCCAGGCCGATACGGTCGTCCACCAGCGCCTGGATGACCGCGGCCACTGGCGTGTGCTGCCAGCCGATGTCCTCCATCATCACCGGCAGCACCTTCTGGAACAGGTCGGTACGGATGTAGGCCATGGCCATCAGCGGGAACAGGCAGTAGAACATCACCACCGCGGTCGCATAACGGTCATCCCTGAAACAGCTGGCGCGCTTGCGACCCTTCATGATCCGGCGGAATCCGGGCGTGTGGATGTCATCCCACTCATCGCTGCCGTCCAGGAACGCGGCCTCCAGATCGATCAGGCGCACACGCATGTCGCTGCGGTCGACCATGATGTTGGACGGCGAGATGTCACCGATCACCACTCCCACCTTGTGTGCGCGGTCGACCGCGCGAAGCAGACCGGTGAAGATGGTCACGCACATGCCGTAGTAGTCACTACCATCGCGTGCGCTGGGACGGGCCTTCATCAGCGGCGAATGCTTGAGCATCAGCTCGCGAAGATCGAATGCATCCAGGCGCTCTTCCACCAGATAGCTGTTTTCCCAATCGGTGAATGCATCCAGGCAGCGCGGCGAGGCGCCCACCGGGCCCAGCAACTCCAGATTGCGTCGTTCGCGTGCCAGGCGGCTGGTGGCGTCGAGCCCTTCCCCGTGCATTTCCACATGGGGCCGCGCCTCCTTGATGACCACTTCCTCCCCGGTGACCTGGTCCAACGCCAGGTAGACCCCGCCCGTGTTGGAGAACCCAAGCGCGGCCTGCACCTGATAGCGGCCCTCCTTCAACGTCATCTCGCCGGGATCATCCTCGCTGGGGAACGGGTCGGTTTCCCAGGCAGGCACCTCGAAATAGGGATTGCGCAGGTCGGGAACATGGCTGCCGTCGGGCGCGACCAGCATCGGCACCTTCTGGCCGATGAAATCAAGCCGGTACACCTGGCGCATGCCGCCATAGCGGTAATACAGGCAGCGGCAGTCCTTGTAGCGTCGATCGGACAGGATGTACGAGCCATCTTCGTCCTTCAGCGCCCCGTGCAGCTGCTCGATGAAGCGCGTGAAGACCGCAAGGTCCAGCGGATAGAGCGTGATGAACTTGCCCGAGCCACCGCGTGGCCAACGCTTGGAGCTCATCATGCGCATCGTGTTCATGTCATTGGCGAACTTGAACTTCACGCGCTCGGCCAGGGCCATCCGGGTGACGGTGCGCAGCACCCGCTGGCAGTTTTGCTGCGTGGCTGAAACGTGGATCTTCCAGCCTTGCGGCGGCAGGTTGCCGGCGACCGGGTCGCCATGCGTCGCCAGGTGCGACCAGACACCGATGCGATGGATCGTCCACGCCATGCCGGCCGCCTCGATCTCCGCTTCAACGATACTGCGGAAATCTTCGCTGGGCCGGTACTGGTTGTAGCTCAATTCGTAGAACCGCTCGTCGCCCCCCACATAGGCGGCCTTGTCCATGTGGCGTGCTTCACGCAGTGATCGTTGACGCGCTGACATCGTCTCTCCCTGGTCGGTTCCACGGCTCATTTGCCCGGTGCACACATCCCCGAACGCCTCGCACATGCGCGATGGATGCATTGCGGGCGCTCCAGCCTGCAGGCATCGCAAAATGCGGAATGCGGATTCCCTGCCTGCTTCATTCGTAAGCACGGCGTGAAATCCGCCGGCTATCGCTGCAATGCAGCCGCCCGGAATGTCCCTGCAGATCGATGATTGCCACCGTACCTTGCCGCTACATTGCGCAGGCGATTCTCATTCCACAATTGACTTGACTCATTCCAATCGGCAATGCCATTTTCCATCCGCCACGTATAGACCGGGGTTCTTCAGCAACTGCAACAGGGCTTTGAGATTGCGTGGTGCAATCGCGCAGTGAATCATTTCATTGCGTAACGCGTGGGAGGCACGCATGCCTCCCGATCCCATGTACGACTAAGGAGAGTTGATATGAATCGCGTCCTGAATCTGCAGCGCCTGATGATCGAAAACCAGCAGGAAAACCTGGGCAACAGCTGCAGCAGCTCCGACAGCAACTGCTGCAACGGCTAAGCCTCTCCGGCTTGCCTGAGGTGGTGGTGCGCGCCCACCACCTCGACATCTGCCACAGCGTGATGCACCGCCACGTGGCAGGTCTCCATACGACGTAGAGATCGCTTGGCAGGCAGCCGTCCGCTGCCCGCGCTGCGCGTCCTGCATCTGCCAATGCCAGGACAGGCATCCCGGGGGGGGATGATCAGCCAGCTGCAGCACGTGCTGCAGCCGTGACCATTGCTCGGCCCCGCTGCGACCTCACCACCATGACGGACGCTACGCAGTGCGCCTGCACGCCCGCCGGATCCAGCAATCAGGAAAAGACGCAGCATGCGCATCCTCGTGGCCATGGACGACGCCGAACTTGCACAGGCGCTTCGCAACGTATTGCAGAGCCGCAACATGCTGGTGGACCTCGTGGCAACCTGGTCACTGGCCAAGGCCGCGGTACAGGCCGTGGAGTACCGCGCCCTCATTCTCGACCGCTGGCTGCCCGAAGGCGATTCACTGAAGCTGGTGCAGATCGTGCGCGGCTTGCGTACCTGGCTGCCCATTCTGCTGTTGGGGCGCCACAACCACGCTGCCGACTGCATCGCCTGCCTGGATGCCGGTGCCGATGACTACCTGCCCACGCCGTTCGAGTTCGACGAACTGGCCGCGCGGCTGCGCGCGATTACCCGGCGCCTCGACGCTGATGCCGGCCACATTCTGAGAATCGGCAATTTCACGTTCGATTTTTCCAACCGCATGGCATTGGTAGGCGGTGCGCCCCTGAGCCTGCCGCGCAGCCAGCTGCTGCTGCTGGAAGCGCTTTGCGCCCGCCAGGGCCGGATCGTCCGCCATGAAGTGCTGAGTGCTGCCGTGCACCTGGCCGGCGCCGACGGCGGTACCACCGTGTTGGATCCGCACGTATCACGCCTGCGCCGTGCCCTGCGCTCGGCCAGTGTCAGCATCGAGTCCAAGCGTGGGCTGGGCTACATGCTGAACGACGACGCGGCCTGATCAAAGGCCATCGGCGCGGGCCGCAAATGCAACAGCCGGGGCGGTAAACCGCCCCGGCTGCCAGTCCCGCTGATTGGGCCGACCGCTGCGGTCAGGCGGCCTTCATTGCGTGCTTTCGCGCACGCATGACGTTGTGGCACTCCTGCACTTCCGGCAGCAGCTGGGTCACTTCCTGGCGCACGGCCGGCGGCAGCTCGTTGTCCTGCAGCACATCCTTGAACGCGCCCAGCAGGCGGTCCTCGGATTCTTCAAGTTCAGCCACGTAGCCATAGTTGGTGTCACCGAAAGCGGCTCGAACCTTGCCGTAGAACTGCTGCATCGAACCGACCACGGTGCCATGTTCGGCCGGCTTGCCACCGCTGGCGGCCACTGAGCCGCTCAACGCCGCCACGATGCGGCCCTTGACGCCAGCGATGCGGGTGAACAGTGCCGACAGCTCGGCATCCTTGACCTTGGTGGCCGCTTCTTCATAGAACGACTTGCCATCGCGGGCGATTTCGATCAGGTCGTTGAGGCGATGTTCGATGGTGGACTGGGTGCTCATGGCGTCGCTCCTGTGTGCTCGAAAGTCAGTGGAGAATGGCAGTGCATCTGCATTGCCTTCGACCCCACTGTGTGCAATCGCGTGTGCCAACCAGGTGAGCACGAATTGATGCACGCATCACCATGCGAAACACCTGCTGACTTCGTCATTTCAAGCATCGTCGGCTTTCACGGAATCTGAGCGCGTTGCACGCGTTACCACGGTGCGGTGACGATGATCAGAGTGACCAGCAGCGCGATTGCCAGGATCACCAGCAGCACGTGCCATTGCTTCCAGGTGGGTCTCGGCTTTCCAGGCGTATTCATCGATGGGCTCCTGCGCGGGCGGGGAATGGGGTTGCCAGACTGAAGCGCAACGGCATCGCACAACGTCGACGTGAGGTGCACGTTTCGTGCAGACCTTGCTGGAATATCGGGCCGCATCGGCCTTCCGCACCCGTGCCTGGCGGCATATTCAGCAAGTACCACACCCGACACCGCCAGCAGGCCGCCACCCAGCACCCCATCCGCTGAGTGACTCACCCAGCAGCAGCACCGCCAGTGCGGTGGTCACGATCGGCACCAGGCTGAAGAATCCCGAAACGCGCGCCGCGCCCAACCGCGAAAGACCGGTCATCCAGCTGAGGGGGGCAAGGATCGACGCACACACCGCAGCGAAACCGAAACAGCCCACCGCGGTCAGGTTGTTCACTCCGGCAGCTGCAGCGGCAGCAGGATCAGCGACGCCGCCGTGGCCTGCAGGAACAGTGACTCCAGCACCGTCAGCGGAATTTTCCGGCGCCGCATCAGCACGATGCAGGCGGCAAATGCACGGCCGATTCCGTGGCCGAGATCGCGCAGCGGCATCACATGAGCGTGCGCACGCTGGAGCGCATGGCGCGCAGTGAACTGGGCATGTCACTCGGCGACTGGCGTGGGCGTGTGAAGTTCGTGCGCGCCACCGAGGCGCTGTGCACACGCAAGCCGATCAGCCGCATCGCCGGGGAGCTTGGCTATTCAGGCGTCAGCGCGTTTGCCGAAATGTTCAAGCGGCACGCGCAGTGCACGCCCGATCAGTATCGGGAGCAGCATCGGGCCGGGTGAAGGCCCGCATCGAGGGCTGTCGATTTCCCGCCCCGTCGCTCGTCGGAACAGGAAAGGCAGGCCCATCGGCCTGCAGGAGCGCTCCAATGCCACCGATCCTCACCGCCTTCGCCACCTCCCCCGACCGCGGCCAGGGCCTGGCCCGTGACATGCGCGTGCGCTGGGCGCTGGAGGAACTGGCCGTGGCCTATGACGTACAACTGCTCAGCTTCGCCGAGCTGAAGCAGCCCGCGCACCTGGCACGGAATCCGTTCGGGCAGATTCCCACGTGGCAGGAGGGCGACCGGACCCTGTTCGAATCCGGCGCCATCGCCCTGCACCTGGCCGAACAGCACCCCGGCCTGCTGCCGCGCGATCCGGACGCCCGCATGCGCGCGATCATGTGGGTGTTCGCTGCGCTGAACACGGTGGAGCCCCCCATCGTCGAGCGTTCCATGGCCTGGGTGCTTGAGCGCGAGCAACCCTGGTACGCGCAACGGCTGCCAATGCTCGATGAGCGGGTCCGGACGCGGCTGGCCCAACTATCGACGTGGTTGGCCAGGACAACGTGGCTGGACGGCGAATTCAGCGTGGGCGACCTGATGATGGTCTCGGTGCTGCTGCGCCTGAAGAGCAGCGGCCTGCTCGACGAGTACCCACAGGTCGCCACCTATGTGGCCCGGGCCACGCAGCGGCCCGCCTACCAGCGTGCGTTTGCTGCGCAGCTGGCGGCTTTCCAGGACGCCTAGCGCTGCGCCTCCTCCCAGGCAACAAGGGGCCCGCAGTCACGCAGGCCCCATGCGTTACTTCAATCGACGCGATCTCCAGTTCAGGTAACCCCGCCAGCCAAAGGGAGCACTAAAAAGCGCAACCGCGCCGCACGCCAGCAGGCCGTTGAACATCCAAGGGGTCAGCTCCGGGGAACCTGCCGACATGGATGGAAACACGAACCCGCATAGCAGTGCTCCCACAAAGGAAGTACCGAATATGACCGTGGAACCCAGGCCTGGTGAAACTCGCATCGATCTATTCCTCATCAGTTCCGGTTGCAGGTCACCTTGACCTCGGTGAGCCTGATCGTGCTGGTGCAGGTGACAGACTGATTGCCCGCCCCCGTCACCGGGACACCGATGTTGTTGAGCGCATTGACGAAGCTTCCCATATCGGTGGCATTCCCATTCGGGAATTCGAAGCGATGCGTAACGCCGCCTCGCCCCTCGCTCAACTGTGTAACGCTAAGCGGAATGGAGTTACCGAACCTGTCCTTGTAAAGGAGGGCGTTGGGCTCCCAGCGACGGTTGATCATGCTGTAGTTGTAGGAAGCGGTAGACCCGTCAGCATAGCGGATCTTCTGCGGCGCCCAGACATCGATGCCAAGCGAGTACGCGCCGGAAGCCAGGTAGATGTAAGTCTCGAAACGCTGCCCCAGATGCTGGCTGACCGCATCCCTTCTCTGCGGATTCTGGATGTCATCGTACACATTGGTCGGGTAGCCGGGCTCAGACAGGCTGATCACCGATTGAGCGACTATGCGCTTGAACTGAAGATAGTTGATCGCCGGTTGCTCGACCGGGAGCTCGTCGATGATGACGAAGGGTTCGCAATCCATCGCGCCGGGTTCCATTTTGTCGCAACGGATGCCGCCTTCACGATCACGCATGACGCTGAACTTTCGTGCCATGTTGCCCGATGGATTCAGTATGTAGAGGATCCTGTGCGACGGCATACTTCATGAGCATCGCGCGCCACACGCGATGTCACTACCACTTTGAAGGATTGAGAGCGCTTGCCATACCCGGCACTTCTCCCTCAGCGACGACACTGTCAGTGCAACCTGCGCCGGCAGGCGGCCTGCACCAGCATCAGCTGCGCCACCAGGACCAGCATCGCGCAGCCCGACAGCAGCCACGGATCGATGTACCACTGTTCGTTGAAACTGAAGTCGCCGGCGGAAATGCGCTTCCAACCGTTGAAGTGCTGCATCGCCGCCACCACGAACGCGAAGGCGCCCGCGCTGTACGACAGCCAGGGCACCACGATGCCGCCCGGGCGCGCGAACAGCGTCAGCAGGCCCAGCACGCCGATGACCGTGCGCTGCACGCGGCAATATGGGCAGACATAGGCCATCCCGCTCCATTCCACCGCCCAGGCCAGCAGGCTGACCAGCACGGCCGCGGCCGCGGCGATATACAGCATCGTGGGCGTGATCGTCCTGCCTGCATCGTGTGCCATCCCGCGCTCCTTCGTTCAAAGACCCCGGCAGGGTAGCAGCGTGGCAGGTTCAATCCTTCTTGAAGACCGTGCGCTTGCCGATCGGGCTGCCCTTGCGCGCCGTCGGTCGCGCCAACCCGGGAATCAGGAAGTCGGTGACCTTGTGGCCCTTCTGGATCCTGGAAGCGAGCCAACGCGGCATGCGCCCGCGGCCGGACCAGGTCAGCCGCTTGTATTCCGGGTCTCGGTATTTGGCGGCCACTTTCCCGGTTCTGCGCCGTGCCGGTTTCCGGCTGGGTGCGGCCGCTTCGATGGCTTCATCGCCAAAGAGTTCTTCGAGGGTATATCCCGCTTCCGCTGCGGCGGCTTTCAGCATACGCCGCACCGCGCTGGCAGGACGGCGGTTGGAAATCAGCTGCTTCCGCTGTTCAGCAGCAACCACCAAGGCGCCCAGCTCCCGCAGGCTGAGCGATTCAATATCGATCGTCATGCTGGAAAGGTCTACTGCCGCGCGGCGCCTGTCAAGGCGGCTTGCCCCCGCGTAGACACGGGCTTCACTGCGGGTGGGCTCCGATCGCCTTCGTCGGCCATCCCCGAGGACATCCCTGTGAGCACCTCATCGCATTCGCTTGCCTACCTGCTTGCGCGCATCCTGCTGATGGCGCTGTTCCTGGTCTCCGGGCTGGGCAAGCTCGGCGATCTCAGCGGCACCCAGGCCTATATGGAAGCCATGGGCGTGCCCGGCATCCTGCTGTGGCCAACGGTCGCCTTCGAGATCGGCAGTGGCCTGTGCATCCTGCTCGGCTTCCAGACCCGGCTGGTGTCGATCGTGCTGGTGGGCTTCAGCCTGGTCACCGCTTTCATCTTCCACCACAACTTCGCCGACCAGACCCAGCAGATCATGTTCCTGAAGAACCTGGGGCTGGCCGGTGGGTTCCTGCTGCTGGCCTGCAACGGGGCTGGGCGCTACAGCATCGACGGGCGCGGTCGGCGCGGGTAAGCCTCGATTCGGAGTGTGCACCCGCTAGCGGCGAAGTTCGGCCTCTGGCGCCAGCGTGTGGATCACCTTGCCCTGTGCATGCAGGTACTCGATGGCACCGTAACCCTCGGCCGTGAGGGCCCGGCCAGGTTGAAGGCGCGCTTGTACTGCAGGCCATCGATGATCGGCGCCGGCGTCTTGACCTGGGTGGTTCGCCAGCGTCGGACGCGAATGCCCGAACGCATTGCGATGCAGCCAGAACGAAGAACGCACAAGCACTGCGCATCATGCGATCTCCTGTCGGGATCGGAATCAACATCCGCACGCCCAGCATGCCTGTGGTCGACGACCCCGCGCGGTGACACCGGCATGCTGGCGATGGATCGACACCATCCCGTCAACCACGGCCCCCCGACGTCGGCCTTCCCCCTGTGCACGCCGCCGGATACGGAAATGATCCCGGCATGCGGACGGGGACATGCCGACAATGCTCTGGAACACCTTGCGGAAGGCGCTCACGTCGTCGTATCCAACTCTCACTCGCGCGGCGTTGGATTACCTGTCCCGCTGCGAGTCCGCACCGTCACTCGAATTCTTAACTCTTCAGAATTCGACCAAGCCACCTTTGTCCCAGATGGCCCACAAAACAGCATGATGGCGCCCTACGGATTCAGGGATTTCGTCCATCTTCATGCGTGACATCGGACAGTTCTACGTAATCAGCGTCGAGGGAGTGACGCGGGCAGACGGCACCCTGCTGCAGGTCACCCGAATCGATTGCTCCTGCATCAAGTGTTCCTGGCAGTTCAGGGCCATTCCCAACCATGGCCTTGTCGATCTCGACGGTGCGGCTGCCCTCAGTTGCCCAACCTGCGGCAATCACCAGTCAGTCAGCCGCGCACGGCTTGAAGAGCTCAATCGACGCAGCGACGAATAGCCTGCACTTCAACCATCCATCAACACAGCACCGACACGACCGATACCCGGTGGGCCCTATCGTTCGTCAACAAGCACCCCCCGGCATTCCCATGAGTCATACCGGCATTTTTCAGATCACCGATCTCACCTACAAGGCTGGGGAGCAGGGCGACCTGGCCCGCGCACTGCAGATCGTCGCCACCTGCACCGCCTGCGGATCGACGAGCGTGTGGGACGAGCATGAGATGGAACACGTTGCCGGTGGAACCGTGCTGTCATGCCGTGGCTGTGGTGTCCGCCAGGCCATCAGCAACGCGCGCCTTTCTGGCTGCGCTTCCGACATCCGCCATCCGCGCCGCTGAGCGGCGCGCAGTTCGTACTGCGTAGCCGCCGGCAGGGGCAGTCGTTCACTCGGCTTTTACAACGCTGCGACGTTTCAAGCGACAACGCGCACTGATGCATCTGCCTGCATCCAAGGGCCGCGCCAGCGCGTATGTAGGATGCCCGCGCCTTGCGGGCATCCTATAGAGGAACGCGCCGTGAAAGCCCTTCAGCGGATAGCCGCCACAGTCAGCTTCGCCGTACTCGTCTCAGCCACTTCAATGAGCTTCGCCGCCAGTACCGTGATGGTCGGCGGAGCGGAGATGTATCCCACCAGGACCATCGTCCAGAACGCCATCAACTCCAAGGACCACACGACCCTGGTCGCTGCGGTCAAGGCAGCGGGCCTGGTCGATACCCTCAATGGCGCCGGCCCCTTCACCGTCTTCGCGCCCACCAATGCAGCCTTCAGCAAGCTGCCCGCAGGTACGGTCGATACGCTGGTGAAACCTGAAAACAAGGCACAACTGACCAAGATCCTGACCTACCACGTGGTGCCAGGCAATTACAGTTCAGCGCAACTGATGGCCGATGCCAGGAAGCACGGCGGCAAGGCGACGCTGAAGACCGTTGAAGGTGAATCCCTCACCGTCGCACTGCATGACGGCAAGCTGTGGGTCATCGATGCCAAGGGCGGCAAGGCGGGGATCAGCGTTGCCGATGTCGGCCAGTCCAATGGCGTGATCCACGTGATCGACACCGTGTTGATGCCGAAGTAGTTGCAAGCAGCAGGACGAGCACATGCGCGGCAGCCGCATCGCGGCTGCCGCCGTCTCCTCCCATGAATCAGCATCGCGGCTGCGGGGCGATGACGCGCTACCTGATGTATCAGGAGCGTGCAGCGGCGTTGGGGCCTTTGTATCCCTGTCAGTCAGAAGGGGGCCTTGAATTCCAGGTGATTGCCTGACGTCGTAGATCTCGCATTCGGTTGGGTCCATCGGTTCCCAATGCTCGCTCGCCAGCTCAAAGAAGGCAGCGGGTACCTCCATGGGGAACGTTGCGCCTTTCTCGCGATTGCGCTGGCGGACGCGATCGAATGTCATGCGGGGTATCCAGGAGATGCACCACCAGATCGTGGGCCGCCCCCCTGACCTGCGCGTCGAAGAGGGTCTTCGTACCAATTCGAGAACCCACAGACCGTAATACTCCAGTGGTCAACTTAGAAGCCAGCCAAATTGACCATGAGGGAAGCAGCCATGCAACTGGAAGACATCGAGCGCATAGGCGACTACGTCATGCCGGAGCGCCCTGCAGTACGCTCAGATCTCGCACTGATCTTCGGAACTCGGCACGGAGTGGAGGATTTCTGCCAGGCAGTAGTCACCCTGTGGCACAAGAGAATGTTCCGGAAGGCAGTCGTTTCCGGTGGCATGACCGCAGGTCTTCACGATTCAGAAGCCGAAACCATGGCTACCCGCCTCATGGAGTTGGGAATTCCAGAGCATGTGCTCATCATCGAGCCGTTCGCCATGAACACTGGTGAGAACGTATGGCGCTCGCGCGAGCTTGCCGAGCGCATGCTGCCTCTCGAAGAGAGACGGAGCGTCATTGCCATCGGAAAAATCTGTTCCGCGGGTCGATATCTGATGACACTGGCCCGTCATTGGCCAGGGCCAATCGTTACCGCGCAGTGGGTCAACTATTTCGCGGTGGACAAGAGTGACTGGCACCTGGATCCGGAGTTCGCCGAACGCGTCAGGGCCGAGTACGTGAAGATCCCGCACTACATAAGGAGGGGATTCCTGATCGAGCTTCCAGAAAGCTGATCCAGGTGCTGCCAAGGCACGCTGCACGCATCACGCCACGACGCCGTGTGTTGTTCAGGGCTACCGAGCGGCAACACCGGGCCTGACCAGCCCGAAGTCTCTCAGCGCAACGTAAGGATCCCAGTACTCCCTGTAGGCCATTATCTTGCCGCTTTCGAGCGTTACCATGGAGATATGGTCCTGGCGATAGAGCCAGCCGGCGTGGCCGCCTCCGTGTACTCTCCGCGCACCTGCCGGCGAGGACCAACCAATTCGTTTCTTGCTGCCTTCCTTGTCATGGCAACAAGTGTCCATTGCCTGTCGATGCGCAGTAAATCCCGTGGAACCCTATCGGCGTCCGAGAATTATTTCCGATGTTCTTTCCGCCGACGCGGTAGAGGCATCGGGCCCGACGCCCAAGCACCTGCTTCTTATGGTGGCCCACCAGCAACCGAATACAAATTCCATGTAATTGATTTACATTAGCTTTATCGAACCCCATAGATAAATCGACTCGCAATTCGACTCACTTTTCAGTGAACACTAGAGATGGCTCCATTCCCTCCCAACTGAATGGGACGAGGCTACCATTTGTCGACCAATCGCACGGAATGAATCGATCATGCCTCCTAGAGCTGCGCCAGCGTTCCACGCTCCGGTATTTAACTGCCCCTATTGCGACGCCTATGCCTCACAAATGTGGAGACGGCTGGTCTGGTGGGACGACGAAAGATCCAGAGCTGAAGGTGCGCAGATGACTACCTCGACTTGTGCGGCCTGCGGCGAAATCGCCGTGTGGCGCACCGCCGATATCAACGAGCTTAAAGGAAGCATGCTGCTTCCGGCCAACAGCATAGCCGCCCTACCCCATCCAGACATGCCTGAGGATGTAAAGCAGGACTTCAACGAAGCAGCTGCTATTGCGATGGTCTCACCGAGAGGCGCAGGGGCCTTGCTCCGACTTTCCGTTCAGAAGCTAATGATCTCTCTTGGTATGTCGGGGCAGAACCTCAATGCAGACATCGGCGCACTGGTGAAAGAGGGACTGCCAGCTCAGATTCAGCAAGCACTGGATTATTGCAGAGTCGTGGGCAATAACGCGGTGCATCCTGGTGAGATGGACCTGCAAGACTCTCCGGAGCTTGTAGCTGCTCTCTTCGACATGATCAACATGATCGTGGACTATCGGATAGCCCAGCCAAAGAAGGTGCAAGAGCTGTTTGCGAAGATGCCTGCTGGCGCCTTAGCAGCTATCGAGAGGAGAGACGGAAATTCCGGTAGTAAATGAGTCCTTTCCCCAGTGCACGTCCTCGGAGCCAGGAGGCCGGGCGCTCAAGGTTTGCTCCATGCCTCCCTTACGGCGAAGGATAATGGCAATGGTCACAATCTACTGGCGGGACGGGGTCGCCTACCGCAACTGGCGCGATGGCGGGAAGAGATTCCGCCCATCCATCGGTCGTGTCAGCCCTCGCGAAGCTGAGGAGATACGATCAGCGCGCGAAGCGGAGCTAAGGCACGGGGTCCGGATCATCTCCCGGGCGCCCTTGCTCCGCGACTTCCTTGGCGTATGGCTGGAGTGGTACAAGGCCGAGCATCCCACCACGCACGGCAAGGCCAAGAGCGAGCTGCGGATCATCCTGAAGAGTCTCGGGCATCGGCCCATCGACACACTGCGGCCTATCGAGCTGGAGGCCTACAAGACCCAGCGCCTGGTAAAGGACAAGATGGCGCCTGAAACGGTGGGGAAGGAGGTTCGGCGCCTGCAGGCCGCGCTGAGATGCGGGGTGCAGTGGAAGGAACTGGATGCGAACCCGTTTGAGGGAATCCAGGCGCCAAGAGGGGTGCGGAGCGTTGCCGTCCGGTTTTATACCGCCGATGCCATGCAGCAACTCTATGCGGCCAATGCCGCCCGAGCGAATCTGTGGCGATTCATGGCCCACACGGGTATCCGGCGCGGCGAGCTGATGCACCTGAGGCACGAGAACGTGGTAGCTGGTCGCCTACTGGTCGAGAGCGATCCGGACGAGGATGGCGACGGACGCACAAAGTCAGGAAAGTGGCGAGAGGTGCCTTTGAACACCCACGCCGCCGCAGCTCTAGCCACCCTTCCCGACCCGCTGGTGAGCGTCCACAAAGACACCGTGAGCGACTGGTTCAAGGATGACGCGACGGCGGCGGGTGTTGGCGGGAGTCTTCACCGCCTAAGGCACACGTTCTGCGCCCACATGGTCATGGCCGGGGTGCCTCTTCGCCGGGTGCAGATCTTGGCCGGACATGCCGATTACGCCACTACAGAGAAGTACTACGCGCATCTGGCTTCGGATGGAGATGCCGCAGCCGTGGCTACTTTGAGGTTCTAGCCACCAAGAATCTGTCCAGCGAATCAGAAGGAACTGCTGCAATGGAATCGAGCAACAAGCTGCTGACCTTGATGCAGGCAGCAGAGCTTTCAGCCTGCTCAACCAGAACCCTACGCAGAGCCATTGATGCTGGACGGCTCGCAGTAGCTCGCTTAGGTCAGAGCGCCAAATCGGATCGGATTCATGTCGACGACCTTGAAGAATGGTGGCGACAGTCCCGGTACGTAGCACCGCCCAAGCCGGTCTTCCCGAGAATCCCTATCAAGGTCCCACTCGTCTACGATGCTGATGAGCGACTCGAAAAGCTGCTGGGAGCGAAGAAGTCCAAGGTAGCTAGCAAGAATTCGGGCTTAAATCGAAAGGAGTGAAAGTACATGGTGTAGCTGGCCGGAAGTCGCACTAATACGCCTGGGCCATGCTAGCCCTGATCCAAGCCTTTTCCGGACCTTTTGGCCTGGACTTCGTTTCAGCAGGCCGCCGACGTGGCTCCAGCGCTTCCTTGACCCGCTCCAGCCCACTCGTCCCAGCCTCGGCCAAGCGCCAAGCCTGTTGCAGTTGCTCAGCTGTCGGCGGCAGTCCGGGCTTCGGCGGTAGAGGTTCACGGGGGTGCCGCCCACCATCCCAGCTACACCGCTCAGAATAAAATTATTTACATTCAAATACTTACGGGCCATCAGCAGCCCGCTAAAAGCTTCACAAAGCGGTAAACACCATTCCACAAAAAGTGTCAACTTATGTGTAAAATGGTGTCACCCCCGAGGATCTGACATGGCCAAGCTCTCCAAGGCTCCCGTCTTCTACACAGTCGCGCAGGTGCTTCACAGCCCCATACTCAAGCTCGACACTCTTATTCCTGAACTCCAAGATCAACTCCGTAAGGAGGGCTTCCCGGGGTACTCAGCGTCAATACAGACTGGATTCGAAGTAAAGACCGATCCAGCAGGTGTGGCTGAGCCCAAAATTAGCCCAAAGGAGTCGATAGCCCACGTGTTCGCTTCGCGGGATTCAACACAGTCAATTGTCCTTCGCGAACAATCAATGGCGTATCAAACTGTTGAATTTGATTCAGCGACTGCATTTGAAAACGCTTTCGCAAAAGCAATTGAAGTCACATCAAGAATACTTGAGCCGGATTCATATACGCGTGTCGGCTTGAGGTTGCTGGATGCTGTAAAGCCACCACAAGGCGAACTCAACGCTTACATACGCCCTGAATTTATTGGCCTCGTTGAAACGCTTGATGATGAATGGGAAGCGGATTACACGTTCTCTGAAACGTTACTGAATAGACAAGACAGGCGCATCAAGGCGAGAGTTTTATCGAGATCCACACAACTCTGCTATCCAGCCGATCTTGTGCATATCGCCCCCGCAATTCCAGAGAGATTTCGAGGCATTGACGGCGTACACGCAATGATTGATTCAGACGCCGTTTTTGGTGGGCAGAACGGATTTGCCAGGGAATTTAATGCGACTGAAATTCTAGCGCACCTCAGAGCACTAAAGTCTGACTTGTCTGCAGTTTTCAAATCCATAGTGACACCAAAGGCGCTGGAGGACTGGAAATAAAATGGCACATATAAAATACAGTGCAAAAGCCAAGTCTCGCGCAACGGCAGCCATTTTCGCTGGCGTGGTGATGACTGGTACCGGCGGAAGTCTCTATGCAGGCACTGATCCTCATGGCTACTCTGTCCCGGGGGTAGAACGTGTCGAAAACCTAGAGAAGACCAGCAAAATTCGAAGCGAGGCATCCGCACCGATTCGTGACCAAATACAAGTTATCACCGAGGGACTCCAGACCACTAGCGCCAACCTGGCGAGGGCCATGGGCGTTTCGCGCACAACTATCTATAACTGGATGAAGGATAATTCTGCGCCAGCTAGGGGTGTTCAGATCAAATTGGATCAATTGGCAACGGCCGCCCGTCTGCTGTCTGAAGCGGGCATTCCAGCCAAGAGTTCACTGGCACTTCCTGTTCACGGAGGAAAGTCATTCTGGGAGGCCTTTGCTGCGGGCACCCCTGCAGATGCCCTCATCGGAGTTATCCTTACCTCGCAGCGGGAGCGATCTGCACAGCGAAATTTGATCGCTGCTCGTTTGGCAGAGAAGAGAGCGCGAGGAAGCCTTCGCCGACTGGATGAAACCGACCCGACCTGAGCCATAAGCATGAGCAACGGAAGGAACCTAAGCTGGTGGCAGGGAGCCCTTGCGACCTTAGACGGTCAGCTGGGCGTATTGATTAGCCATGACTGTGACATAGCTGCTGAAAAATCTGTTGAGCCGATGATTGAGTGGATACCTGCGGTATCCGCATCTCCGGACGGCTCCAAAACATATGGGAAAAATCCGCGCACCCTTGAGCTTTCCTGTGGCGCCGACAACGACAGCACTAGTAATTTTCACTTCGACGCGCGTCGTAAAGAAAGCCTGGAAAAGGAAAATTTCTTTCAGAACGCAGTGCTGCATAAATACCAGTTCTCCCCTATTCAATTGGTGATATTGCGCAGATGGCTATCTTCCAGATATGGTCGATCAGCGTTTCCTGACGCCTTTGAAATGGCGATGGATCGCGTCAGGACTAAGATTGATGAGCTTTCGAAGAAGAGCGGGGGAGGGATTCGCGCGCTTTTCTTTGATCTAGATGATGGTCACATGACTGAGCGGAAGGCGAATGACGACCCATACGAGCTCTCAGTCTATGTCGTGTACCCGCTAGAAACACCGACTAAGGCAGCAGAAGAATTCGCAACAAAACTGTCAGCAATCTTCGCTAGAAAATTCAAATCCGACGATGAATGGAAGTTGGTGGAGTTAGTTTCTTGCGACGCAATATGTGAAGACAATTTTCCGCTACTCCTTGCCAATAGCACAAAAACTTGGCGGGTAGATCACAGAAGTCTAGCCACAGAAGGAAGCGCTGCCCCCGAACCGGATAGATGACCTTAGCGTCATATGCGTGAGAAACCACTCGCTAAAACGGAAGGTCCTCGGGCATATCCAAGCCTGCCACACGGCTGGCGGTACGTGGTGGCCACTGGCGGCTGCCCGGAGACGTTGCGCGCCCTGCCGGCGGCGCGCCCGTACCCGTCAGTGTCCCGTTCAAGCTCCACCGCTTGTTGGAGCTGCAATGCCGCCTTGCCCCAACGAGGCCTGATCCGTCAACAAGTTCGCCTTTGCCCTGTGCACCCTGGGCATGCGCAGCTGGGCTGCCCGCCAGGCATGTACGCCCGATTCGCCTAACACACGCCCGATTGTCAGATCGCCCCCAGATCCTTGACCACCGCCTGTCCCTTCTGCAGGAAGCCAGCCAGCAGTCGCCCGCCCGCAACCTGCCGCCCCATCTGCTCATTAAGGTAGCTGGTCTGGAGGCGCGCATGGGCCATCAGATCGGTCTGGGCCATGCTCGGCGTCACCGCCTGGAGCGGCTCGCCTGGCGACGCCAGCTGGCCGCCGATCGGCTGGACCCGGGCCGGGCGCTGACTGTCGTTCTTGGCATACGCCGTGGCAATCATTCGCCCGTTCTTCGGCGACCAGCCGCCCAGTACCAACTCGGTGTCGAGTTGCTCAAGCGGCAGACCTGCCTCTGCCGCCGCCTTCTCGTAATTCGGCCATAGCTGATCTACCACTAGTCCCAGCTCAGCAGAAAGCTGCTCCATCGTAAAATCTGCACGGAAGCTGGCCTGCAGCGCCAGCTCGTAGATGCGTAGGAAGAACTGGGTAGAACCACGCGTTGCCAGCACCAGGTTGTGCTGAGGGATCAGCAGCAGCTTCGCGCCAGCAGAATGCACTCCTGTTCGGGCATCCTCTGCCAGGGTATCCACCGCGACGGCCAAGTGGTCACGGGTGAGCAGAACGTTGAGGATGCTCATAGCGAACTCGTCTAGACGTCCACCGACTATCGCCTTCCCTACCCCGCCTGTCGAGACCGCCATGATGACCGAAATCGCGGAAGTACTTGATCGCCTCCAAGCCTGCGAGGCCGAACTCGAGATGCACCGTGGCTACCTCAAGGCGATGGAGTACGCATTGCGAATCTGCGTACTGAGCCACCCTGCACCCAACGATCTCTCCAATGCTTGGCATCTGCTTCTGCCAAGTATTGCGGCCAAACACAGACTCGACAGCAGCGACCTCTTCGCCGCAGCCTTCCAGCAATCGCTGACAGTTCTGACCGAGCAGATCGGCTATGTCCGCACTGGATAGTCGCTCGGCTGGCGCGGGGAGCGGCGCCACTCGATCATCACTGCCTCAAGCTCCCTGAAGACTTAGGTCCGGCAAGGACAGAATGCTTGCCTCGCCCAGACGATCGTCGTCAAACCAGCTTGGGCTAGCGTCGCCAGAGCTTGGGATAGAACCGACCTTAGAGCTTAACCTTAATCTTGACTGTAGAATCAGCCGTCTCGGCGGCAGCCAACACTTCCTCCTGGCTACTGCCGGCTGCGCCCACAGTGTCAGCAATGATCTGGTCCACGTCCGGAACAAGAGCAAGAAGATTGAGCTTCGTTTGGTCAGTGGGTTGTTCAATATCCCCTGTAGATTTGCCCATGTCGGCGGGAAGCTCATTCTTCACGGGGTCGATCTTTGGCGCACCCTGCTCAATGTTGATGCGCTCTTGGATTGCCCATTCGAGAACAGAATTACCAAGACCTTCGTTGAGGAACAATAGTTCCGCGAGGTAGCAGGGCTCAATATATCGGTGATCCGTCGCCTCCTGCCCGACGAGGATACGGGCATGCTCCTGACTCAGGAGTCCAGCGAGGATGACCAGCTGCGTGGCGCGTTGCTCAGGAGTGCTATTCACAATTGAAATCCTTTTCAAAGTCCGCAGATTTCATCGGCCTACCAAAGGCAATCTTTAGCAGCAATTTTTGACTTAAGAGTCCAACGCGTTTCAAGCTGCCCGTCCCAGAAACCTATGGGTCCAGATCAGTTCAGCATGCCCCGGGCTCGTCTATAACACGACTCCGAGGCCGGATACATGCGCCCAGCATGCTCAGAGAATGCGTTCGCAATGCGTTCGCATGACGTTGCCTGATAGGCTGCCGCCTAAACGTCAAGGACCGACCATGCCAAGACTAGTTTGCATCGCTCTGCCTGCCCTCGCCCTCCTGGGGGGCTGCGCCCGACAGCCAGAGACGTGGACGGCCTTCGTCTACCCCCCAGGTAGGCCCTTAGCAGCAGAAGACGCCTCCGAGGCGATCTACGGCCACTACGCGTCCTTCGAGCAATGCCAGCAGGCCTCGATTAGCGCACTAAGGCAATTGGCATCCGATAACAAGTCGAAAGACTTCGGGAGCTATGAGTGCGGCGTTGGCTGCCGGTACGAGAAGGAGTGGGACATGTACGTCTGCAAGGAGACTCGGAAGTAGGGCTAGTGCAGTGGGAAGATGTCCTGGATCGAATGGAACATGTCCACTCCGGCGATCCACCGTCCATTGCTGAAGTAGCTGACCAGCCCGCATTGGCAGTTGCCACCGCTCAGGGCGGGGCATCGCCCGTCATGTAGGTCGTACGCCCTCCAAGGGGCGCCAATTGCAGCGGCAGCCACTTGCATCCGGCCCTCGAAATCCTCAGGCAGGCATTGTCGCTCGGCAGCGAAGACCTCGTACGTCACACCGTCCCAGGACTCTAGGGAGCTATCCGCTTCTAAAGTAGAGATTGCCTCTTGGTCATCAGCCACGAGCGCCCTCCGGCTCATTGTCAGCTGTCATGGGTACGAATTGCACCGTTATGGCTCGGACCGGCTCCGAATCCGGGTCTATCCCTACTGACTGGACTGGCTTGCCATAGCCCCGGTCCAGTAGCGCCTCGCTGGCCGCCTTAGCCAGAGCAGGGTTATCGCTCCGCATGATCGCCACTAGCTTCTCAATGGCCTCCCGGCCGTACTCTCGTGCCAGCTGTCGAACCTCAAAATCCACTTTGGGCCGGCCACTCGGGTTGCCCGATTGCCCTGGCTTGAACGCCATAGCCTTCACCTATTGTTTTCAGTTGTTACCAATGTGAGCCCATGCTTTCGGAAGCTCTTGTCCGCTGCGTCCAGACCGACCTCCTCGACGTGTCGCTGGAGGAACCTGGCGGCCATCTCGGTGACGTCCAAACCGCCTAGGTAGACACGTTGCCCCGCGTTGGCTCGAAGCATCACTGCAGCGATGCCCTTCACCGCTGAGGGTGACAAGGGAGGAGTCATGGCCGGTCTCCTAAGCCTTCTTGGTCGTGATGAAGCTGCGCTTGTAGTCCACGGGGTTACTGCCTGCGAATCGGCCGCCCACGATGCCTGGCATGCCGCCTCCAGTTGCTTGGCCGCTACCGCCGCCTGAGCCGCCTCCAATGAAGCCGCCCACGTTGTTGCCCAGACCAAGGTTCGACCCAGTCGGAGCCGCTACCTGCTGGCCCCATACGCTCTGTGGGTTCCACTGGCCGATGCTTGCCATGCCATTGCCAAACTGGGTGTTGCCGAAGCTCCCCATAGAACCAGCTCCGCCTGTGTAGCCATACCAGCTGCCGCCCGGACGCTGGGCGCCCAGGCCGAGGTTCTGCGTTGTCATCTGCGAAGGCGTGGGCGCAGTGAATGCTCGGCTCGACGAGGGAGCACCCGGGATATCAACCTGCTCCATGACTGGGCCACCGATACCGTAGTCAGCCCCTCGGTTCACCCAGCCGGATAGCCCTCGGTCCACCAGCAAACCCGTTCCGGGAACAAACGCGTTTGCGAGCAACTTGAGGCCGGTGGCGATGGCCGCCCTGCCGCCGTTGCCCATATAGTTGCCACGTGCGTCAAAGACGTTTCCCGGCACCGCCCCGTTAACAAAGCGATTGCGCGCCCCTACAAAGAACGCCGGAACTCTTGAACCTGCCATTACATACTCCTTGGGCGCCTGCCGGCCCATTCATTTTCTTAAGTGTTTGAGCAGCGGGGCCAGGTGTATCCTGACCCCACACCTCTCCGATGGACGGGAAATGGACGCCTGGAAAAAGACGAGCTATCCCCTGCCGCAGCCGCTGGAAAGCGACCGCGTTTCTGATGGACGGAAGGGCGGCCTATACGGCCTTGCCTTTGCCAGCTTGCTGATCGCAGTCCCCGTTCTACTGGCGGGCTTGGTAGTTCTCGCCTTTACCGGCTTCGCTGTGGCCTCGTAGCCTCAAGCCGATCTGCAAACGCATCCAGATCCGGGTTGTCTTCCCGCTCTGCAATTTCCCGCAGCAAACGCGCTTGCGGTATCAGCTCACCAACTGGCTTCTCGCCGTTCTGCGCAACCCAGCGAACGAAGCCGGGGCTGGTCATAAGGCGGGCCAATCCATTCAAGCCACCAGCCAGCGCCATCGAGCCTGAAACAATCCCTGCAGCCAGCAGCGGACTACCCGCCACCAATGCGCTACCGGCACTGCTCGCAGTACCAGCCGACTGAGTTATCAAGGAGATCAGGCGAGCGGATCCTGATGGATTTCGGAACACCGAACTTCCCTGCCGAATTCGATCCGTCATCCTGGCGATCCTGTCCATGTCCTGCCGGAAACCGAGGCCATGACGGTCAAACAGCACCCGCTTCGCCTCAGGGCTCATGTTCGCCCAGTTGGTGAGGAACGTCTCCATACTGAAGACGTCACTGTCCGCATTCTGCTGACTGCCGGTGGCCCGACCCATGCGGCGAATGAAGGACGCCGATACTTCACGCTGGGCGCCCTTTGGCAACGACTGCATCACCGCTCGCAACGTGGTCGCACCCTCTCGGGTGTTGCCAAACGCCGCCTTGTAAACAGCCTCCGGTCCGCCGCTCTTATCCACCACATGCGCCACGGCGTCGATTCGATTGCTACGCGCCGCGTAGTAGGCGTTTGCCCGACTCCAAGCCTGCCGCGCTTCGGGCGTCGTGGCGGCGGCCTCCATATCCTTCGTAAGTGCCCCATAGAGCGTTTTCCACTTGTCCCGGGGAACGCTGTCAGCCAAGGAGTAGTTATCGAGCTCCCGCCCAACCAGCGTGCGAAGCTTGGTAAGCGCCTGATACGGCAGTTGGTTGTCGGCCATTCCAGATACAGCGGTCACCACCTGCTCGTCGATCTGCTGAGGCGTCAGAACGGGAAGCGAGCCACGCAACCCCAGTGACTGAAGGCGCGCGTTCTCCGCAGCTGCCCGCTGCGCCTGCCCCTCAAGCTGCTGTTTCAGCTGCTCTGCTTGCCGCTGTACATCAGGGCGCTGCAGTGATGCCTCCATTCCGCCAACATCCTCGTCCAATGCACCGCCGATTCCTCGAATGCGAGCGTTCTGGAATAGGCGCGCAACGTTGGGGGCTCCTTCAATGGAGGCGTTCAGATCGGCAAGCGCCCTCTGCGTGTTCTCCACAGGCACCCGTGCATCCGGTGCAATTTGCTTCGAGACTCGACCGTAAAGCTCTTCCGCCCTTTTGGCTGTCTTGGGCACGAAGGCGGCAGCGCTCTTGCCCTCAATTCCCTCTAGGATGGTACGTCCTGCCTGCTCCGGACTCATGGCTCGGCCACGTGGAGAGAGTTCCGCCGCATAGTGACCAATCGCCGCGTTGGCGTTGTCAGCTTGGTTGCGCGCAAGACGCGCAATCGGACCAGAGCCGCCAGCAACGTTGCCCAACATGGTCTCTGTAGCCTGAGCAAATCGCCCACCCGTTGCCTGGCCCACACTCGGTGAAGTACCTGCTGCCGCGAAATCGGAAATCGCCCTTTCCACGTCCTGGGCGGTCACGCGCTCACCCGAAGCATTGCGGCCCCTTAGCGCTCCACGGGTAGCATCCGCGACAGCCTGAGGAACGAAGCCGCTACGCATGCCGGGAAGCGCTGAGGCGACGCCTGGAGCGAAGCCACCAGCCAGCCCAGCGGCTACCTGTGCACCAGTACCACCACCCGCCTCACGAACGGCTGAGCTTGCGCCTGTGCCTGCCGCAGTGGCAGCGGTCTGCAGGACAGGATTTGCAGCGAAGAACTCGCCAGCAGCCTGAGCAAGCCCTCTGCCGCCGCTAGCCGCTGAGCCTGCGCCCAGGGTGAGCGCTGTCCCGGTCAGCCCTTCGCCAATGTCTGAAACAATGCGCTGCGCCTTCGTCTGGGGCCGCTGCATGCCCAACTCATCTGCAATCTGCTCGCCGACCTGGCGATACGAGGCAGTCGGAACGAAGCTATCCCGCCCCGTAGCGACATCCTCTTCCGTAGTTTCGTGCAGGCGGCGCCGAATCGGGTCCACGACATAGTGATTGAAAGCGTCACCGCCAACGGCACCGAGAAGGCCGCCAGCACCTTGAAGGACTTGGCGCCCGCCATACTGGCCCAGCCACCGACCTAGGGCGTTGCCTGGCAACTCGGCGGTGCTATCCCAGCTGGACGCTACCTCGCTGAAATCGGGTTTGGCGGCCTGTACGGCAGGGAGCGTCACGATCTCATCGGGCTGGTCGAACTGGTCAAAGACGTTCTGCCCGGTCGAAGAAGCACCCGATGGGGCATCAAACTGATCAAATGGATTTCTTTCCATTGGCTACCTCAGATAGTCATCTGCGCTAACACCGTACTTCTGCTCGAAGGCGGCACGCATGTTGGGGTTCTTCCGAAGGAAGTCCACCGCCGCTGGGGGAACTGCGGAGGCCCCACGTGCTGCTGCACCACCAGATGCAGTGGACCTACCCACTACACGCTCGGGCGCGTAGTTGTATTCCCGCGCCAAGCCCGAGTACTGCTCTCGATAGGCGTCGATCTGAGACTTTGCCTGGTCGTGCAGCCCCTTGGCGGAGTTAACAAAGCCAGTTCGCTGCTCAGGGTTCAGCCGCTGACCATCTCGGAGCCTGTTGTACTCGTTGCGGATGCGGTCCGGAACGCCAGCAGCGTTTTGAGCATTCGCGAACTCGCCCTCACGAACCACCGAAGTGGGATCAAGCATGCGCATGTAAGAAAAGATCAAAGCTAGATCGTTCTGTGCAGACGGATTCTTCGCGGCCTGCGCGATCTGCTCGTAAGAGTTGACCACCGTCTGAGGGACCTTGATCTGAGCGATGAACTCTTTCCGCAGCGCCTGCTCCGCCTGAGCGAGATCCCCCGGGGCAGGATTGTTCTTTTGGTCTGCGGGGCCGCCAGGGATAGCCTCTAGCTGTGAGCCATCGGCACTAAAGCGGTAGCCAGACGGAGCTTGGCGCTCCGCCTGACGAGCCGAACGATCAGGTCTGAAACCAACTTCCAGACCCGCAGTTCCCGTCGGCCTCGCCTGGCCTGCCTGCGCAAGCACCTTCGGAACGTAGGCACGCGTTTCTGCAGGAGCAGATGCAAGCATGGCATCAACATTGCCACCCGCCGCGCGCAGGGCATTGTCGACGTTACCCGGACCCCAGTTGAATGCGGCCAGCGCGGCACGCGGGTCTGGGTACTGACGCAGCATGGCCCCGAGGTAGTCCTTGCCGACTCGCTCCTGCTCTGCCGGGGACTGATCGCGGGCAGGCACAACACCATATCCCGGGTCGCGCAGCGTGCCAGGCATCGTCTGCATGGTGCCTACCGCGCCCTTGCTCGACACGGCAGCCGGGTTGCCGCCCGACTCAACCTGCATCACCGCCTGCTCCAAGCCTGGAATGAGGTCGGAACCCAGTAGCCCCCGGCTGGACATCTGCAGCCGCGCTGCATCCGGCGACAGAAGACCTGCACTCGGCAACTGCGGTGCAGCGGCTCCTGAGCCAAGTAGGCCTTCACTGATGATGTTGCCTTGGAGATCGCGGTACTCTTGGGTTTCGGTGTTGCGGATGACATCCAGCAGCCCCTCTTTACCCGTCTTCGGGTCGCGATAGCCGATCTGGCCCGGCTCCCATTTCGCCTTCGGACTCACCTTCTGCCGGAACTCCTGGGCGCCAACGGGGTCGACACTTGCCCACTGACTCCATGAGCCCTCATTGAGCGATCCGTCAGGGTTAAGCACGCCTCGCTGAGCCTCTTCGATAGCCGCGTTCCGCAGCATTCCCTGGCGAGTCCGAGCGAGGATTTCGTCCTTGTAGCGGGCGTTCTCGGCATCGCTCACGCCTTGATTGGCTGAGAGAAGCCCACCTTGAATGCCGTTTGCCAATGCGGCGCCAAAGTTGCCTCCGGTCGGCCGGAGCATGGCAAGTCCAGCGGATAGCAGGCTCTGGCGAGCAACCGCGCCTTGGTCCTTCTCGGACAGGCCCTGCCATCTCGGCGTGACCCTGCCGAAGAAATTGTGAATGTAGGAGTTCATTTGCTTCCTGTGCTTCTGGGGCGTCTCATACGCCGGATGGGAGTGGGCGGCGCCACCAATAGATGACGCCACCCAGGAGCCCGCCCTTGGGTAGTAGAGCCCCTATTACTTATGGCGTTTGGCGGGTGTAAATCGCTCCCGGGCAAATTCGCTCGGGATGAAGAACCTAGGGGAAAGGGCTGGGTTCACTGGTTAGCCACTCGCCGTCACGTTCAAGATTCTTCCCACGCCAACATCCCATCCTGTGCTCTCTCCGAGCTCCTCCAGCAGGGCATAGCTGGCCCGTTCAAGCCAGTCCCAGAGAATGGCTTCGACGGTCGACACTTGCTTCCGATAGGTAGCCTCTCGAACTCCGGAACCGCGCGCGCCGTCCTTGTAGCTGCGCCCGACGCCGAGAAGCTTGGCCGCCGCCGCCCTTGCCACTTCGGCCGTATGCCCCATTACGGTCAGATAGAGCTCAACCTTGGGCCATAGCTCCATCCTCTGTGCCGCGTAGACCATCAGCCATGCCTCAAGCGGGCCATCAAGCGACGCATCGGACAATGCCAGCAGAACTGGCTTCACCGGCCTCACAGTTGGGATGACCAAAGCTCCCGCAAAACGGTGGTTCTCCCAGCGCCGCACGCGTCGAACACGCGTGGCGCACGCGTCCGCACGCATGTTCGCAACTTCATCGAAGTCCTCAGCTGCTTGCCGGTCTTCAGCTCTGAAGGAGCGTAGAGCGGCTGTCCGTGCCCGCGTACTTTTGGGCAGATATCCCCGAGCGTCCTGAACTACGCGCCCCCTGGTGTGAATGGCTAGCCCCGCTGGATCAACTGAGCCGTCTTCATCAGGCAGAACCTCAACCCAAGTAGCTTGCACTGGCAATGACATGCATGGGCCGCAACCGAAAGCAGCGGCAAGGGCCTTGGAAGCTCGATCCACGGTAATCGATCCTTCCAGCCAGGGCTTTGACAGCCCTGAAATTTCCGGCGCTCGTACCTGCTTTAGGTCGGCTTTGAACTGTGCTCGACCGTTCAAGGGGCGCCCTCCCTAGAGCAAGGCTTCAGAAGCACTGGAAGCAATGAAGAGCGCGCTCCGCTTGGTATATATCTAGAAGGGTGTACACATAGCGACCTCGAAGGGGTGTGGATAACCGCCTGACTGGCCTGCATTGCGACCTCGTAGGTCTCTATACGGGCCAACTCAGAGCGGGATTGGCCTGCATAGCGACCACATTGGCCCACATAGCGACTACCCATTGCGATTCCTCCACAGGTTCAGTGGAGTTACGGTCGGTGGCTCAAGGTGCTTTTCGGACTCATCGACGGCGTAATAGGTCAGCGCGTACAGGCTGCACATGTTCTTGCCGCCTTTGCGCGTCTCGATGATCCAACCTGCGGCAAGGAGCTCCAGCTTGGCGCCATGCACCGTCGCCTTACTCCTCCAGCCACGGTTCGAGAGCATTGACCACGGGATGCTCAAATCGCCGTTCTTGCCTGGTCGGTATTGGCGGGCCAGCTCCAGCAACAGCTTGACGGCATTACCGGACAGGTGACCGAACTCTTGCGAGTCAGAAATCCTGTGTTCAATCATCAGGAATGGCGCGCCCTTCGACCGCCCTACGAGCTTCTGCCGTCGCCTTTCAGTGTTCTTCTTGGGTTGCGCCAGACCATAGCTGGCGCCGCCCTCTGGAGACCGCTGCGCGCGGTCCTCACTTGTGCTGTGCATACACCCCCCAAGGGCATAGGTATGAGCCCGACTAGGGCTTCTTGCGACGTGCCTTCGCGGCGCGCTTCCCCGGCAGGTGCGCCCAGGTCTGTCCGCTACGAACTTGGTTCACCGTGCGAAGAGATATCCCGAGTCGCTTGACCCAAACCTTTGACGGTATGCTATCCGTGCTGTCGCGTATTGCGCTGACTTGGTCAGGCGACAATTTGCAGTACGGTGATCTACAGCCGTACAGCGCCAGACTCCTATTAGCCTGCCTGGCGCGGTTCTCCTGGGGAGTCACCAAATCTAGATTGGACAGCGCGTTGTTGCCCGCATTGGAGTCGAGATGATCGATCTGCATGCCCTCAGGGATTGGTCCGTGAGCGGCTTCCCAAACCAGTCGGTGCGCGTACCAGGTCACGGGGGTACGGGCTTCTGACTGGCGACGTATCACCCTCACATAGGTGTCCGAAGTCTGGATCCCTACCTCTAATCCATCCGGCTCAAAGATCCTTCCGGTGGAAAGACTGACAAGGAGGCCAGATGACACGTGTGGCACAAGCTGACCAATAGCCTGCTCCGTCATAGCTGCGCCTCCTCCCGGTCGTCTGGCTCAATCTCCTGTTCCCTGGAGGCGCTCAATGTCTGCCAGGCGCGCTGAACGTCTTGCGGGACGTAGTACTCGACCACCTTGTACGATCCGTGGTCGTCCTCATGCGTGGCGGGGTAAGCCTCAATGAGCCCACGCTCTACCAGCTCCCTGACGGCGCGCCGCGTAGGGGCTGGACGAGCGCAGCCGGCCGTCCACCCAGCCGCATCCAGAAGAGCCGACTGCTCCCGATTAAGGCAGGAAAAATTGAACCCGTTCACGCTGCGACCTCCGTGGAGGCCGCAGCGAGCCGTGCGGGTAGTGTGTAAAGGCTATCGAGGTAGACGAATCGACGTGTGCCGATGCTGACTGTCTCAAGCAGACCGGCCTTTGCCAGCTCATAAGCCTTAGAGCGGCCGATACCTACCTTCGCGCATTCCGGAATGAAGGGCCGGAAGTCCCGATGTCCATACGTATCCATTGACTGCACCGTGTGGCCGCTGTGCGCGGCGGGTGAGTCGAAATTTATGGATGCGGGACCTAATGAAACATGCCGTCAAACCCGCAATTTACGGATTTGGCTCAGCTGAATCAGAATCAGGAATTCCGATTCTGATTCAGTGCCGCCGACCTACGCTCTCTTCGAGACAGGAGCCAGCTTGGAAATAGCAGCCTCGTCCAGGTCCTCAGTGCTAAAGAACACCGAGGTTAGCGCGAGCACCAGCGCTCTGTGTGGCGTACCAAACTCCCTCATGAACTTGCTAGTCACTCGCCGGATAAAGCGCAGCCTCCTTACGTTTGGGTCGTTCGGCTTCTTTACCTCGCTTTCCAATTCAGCCAGTCGAAGAGCGCCATTGTGGATCGCATCAAAGACAAGCCCTAGGTCCATCTTGATCCCGTGATAGATGGCGAACCGAATTCGGTTGAACGAGTCCTCTCTTTCATCTTCGTCAAGAGCTTCGAAATCACCCTGATGGGCAGCTTGGTAGTTGATCGCGCTGTTGAGCGCAGCCAGGTCCAGATCGGGCTGAAAGGGCCAATCTAGGCCACTCTTCTCGTCGTAGAACGGTATGAGCAGTTCCCTGAGAGCCTCGCAATGGACGACCATCCTCTTTGAGGCTTCCTGCCGCTGTTTGGATGTCATCTTTTCGAATGGCTCCAGTTCTGCGAGACCGTGCATCACAGCACCGCCAATCCAATCCTCCAGCGTCCCCGCCCACATCCCGGGCCTGCGATCTTTTCCCTTCAGGGATTCCAAACACAGCGCATACTCCGCAGATGCCGTCAGCTTCCGCCAAGCAGCTTCCGCCTCCTGATTCATGAAATATCGGGTGGTACTCATACGCCGCTCCGATGTGGTCTCCAGCCTGGGATTTCCCGAGGTTCCGACATCCTACCTAGGGCCACTCAGGTGGGCGATAGTGTCGTTTACTAGATCGCGAGCCGCGCGTCTGGCCTGGGCCATTGTTCCAAGCTCAGGGCCATCGGCAGGTGGATTACGCAGCAGGTCTTCGGCAAGCCGTTCGAGACTGCGCCTTGCTTTTTCCCGCGCCCGCTTGGCAGTCTCCTGCTGTGTGCGCTTGAAGCGTCTATCCGCTGCCGCATCGCGCCGACGCTGCCGCTCTCGTCCCGCTGTCAGCGCGACCTCAGGAAAGCCAAGAGGAAGCATTTCGTCGGTATCGTCGTAAGCACTCGCATACCAGTGGATGCCTCGCCGGAGATTGTACGAAGTCTCTTCGAAGAGGTGGCAACCAGCGCTAGGCTCCATCGGGTCCTCGACGGGCCGCCAACCGATCTCCTGTGCACGAGTGAGGAGTTGGGCGGCGCCCACCGTTTCCGTCACGACCGCGCCCGTGCTGTCGTGATAGCACAGGCAGAACTTGTCTCGGCGGTGCACGGCCAACCAGTCCATGCAAACGAGTTGATGAGAGATGAGCAAGCGGGGAGCCACCCCCATTGCCAAGAGTTCGTCAATCGGGTCACGGGCCTGAATGGCCGGCTCACCCGTGACGGGATCTTTATGCGTGCTCCCGGAGGCAGCACTTATACTCACGCTATCCATGATCGACTCTCCAATAGTCGGTTGTGGTAGGCCGAGCCAGGGGTTGCCGCCCCTTCCTCGGCCGCTTTGTTTATGCGGCTATACTTCTTTGACCGGCCCTCCCTAAAGGCCTGTCTATCTCCGGTGGTTAGGCGCGCTTGGCTTTGAAGGCCAGCACGTTCGGTTCTGCAGCGCGCAGCTGGTCGAGATAGTCAGACCAGGCCTGCATCATCTTCTTGCGCTCCGGCAGGTGGGTCGCTCGGTTGTAGGCACGCCCAAGTGGGTCCTTCACGGCATGCGCCAACTGATGCTCAATGTAGTCCGGGCGATAGCCAAGCACTTCATCCAGCACCGTTCTCGCCATCGCTCGAAAGCCATGGCCCACCATCGTGTCTGAGTCGAATCCAAGATTCCGCAGCGCCGCGTTCAGCGTGTTCTCGCTCATGGGCTTTTGGGCACTACGGACCCCTGGAAACACGAACTCGCTGCGCTTGGTATAGGGATACAGGTCCCTGAGCACTTCCACGGCTTGGCTCGAGAGCGGAACGATGTGCGGAGTCCTAGTCTTGCTGGTGACGTAGCGCCACTCCGCCGCATCGAGGTCGATGTCAGCCCACTTCGCCTGCCTCAACTCCCCTGGACGGACAAATAGCATCGGAGCCAGCTTTAGCGCGGCTTGTGTGACCAATGCCCCCTGGTAGCCCCACAGCGCGCGCAGGAGCCCTCCTATAACGGCAGGATCAGTCACGCTGGCAAAGTGCTTGGTCTGAGGCTGTTCAAGCGCTCCTGTGAGGTCCTGAGCGGGATTGCGGTCTGCGCGACCCGTAGCGATGGCGTAGCGGAAGATTCGGCCGGCGTGGGCTCGAGCCCGATGTGCAGTCTCGACTACGCCTCGCTGTTCCAGCTTCCTAAGCGCAGCTAGCAGAACCGGCGCGGTGATGTCGCCAACAGGCAGATCCGCCAATCCAGCCAGATCCTTCTCGATCAGCCGACGCTCGCGCACAACGGATCCAGGGGAAAGACCTTCCTTTGTCCGCTTGGCGAGCAACTCCAGGCCGATGGCACCGAAGGTGTTCGCGGCCCTTTCTCCTTGCGCTGCCTTCTCGGCCCTTGCCACCTGAGCGGGATTTGCTCCGCCGCGCAGCAGCGCACGAAGACGGTCACGTTCGACGCGAGCAGCCTGCAGCGACATTGAGGGGTACTCGTCGAGGGTGACGATGCTCGCCCTACCGGCGTACCTATAGCGGTACCGCCAAGCCTTCGACCCCGTTGGACGCACCTCGATGCATAGCCCATTTGAGTCAGCGATCCGGTAGGCCGCTGACTTGGGCTTCAGTGTGCGAACTTTGGTGTCGGTGAGCATGTGAGTCATCCGCCAGTGAGTCGGGGTCGGGAATTACCTACCCTCGACTCACAGCCTGACTCACTTTTTTTGCGGATGCAAGTGGATGCCAACGGATGCCGATGGACGGTCAAGCAGCCTAAAAGACCCACTTCGCTAGCATTCTTGGACATCCCCGGACTTCGCTGGACGTCAATGTGGTGGGCCCACCAGGATTCGAACCTGGAACCAAGGGATTATGAGTCCCCTGCTCTAACCGTTGAGCTATAGGCCCTGTAAGGGTTTCAGGCGGTTTTGCGCGGTTGCCGTTGTAATTTCGGTGTAATCGCGTCGCCGGAAAGCTGTTTCTGTAGGGCCGCCATAGCGTCCTGCATCGAAGCGGCGTGAGTGTACCGTTCGGCCATGCCTCTTGTCTTCCAGCCGCCCATTGCCTGGATAGTTGCCGCATCGAGACCAGCATGTGCAGCGTTGGTCGCGGCGGTGTGCCGCATTGTGTGCGGGGTCACGTGCTTGGTGATGCCAGCGCGCTGCACGCATCGACCGAAAACGGCGTTCATCTGGTACGCCCGGCCGCTGCCCGCGCGCTGTGACGGGAATAGGTAGGCCTCAGCCTCCATGCCTTTGATGACCTTACCGAGGTACTGCGCCAGCACCTGCGGCATAGGCTGCTCGCGCCGGCCCGCCTTGTCCTTGCCGATCCACAGAATCCTGCGCTGCACGTCCACGTCGCCCGCGCGCAGGTTGAGCGCCGCACTGTGCCGCAGACCGGTGTAGAGCGTCACCATCACAAACCGATGTGCCAATGGCGACACGTCCTCCTGAGCAGCCAGTAGCAGCCGCTGCGCCTCTTCCGGCGTCAGATACACCAGCTTTCCCTGCGGCTCGCGCTGGCGGGCCAGCAGCGGCGCAGCGTTGAGGATCTTCCGGCGCAGCATGGTGTTGAGCATGTGCAGCAGTGCTGAGCGCTCACGGTTGATCGTGCCCGGGCTCGCGCCCTCGCCTTTCCGCTTGGACACATAGGCAAGCCAGTCGTCATCGGTCAGCCTAGCCACTGGCCGGCGCCCGAGGTGAGGCTTGATGTGATCGCGGAACCGACGCTCCTTGGTATCAATGTCCTTGCCGTCATGCCGGCGTAGATAGTCCAGGTAATCGTCCGCCGCCTGCGCGACTGTCTGCGAGGCGTTGCCCTTGCTCCCCTGCACCCCATGGGACGCGCTGCGCTTGGCGGCCTTAAGCGCCGCCACAACGTCTTCGGCCTGAGTCCGGGTGTACCCCTCCGACTCCAAGCCCACCACCTGGTGATGCCGGCGCCTGGCCACCATCACGTTGACCGACCAACGCCCATCACCGTTGGCGGTACGGGTGTAGGTAATCCCATGCTCGCTGATGGACTGGCCGGGTTTCAGCGCGCGCTGCGCTGACCTGGTGAGCCGGGTGAAGGCGGTCACTGCTTTGTGACTTCCGCCTCAAGGAACCAAATGCGCTCCTGCAACTTGTCAGCGAGCAGCTTTATGTCAGCTGTGAGTCTATTGAGATAGATCTCAATGTTCTCCCACTGCCGCTGCGCCTCACGCTCTTCTGCGATCAGCTGAGCGTGCCGCTTGATCGAAGCGGGGTCTTTGCGGGATTCAACCTCAGCCAGCTCACGACGAACATCCTCAAGGGTCGCTTCGCAATCAGCATGAGCGAGGAGCAGTTCCCCCCGCTCCGTCAATCGCGCCTGTAGCAGGGTTGCCTCCAGAACCGAATAGAAGCTTGCCTCAAGTCGCTCCACCAGTTCTTCGGTGAAGCTGCGTCCAGCCTTCTCGGCCGCCGCCTTTAGCCGCTGCTTCAGCTCGACTGGGAGCCGCACATTTGTTTGCTGATCGTCTTTCTTGGCCATGCCCAACGATAGCACGTAGCAAAAGTGCTTGCACATTCCAATTTTGGGGAGTAGCGTTCGCAACGTAGCACTTTTGCTACGTACGACCGGAAGGCACATGAGCCCCCCCAAAGCTACAAATCCCCCGGCCGAGCGACTCAGCACTGCGGCCGCAGCTGATTGGCTCGGCCTGAGCAAAAGCACGCTGGACAAGATGCGATGTGAGGGGCGCGGCCCCCGATACCTGCGGGTGGGCAAACGCTGCTTCTACCGACCTGCCGACCTGGAAGCCTACTTGGAGGCCGCAGTTGTGGAGACGGCGGATAGCCGTGCGCTGCCCCGCTGAAATGAAAACGGCTCGCCCGGCGGCAACCGGGACGAGCCGTGAAAGCCATGTCCGAACCCCTACAAGGAACGACCTGACCATGAGACCTATCGTACACCAACCCCTGCCGGCCGCAATCGGGCATACCCCCGCTCCGCTACCGGACTTCTCTGACACCGCGCGCTGGGGCTTGGTCGAGGTGAAGGACAGCCTCAACGCCCCGCGCTATGAGCCGGGCGACCTGCTGCATGTGGACCTGCGCCGCAACTACTTCGCCGGCGACGCCTGCTATGCGGTGGAGATTGCCGGGCAGCAGTCGATTCGATTCATCCAAGCCCGCCCCGGTGGCTTGCACGTCTACACACGCAGCAATCCCGGCGCTGCCTACCCGATCCCTCCCGACCTGCTGGTAATCCTTGGGATGGTCACCTACGCCACCACCACGCGGAGGGTCGGATGAAGCGCCGCGCCTTCTACGAGCGCCAGGCAGGCGCCGCCAGCCCAACCGAGTTTGCATTCCAGTTCGTGGCATGGATGCAGTCACGCCGCACGCCGGCCACACCCAGCGATCTGCTAGACCGCTATGGGATGTGCCGTGCGACGGCCTATCGATACCTGAGGAAGTACCAGGACGCCTTTGGCACTGAGGTGATCCGATGAGCCCTCAGCTAATGGCTATTGGCGACAGCGGCCGCCCCGAGCCGGCCACACCGGACGATGCCCACGTCCCGCGCGCGCTGCCAGTGGGGCCACGCAATGCGGTCACGCCGGCCAGCATCCGTTTCATCTACTGGGGGCGACCAGGGAACGAGTGCCGGGCGGTGCGGGTCAAGCGCATCCACCGGCCGTACACCCGCTGCAACCGTGGTTCGTTCGTCAAGGTGGTGTTCGAGTGCACGCCATTCACCCGCGCCACGCTACCAGATGGCCCGCTAATGGCCGATGAGAAGCACGTTGCACTGACCCGGCCAGCCGATGCCGCCGACCTGTTGTGGACAACTCTGCCTGCGCGCGACCAGCAACGCCTGCACAAAGCGTTAGGGGTGTAGCCGTGAACATACGCAAACCTAAGGTAGACCCTATTGCCTGCGACTGCTGCGGCAAACCGCTGCTACCGGTGTTCGGCACATTCCATCGTGTGGAGCGGGAATTCGGCTGGGCGTCCCTGCCCTACGTGCTGTGCGGCGACTGCGCCCTGCAGCACAGGGGCAACCCGTCTGAGGCCCGTGTGCGCGAATGGATCATGACGCGCGCGGCGCGGGCTGGAACTGACTGGGGCCGCTCTGTCGGCCAGCTGCTGGGGGAGGCCATCCGATGAACGGTGATCTTTTCGACGCCCTGGAGAAGAGCAACTCCGCTGCAGCCAGGCGCGCGCTGCAGGACTTGGACTCCGCTAAGACCGTGGACGTGATCTATCGCTCCCAGGTTGGCGCCTGCCTGCCCTTTACCCCCCTTCCCTTGCACTACATCGGGAAGAAGGTGGCCATTGTGATTGTAGGGGAGGCTGATGAGTGAGCGAGAAGCCCGTAAGCAGGCCAAGCGGCGGGCACGGGCGACGGGGCGCAGCAGTAGCGTCTACGTGCCCATCTCGCCACACGTCCGCCTGTACGCCTGGGAGCTGGAATGCCAGGCGTATCGCACTCTCGATCCCGTCGCGCGCACGCTACTGGTGGAGCTGCGCGCGCTGTACCGCCCATCCACCGGCGCTGAGGTGTTCCTCAGCGTTCGGGAAGCCATGCAGCGCGTAGGCGTCACGCAAAGGCCCGTGCAGAACGCATTCAAGTCGCTGTTGGAGCGAGGGTGGATCGAGGAAGCAAAGGCCGGCAGCTTCGATCAGAAGACAGGTACGGGACGCGCTCGCTCGTTCCTCCTGACAAACATTGGCCCCGCCGGCGATGACGTTGATGCGAAGCGGACCTACATGCACTGGAAGCCATACGCCAGCGAATGCCCAAAAAACGCGGTAGCGCCAGACGCTACAAACTGTAGCGCCCAGCGCTACAGCGACAAGGCCGCGTAACGACCAACTAACGAAAGCGTAGCGCCAGACGCTACGGATGGAGCGATTTATGGTCAAAAACCGTAGCGCTGGACACTACACAGATAACTACTACCAGGCGGTGTGTCGTTTCGCCCACACCGCGGCACTGCTGTTAACGCTCCCTACGTTACCGCACCGCCAGAAATGGCGAGACGGTTGCACTGCGGGATCAATCCACGTTGTCACGGGTGACACCACGTCACGGGTGACAAATGGTGCAGCGGGCGCAGGGCTGCAGGGGGCGCACCTGATGCACCACGTTCACCAGTGCACCATGTTCACCATCGCAGTACGCCGCCTGGCCCGGACTGCACGGGCCACGACGCACGCGATGTGCGACCTAGTGAAGCAGCTTCGTGGCATTCGGTCAGAAATAGCCTATGCACTAGCTGCTCGGGGCGCGCGCTGCAGTCAAAGCCGTGGAGTAGCAGGAAGCGACTACCACAACCTGCTGTTGGCCCCAGCGGCACGGAGGGACAAGTGAGCGGTCAGCAACCACGCGCTGCCCACGGCAGCAGTCTCCCGACTTCGATCACAGACGTACGCGAGCGCTTGGAAGCGACAGGTCACTACGTGACGATCGATGGTCGGGTAACCGAACAGACAGCGGCAACGCTGATCCCCTGCCCTGTCAGCCGTCTACGAAGGTGGCGGCTGGAGGGCAAGGGGCCGCGCTACTTTCAGCCCGCAAAAACGCCTTGGTATTACCTTGGCGACGTACTGGCGTGGATCGAATCCGGCGACAGTTTGCGCTGAGAGCGCCAATCAGCTACGCAGCAACATGCATGAGGACCCACCTCTGCTCTAGGATACGTCCAACAACACAGCCCTAGAGCCGCCGGGAAACGCCATGTCACTTCTCCGAGATATCCAGCAGGCCGCAGTCGACTCTTCGATCCCACTCTCAGACTTGCTACGAAAGTGCACTCTGTTGGCAGCGCGGCTGCAGAATGACGAACTGAGAACTTGGGTTGCAAGCGAACTCAATGGCTACGACTCCGCCGACGAACTCCCTCCCTATCGAGTTGCAACAGTAGTCTCAAAAGGCCATTTCTCCGGACCTTTTCAGTCGGGACTGAGAAACGCAAACATCCCCTTGGCCTGCTTGCCACACCAATTCCACGAGATGCTCAGCCACACCCACATTCAGAATGGGATCGCGGCACTTGAGAGTCTCGTCAAGAATTCAGATGGAGGGACTCTACGTGAGCTCTGGAATCCCGACCTAGTGGCGCACTTCGGTAAGGATATCTATGACGGAATGAACTGCATGGAGGCGTGGAAGGTCATTCCTGTCTCAGCAATTGTGGGTGTTCTGGACACCGTCCGAACGAAGGTTCTAAATTTCGCTATAGACATAGAGGCTGCGGCCCCAGAAGCGGGAGAAGCACCGCCCAACGTTGAACCCATCGCACAGGAAAGACTTCAACAGATCTTCCATACGAACATCTACGGAACTGTACAGAACGTCGCAAACGGTAGCCCAGGGACGACCCAGACAGCGACGTCGGTACACAATGAGTCCGCCCTGTTCACAGAGCTTGTGAAAGCAATTTCGACCTCTGCGGCCGATCAAGACACCATCCGACGTCTTACTGAGGCAGTTGAGGAAATGCGCTCGGCCGGGACCAAGAAGAGCTTCCACGAGGCATACGTTAGGTTTGTCTCGACCGTATCAGATCACATGCAGATCATAGGAACCGCGGTTGCCCCGTTCCTACCGCAGCTCGCTGCACTTGCGAGCTAGAGCATTTGCAACGGCGCTCTTGATAGGGTTGCAGCCGCGTGCCGACCGTCGCAATCTTTTCTGCGCGGCCGTTGCATTCTGATCGACGCCCAGCTGCATAAGCACTAAAAGTCAGTGAGAGAGGCGCCGCCCTCGGCGGTATTCGAAGTATGCAATGGCCGCAAGCGTGCCACCTGCAGTAAGAAGCGCATCCGACGCCATTGAGCAGGCCCAGGGCAAGCACGTCCTTAACCCTGTCACTGAGACAAAGGGGCGACACAGTAGTGCGCCGCCCCTGCATCAGCTACTCAACCCATTGTTGAGTTGACTTGTCCCACATCAACGCGCCAGCTGCGATCGAGCTCACTAGCTTGGCCCCGTGGATGCAATCGCTTCGATTCTTGTAACCCTCGCCGCTATCGGCAATGAGTTTGCTGTTCTGCGCGTAGAGCTGCCAGCGGAACTCACCGGCCTTGTCCTTGTAGATCACGAACTGCTGAGGATGTCCCGTCATGCCGTTCTCCTTTGACCGGAATGGTCGGGGCAAATATATGTGACAGCGGTCACAGCTCGCCATGGACAAGCCTGTGGATAACTTGTTGAAAAATTGCGAGCGGGGGCCCCTGCTGTTATCCACAGCCACCGGGGGGAATTCGGACCCCGGTAAAAGAGAGTATTTCGGCCTCTAGGGTGCTCCACCACAGGTCCGCAGAAAACGGCGTTTCCCCGAAGGAAAGGGACGATTTCTGCCTGCACGCCTTGTGCATTTCCAGCCCTAAGCCGGCTAACGCGATGCACAGGTGCTGCTTGCCCAATTCGCCGCCAGCAAGTGCGCGTTCCTACGCATTCCGGCCCGGCCCAGCAGCGGTGCCCAGCGTCCAATAGACGCTCCCTCTGAGCCATATCGCCATGCCCAAGATCGAGCTCGATCTACCCCAGGTGGTCTGCGACGCGATGAATGACGCTGCCTACGCCGCGGGCATTCCCCCCGCCGAGCTCTTGGCCGATGCGTTGCGCACCCTTCCCGCGTTCCAGCGCGCCTTGGCAGCCAGGCCCGAGCGGCTCCCCGCCTTTGCCCTCAACCCCGGAGCACCCCATGAGTGATAAATCTCCGTCCGTCCCTTCTTCCCTACTGAAGCTGGAGCACTTGCGAATTCGCAACGACCTCTACTTCGCGGCGAGGCGCGCGCTGAGCGAGCGCCGCAAAGAGCTCAACGACCAGCGGAAGTTCATCCGCCAAGAGATGGAGACCGCCTCAAAGAGCTTCAGCGGCAGAGAGCTCGATGTGGGCGTTGGCAGGCCAACCAACCTTGGCGGCAAAACCCTGGACGAACACCGGCGCGAGACGTTGGCCAAGCTGCAACGCTGGATGGCTGCGATCGATGCAGTGGACGCCATAGTGGCCGCCGCTTACGACGAACTCAGTGCCTCATCCGGTGACGTAGGGGCTTACCAGGCCGCCTCACAACATCTCCAGCAGACCGTGGCCGATTGGGGCCTAAGCCAGTAAGGAAACGACAATGACCGACTACTCGCCGAAACTGTCGCGCGTCCGCGCCCAGATCGAAAAACTCGCCGACGAAATCCGGAACCTGAGCAACGGCATGCCGCCGAAAGAGGAAGCGCTTGCAGCCGTCGATGCTCACATCGAGCGCGAGGCCACGAAAATCAGCATACGGCCAAGAGCCTTCACTGGAGGCGGCGGCGATGCCGTATCGGGTTACCCCGAGAGCGCACATGCCTACGCATGCAAATTCTTCCCCGAAGTCATCCGTGACCGCCTCCGCACCGAAGTCGAGGCCCTCTACCAGGGCGAGGTGACAATCACCGATGACCGGAAGCAGGAACGCCTAGAGGCACAACTACTGGAGCTGGAGCGGCAGGAAGAGTTGTTGATCCGAGACGCCTTTGCGGCCGGTAAGAGCATTCCGCGCCGCGGCGATGCCAACCCGGCGATCACGCTGGCCGACTGATTCGTCAAGAGGGACCAGCAGGCGGTGTCCCAAACAACACCTGCAGCCCGGGCCCGCGTTCTGCGGATCCGCACACCTCGCGCTGGTGACCGGGCCCTTAGAGCAGAACAGTGTGACTGAACGCCGCTACGCTGCTCCTAAGCGCAGCGACGCTTTTTCAGTGCACGTCGAAATAGTGTCCGAGCGCGATGATCATGTTCGAGACGTTATTCAACTCAGCCGAGGGGGCCGTGATGGAAGTCGACTTACCTATAGTCTGGTGGGCGACATCACCGCGATCACTCCCATAGCTATGCAACATTGACGAGACTTGTGCATCGATCTCCTCCCAAACCTTACCTGCGATCAGGGACAACATGGTGAAGGATTCGCTCTTTATTCCGTGATTGTTCGCAATGCAATCACGTGCCTCTTTGATAACCTCCCTCGCAACCTCACCGATCCCTTTATCCGTTAAGGGCCCCTTCCCCTTAACGGCGAGCCTTCCTACGAGGCAGAGGCAGAGCACCTGAGGGTTGTCTCGTTGCCACGACTTCCCTGATGTCACCGCCGAGTCAAGTGCGTTGAGAGTGTCCTTCGCCTTCTGCTCCAAGAAGTATTCGAGCTCCGCATGGATGAGAAGTCGATAAGCCGCGAGCATCTCTAGATCTGGGACGTATTGAAGCCCGGCCTGCAACTCGTTTTGCAACTCCTGATCCAAGAATTTCTGCCTAATCAGGTCGCTGCGATTTTTCAAATGATTGAAGTGACCGCAATAAACAGTCATCAGATCACCCGATGGTCCTGGTCATCAAATCCACGCCCAAGCAGCACGCTAAGAGCCCGACCCCACGTGTCTATTCTGAGTATCGTGTTCGCTCGGGTCTTTGTGGTCTTCTCAACGGACGCCTTAAACTCCTGAATTAAGCACACCCTTCTAAATTCCCCCTCGACCGCCGCCGCGTTCGCCACAGCGGCAGCTGCAATTGTCGCATCGGAGAAGGGTCGACAGATGGCGTCGAACACTGCTCTATTCATTACCCTTTCGTACTTCGCGCCAAGCCATTTCTTAAACGCAGAGTCTGGGAAAACGGTGGCAACCGTTTCCAACGCCGTGTCGAGCCGATTCAATGAAGCAAGCAGTTCGGCTTCTCTGGCCTGACTGTCTACTTCGAAGTATCTTGCCGTTTCATCTAGAAATTTCTTAAAGTCGCCTTCATAGTTCAGCAGGAATAGATCAAACGATACAAACCGGAGCACCAACTCCGAGTCGCGCATGCGGCGATCTAATTCATCCCCGAAGAGTCTCTTAAACGGCTGGCTCTTGGAGAGGTAGTCCTCGATTGAGTTTATCAACCGCCCCCCAATGAGAGCCTTTCGTAACTCTTGAGGCGAAAGAGGCAGGCTACCGCTGTTGAGCCTATAAAAAATGGTATACAGGAAAGATTCGTCCTGCCATTTGCGGATTGCCGTAGTTCGGAGTGTTGAATTGTCGAAGCTATCCCGATCTCCCTGCGACAGATCGTTGTAGCTCTTACCATTCAGATCCGGTCGCATCTTCAAGCCTTTCAGCTTGAAACCGTCACCCATGAAGTCAGCGATTGAGACCAAGCGCTGCTTGCCATCAATCACCAGGAACTGACCTTTGCTCAACTTGCTCTCAGCGAGAACAATGCTGGGAACAGGAATGCTGACCAAGAAGCTCTCTATCAGGCGGCTTTTTCGCTCATCGTCCCATGCTGCTCTTCGCTGGAACTCCGGCTGTAGATCTATGTTGCCCTTCTTAATCTGGAGCGAAATTGTTTCGAGCGTCCAGTCGGAGCTTACGACGTAAGTTTCTGCAGCGTTGGCGGGCGCCGAAAGATCCTCTTCTTCTTCCTGCTGCGTGTCTGGGATCTCTACTACCGTATTCATTGTTCAGCTCCATTGAAAGGCATCCGCTGGCTGAAGAAATCGACCAGTGAGGAAAAATCTTAAGGGGTTTATTGGACGGTTAGAGCGCGCCATCCCATTCAACCGCGCAAAGATGCGGCACCACCCGCGAAGACACCCACCACATCGTCCGCGAACGCCTCACGCTCTGAGTGAGTGGGCGCGGAGCTGGCTGATGCGCTGGCGAAGTCTCAGCGCTTCCTGCAAGACTTGATCATCTCATGTATTCCCCTGCGCAAGCCATTCTGCCAAAGCCAGCCCCTCCCAGCGTTCTGAGTTGGAGAGACGTTCTGCGTCACCTTCATGCCTCATGCTCTGTGGTAGCGCCACGGCAAGAGGGGAGAACCTCGGCGGTAGCCTTCCCAGCAGAGAGGGAACAGTGCGCAGAGGTGGATGACCGAGTGCGATAGCAACGACCGTCCCAGTCCGATCGTACACTGCCCGTTCGTCGTAGGTGCCTAACCAATTCCGGGAGAACGAATACAAGTCGTCGCCATCAGGGAACGCAATCGGCTCGTAATCTCTATCAAACACGTCCCCTTCCACCATCCATCCGAAGTGAGCGCCACTCGGACCAAAAAGTTTGACTACCATGTCCTATCCTCAGGTTCCAGCCAACTGGAGACTCTCACCTCCCTGAGGAGAGGGTCAAGGCCACGCTGGCCAGCAGCCTTGGGCATACCCAAGCCACGAGCGTATTTCAACGCTCGGCAAAGCATCTCTCGAAAGGATACCTAGAGATTCGCCCCCCCCCCCCCCAAGGCGAGTGCACGACTTGTCCGTTGGGTGGCACAGGGATCGAAACTGTGACCTTGCCTTTGGACGGCAAGCCCGGCGGAGCGCGGCGCGTTTAGGTGGAGAACCAGTACAAGACGTCGATGCAGCGCCTGCGGACCGAGGCGACGCTACCGGCCAGGCATTGGCGACACGCGGGATGACTTCTTTGAAGGCATTGCTCCCGCGACCATGGCCAACGAGCGCAGTCTGAACAGCGGATCCAATCGTACTGAGTGGGTATTGTGCACTAGGCTCGCAACATCCTTCAGCCAGCGAAAAGTACGTGCGATAGTTGCTAGGACCGTAACCACTGGAGGGAAGCGGATGAATGCGATTGGTAACGTTTTCGGCGGCGTCATTGTGGGTTGGCTTTTAGCGCAGCTTGCGGACATCTGGAGGCGCAGGCGGGAGAGGAAAGCGGAGGCGGCCTACCTGGGCGCGACGGTCCTGATCCAAATTGAACGGCTCATACATGGATGCGCTAGCGTAGCGGGCGATGATGGAACAACACACGGTCGACCAGCCGGGCGCACTGAGGATGGCCAAGAGTATTTTGTCTCGCAGACTGAGGCACCGGAACTGAGCTGGGATACGGTAGAGGTTGAGTGGAAGTCCGTTAAGCCAGGCTTGATGTACGCGGTTCTTTCCCTGCCGCTTGAGCTCGCTGAAGCAAAAGACTATCTGCAGGGGGTCCGTGAGAATGATGACCCGCCTTACGATGGCTACATCGCGGCGCGTCAACGTCGTTTTGCGGAACTAGGCGTAATGGCTGCCGATCTTGCAGCGACGCTCCGGCTGGAGACCGGCATCCCTAGCCGACCTTCTAGGGAATGGAATCCTGAGTCCTTCCTTCGCGAGCAGCTCAAGAAGCTTCGTGATCGCGAAGAAGAGCTCGCTCGAAGGCAGCAATCTTGGCCAGATTTTCCAGCTGATGGAGCATCCCAAGTGCCCCCCCCGATTGCCGGGCAGTGAAGTGGTAATTCTGGTGTAATCGCGTCGGAAAAACCGGCGTACTCGCTACAACAGAAGAGGAATGCGAGGCGCTGGAACTCTGGAAAAAGCCTGCAAATACAGTCATATAGCCATCCTATCTGATGACTTGAAACGGGAGAGGTGCGGATTATGAGTCCCCTGCTCTAACCGTTGAGCTATAGGCCCGGCGCAGCGTCACAGTGTAGTGGAGGCCGCGCCCGATCGGCTACCCGGCGGCGGCAAGCGCCTCCGAAATACGCCCCAGCCGCCTCTCCGCCGCTTCCGCGAGCCATACCTGCCGCCTCAGGCATGCCTGGAACAACGCAACCATCCGTCTGATCTGCTTCAGTCCCTGTTGGTTGTCGCCGCTGAAGCCGGCAAGCAATCCGGCCTCCGACAGCGTCAGCAGCGCATACGTCGTACGGCGTGCAAATCCCAATCGATCCTCGCACTCAACCCGCATCACCTCATCCCAGTCCAGCAGCGGCGGGAAATCGGTTTGCACGGGCTCGGGAACATCGTGCTCCACATCATTCATGGCGTGACTCCAGATGCATGACGAATCAATGCCGCAGGCCGTACGAGCTGCACGTGACCTGCCGCGCGCTTGCATCGGCGCCGGTGATGACCGGCCCGCCTACGGGATGTGTTGAGCATCTGCGCGATCAGCGTGCGACCGTCGCAGGAAAAATTCAAACGGCAGATGCGTCATCGGCAAGCCCCGTCGGGCATGTCCAGGCACCCCAAAAAGAAAAACCCCGCACCAGGCGGGGTTTCTCTCAACGCTTCACCAGCCGCTGGAAATCAATCGATATCCAGGAAGCTGCGCAGCTGCTCCGAGCGGCTCGGGTGACGCAGCTTGCGCAGCGCCTTCGCTTCGATCTGGCGGATGCGCTCGCGGGTCACGTCGAACTGCTTGCCGACTTCTTCCAGCGTGTGGTCGGTGTTCATGTCGATGCCGAAGCGCATGCGCAGCACCTTGGCTTCCCTCGGGGTGAGGCCGGCCAGCACGTCGCGCACGGTTTCAGACAGGTTGATGTTGGTGGTGTTCTCGATCGGGGACTCCACGTTGGTGTCCTCGATGAAGTCGCCCAGATGGGAATCCTCGTCGTCGCCGATCGGGGTTTCCATCGAGATCGGCTCCTTGGCGATCTTCATCACCTTGCGGATCTTGTCTTCCGGCATGTCCATTTCCTTGGCCAGCTCCTCCGGCGTAGCCTCGCGGCCGTACTGCTGGAGCATCTGGCGGGAAATGCGGTTCAACTTGTTGATCGTCTCGATCATGTGCACCGGAATACGGATGGTGCGCGCCTGGTCGGCAATCGAGCGGGTGATCGCCTGGCGGATCCACCAGGTGGCGTAGGTCGAGAACTTGTAACCGCGGCGGTACTCGAACTTGTCCACGGCCTTCATCAGGCCGATGTTGCCTTCCTGGATCAGGTCGAGGAACTGCAGGCCACGGTTGGTGTACTTCTTGGCGATCGAGATCACCAGGCGCAGGTTGGCCTCGACCATTTCCTTCTTGGCCTTGCGCGCCTTGGCTTCACCGTAGGCCATGGCACGGCTGATTTCCTTCAGCTCTTCCAGGTCCAGCTGGGTCAGCTTCTCGATGTCGATCGTCGCCTGCTGTTCGGCGATGATCTGGTCCTTCACTTCGCGCAGGGCCGACGACCACTTCTGCTTGCGCTTCAGTGCGTCTTCCACCCACTCCAGGTTGGTCTGGTTGCCTTCCCAGGAGCGGATGAAGTCCTTGCGCGGCATGCGCGCGGTGACGGTGGCCAGGTTCAGCACGCGTCGCTCATGGGCCTTGATCGACGCCATGGTGTCGCGCAGCTGCTTGGTCAGCACGTCGGTCAGCGGCAGCGGCAGCTTCAGGGTGACGAACACCGCCGACATCTCTTCGCGCAGGCGCGGCAGGTTCTTCTTGTCGCCCTTGGTCGCCGCCTTCTTGAAGGCATTGAAAGCATCGCTCAGCGCCTGCATGCGCGCAGCGACTTCCTCCGGATCCGGACCGGTCGGTGCGGCTTCTTCCTCGCCACCCTCGACGTCATCGTCCTCGTCCTCGTCGCCTTCTGCGTCGGCATCGCTGCTGTCATCGGCAGCGACCGCCGGCGGCGCCGGCTCTTCGTCGGCCAGGTCGTTGAAGCCGACGATCACTTCGGCCAGGCGCTTCTTGCCTTCCTTGTGGGCCTCGTAGTCGGTCAGCAGCGATTCGACCGAAACCGGGAACTGGCCCAGGGCGGCCTGGACCTGCGAAAGGCCTTCCTCGATGCGCTTGGCGATGGCGATTTCGCCTTCGCGGGTCAGCAGCTCGACCGTGCCCATTTCGCGCATGTACATGCGCACCGGGTCGGTGGTACGGCCACCTTCGGTGTCGAGCGCGCTCAGCGCGGCGGCAGCTTCTTCGGCCGCGGTGTCATCGACTTCGCGGTTACCGGTGTTGCCGTCGTTGAGAAGCAGGGTTTCCACATCCGGCGCAACTTCATGGACATCGATGCCCATGCCGTTGATCATGCCGATGATGTCTTCGATCTGTTCCGGGTCGACCATGTCGTCCGGCAGATGGTCATTGACTTCGGCGTAGGTCAGGTAGCCCTGTTCCAGGCCCTTGCTGATCAGTTGCTTGATTTCGGATTGGGCAGGACGTTCGTTGGCCATGTAGTGCTCGCGCCACCGGCTAGGGAGAAATAGGGAACGTAGCATTATACCAGCCCGGGGCCCTGCCTGCCGGGCGGTGGTCCCGGCGGCCTAGGGCCTGAGAAGGAAGGTCACGGGACCGTCGTTGACCAGGCTGACGACCATATGGGCACCAAACCGGCCCGTTTCCACCCCTGGCGCATGATTTTCACGGCAGATGTCGACAAATCGATTGAACCCGCGTTCAGCCTCGTCCGGCGGTGCGGCGCTGGTGAAACTCGGCCGCATGCCCGAACGGGTATCGGCCGCCAGGGTGAACTGGCTGACCAGCAGCAGGCCGCCACCGGTGTCGCGCAGCGACCGGTTCATCTTCCCGGCCTCGTCGGCGAACACCCGGTAACCCAGCAGGCGTTCGGCCATCCGCCGCAGCTGGGCCTCGCTATCCCCCGGTTCCATGCCGACCAGGGCCAGCAAGCCGGGGCCGATCTGCCCCACCACCTCCTCGTCGACATGGACGGCGGCCTGGCTGACACGCTGGATCAGGACGAGCATCGTGGGCTTCCAATGAACGGGGCCGGCCACGATAGCAGCGCCCTTGGCTAAACTGGCGCCGATGAATCCGCAACGCAAAGCCCGGCTGGTCTACCGCGCCACCACCCTGTTCGCCCGCCTGCCCTGGCCGCTGCTGCGGGGGTTCGCACACGCCCTGGCGTGGACGTGGGTTCGTGTCAATGCCCGTGAGAGCCGCGTTACCCGGCGCAACCTCGAACTGGCCTACCCGGAGCTGGACGGTCCTGCACGCGACCGCCTGCACCGCGACCTGCTGCGCTCCACTGCGCTGCAGGCCATCGAGACCCTGCGTTTGTGGAGCCGGCAGCCGGCCGACAACCTGCGGCTGCACCTGAAGCAGCGCCACGGCGAAGCCCTGTACGACGCGGCCCTGGCCAGCGGCAAGGGCGTGATCGTGGCCGCACCGCACTTCGGCAACTGGGAGCTGCTGAACCAGTGGCTGGCCTCGCGCGGGCAGATCGCCATCGTCTACAAGCCGCCGGAAGACGAGGCCAGCGACGCCTTCCTGCAGCTGGTGCGCGGCGGCCAGAACGTGCAGCAGGTACGCGCCGAGGGCCCGGCCGTGCGCCAGCTGTTCAAGGTGCTCAAGGACGGCGGCGCCACCGGCATCCTGCCCGACCAGCAGCCCAAGGCCGGCGATGGCGTGTTCGTGCCGTTCTTCGGCGTGCAGGCGCTGACCATGACCCTGGTCAACCGGCTGGCCGAGCGCACCGGCGCCACCGTGCTGTATGGCTGGTGCGAGCGCATCGGGCCGGACATGGAATTCGCCCTGCACATCGAGCCGACCGACCCGGCCGTGGCCGATCCGGACCCGCAGGTGGCCGCCACCGCGCTCAATGCCGGCATCGAGCGCATCGCCCGCCGCGACCCGTCGCAGTACCAGTGGACCTACAAGCGCTATACGCTGCGGCCACCGGGCAGCGGCGAGGAAGATCCGTATGCGACCGAAGAGCATCCGCACTGACGGCCCCCACGCCCAGGCCCATCCGGCCCCTGCGACCGGCGGCCGCACCACGTTGAATACGACGCCGGCGCCCCCATAGAGACTGCGATGTCCGCCTCCCCCGGTCCCGCCATGCCTGCTGCCTCTTCCCTGTTCGGCGACCCCGCCGCGATCCGCTGCGAACGCGCGGTGGCCGAACTGCGTGCCGGTCGCCCGGTACTGCTCCACGATGGGCAGGGCCAGCGGCTGGCGGTGATTGCACTGGACAGCGCCACTGCCAGCAGCTTCGCTGCCTTCGCCGCTGCCGCACGCGAGCGCCATTACCTGTTCCTGACCGCCACCCGCGCCCGCGTGCTCGGCGTGGAGGCACCGGCAGGCGCACGCCTGCCGCTGGCGGGGGTTGCCTTCGATGCCCTGCCCTCGCTGGGCTACCTCCGCGAGCCCGGCCCGATGCCGGACGACTGGACGGCCGGCGACGCCTTCGATGCCGGCGCGGTGGAGCTGGCCCGCCTGGGCCTGCTGCTGCCGGCCATGGTGGCCGTGCGCCTGGACGCAGCTGACCGCACCTTCGAGGGTGCTGCTGAAGTGGCGCTTTGCGATCTGGCCGAAGGCGCGGCACACGCCGCCCACGATTACGAACTGGTCGCCCGTTCGCCGGTACCGCTGCGCGACGTCGGCATGACCACCTTCGCGGTGTTCCGCGGCGGCGTGGCCCAGCGCGACCAGGTCGCGATCATCGTCGGCGAACCGGACCTGTCGGCGGTGGTGCCGGTACGCGTGCACTCCTCGTGCCTGACCGGCGACCTGTTCGGCTCACTCAAGTGCGACTGCGGCGACCAGCTGCGGCGCGGCCTGCGCAAGCTGAAGGAACTGGGCGGCGGCGTGCTGCTGTACCTGGACCAGGAAGGCCGCGGCACCGGCATCGCCGCCAAGATGCGCGCCTACGGCTACCAGCACGACGGCCTGGACACCATCGATGCCGATGCACAGCTGGGCTTCGGTGCCGACGAGCGCCGCTACGGCAGTGCGGTGGCGATGCTGCATGGCCTGGGCATTTCGCGCGTGGCCCTGCTCAGCAACAACCCGACCAAGGCACAGCGTCTGCGCAACGCCGGCATCGAGGTGCTGGACTGCATTCCGGTCACCGGCGAGATCACTGCCGAGAACGAACACTACCTGCGCACCAAGGCCGATCGTGCCGGCCACATGCTGGATGTGGACGCGCTGATCCAGGCTGCCCAGTAGCGCGGTCGACCTGCTACCGTCTGCGCGGTGCGGCCCTGCCGCCACCGCCCGCCCTGCCACCTGACGGAGCCTGCGTGATCGACGTTCCCCTGACCTCCCCGCCTGCCGATGCCTGGCAGTCGCTGCCGCAGCGCGCCGCCCGCCTGGCCGCACTGGAAGGCGCCTTCGGCGGACTGTTCGTGCCGGGCCTGCCGCTGGCCGCGGCCGCGTGGTTCTTCGAGCTGCCCGGCGGCCTGTGGACGGCCGCCCTTGGGCTGCTGATCGGCATCGTCTTCGGCGCGTGGCTTGGCCACCGGCGCTTGACCCGCACCCGCTGGCGGCTGGATACCCAAGGGCTGGGCCTGCGCCGCGACCTGATGTGGCAGCTGGAAACGCGCATCCCCATTTCGCGCGTGCAGCACCTGGACCTGCGCCGCGGCCCGCTGGAACGCCGTGCCGGCCTGGCCACGCTGATCGTGCACACCGCCGGGACCCGCATGAGCGCAGTGACCGTGAGCGGCCTGGACGAGGCCGACGCCGAGCGCCTGCGTGACACCCTGTCCCATCAGCTCGACCAGGACGCCGACGCCCTGTGAGCCTGCCGCCGCCCCTGCCCGCATCGCTGCCTGCCGGTGGCGAGGACCATCGCCTGCACCCGTGGTCGTGGCTGTTCGTGCTGCTGATGCAGCTGCGCCACTACTTCCTGCCGCTGGTGGCGCTGCTGGTGTTCGGCCAGCGCGGTGACCGCGACCCGATGTGGGCGCAGCTGATTCCGCTGTCGGCGATTGCCGCGCTGGTGCTGGTCTCGGTGCTGCAGTACCTCAGCTACCGCTACCGCATCGGCAGCGACGCGATCACCGTGCGCAGCGGACTGCTGGCGCGCAACCGCCGCGAGATCCCGTTCGCCCGCATCCACAACGTGGAAGTGCGGCAGAACCCGCTGCACCGCCTGTTCGGCGTGGCCGAGCTGCGCCTGGAATCGGCCGGTGGCGTGCGTCCGGAAGCCGAAATGCGCGTGCTGAAGCTGGACCAGGCGCTGGCGCTGGAACGACTGGTGCGCCAGCGTGGGCAGGCACCGCAGGCCGCCGACGTCGTGGCCGCCCCCTCGATCACCGACGCCGACACCGAACAGGTGCTGCTGCGCCTGTCGAGCTGGGACGTGGTGCGCATGGGCCTGCTGTCCAACCGCGGCTGGGCATTGGCGATCGCCGCCTTCGGCGTGCTGTTCCAGACCGTGCCGCGGCCGGTGATGGACGCGGCCATCCAGCGTGGCGGCCGGGAAGCCTTCGGCTACGCAAGCCACCTGCATCCCGGCGTGGCCGGCGCCTTCCTGCTGCTGGCCGCAGCCTTGCTGCTGGGCTGGCTGGCGCTGCGTGCGCTGTCGGTGGTGCTGACCCTGCTGCGCTATCACGGCTTCACCCTCAGCGAGCAGGACCGCCGCCTGACCGTCTCGGCCGGCCTGCTCAGCCGCACACGCAGCAGTGTCGCGCGTCGCCGCATCCAGGCCTGGACGCTGCGCGAAACCACCCTGCATCGCTGGTTCGGCCTGCGCCAGCTGCGCATCGACAGCGCTGCCGGCGGGCCCTCGCGCGACGAGGACCGCGCCCTGCGCGAGCTGGCACCGCTGGCACCGGCAATGCGCTGCGAGCAGCTGGTGCAGCACCTGTTGCCTCAACTGCAGTGGCCGCCAGCGCAATGGCAGTCCATTCCGCAGCGTGGCTGGTGGCGGCTGTGCCTGGGCGCGCTGCTGCTGGTGCCGGTGCTGGCAGCGGCCGCGTACTGGCGCTGGGGATCATGGGGCCTGATCGTGCTGGCCTGGCTGCCGGTGGCGCTGCTGGTGGCACATCGGCAGATGGCGCGCATGGGCTGGTATCTGGATGCCCATTACGTGGCCGTGCGCGGCGGCTGGTGGACGCGCTGGTGGCGCTGGGCCGAGCTGGACAAGGTGCAGGGCCTGCGCCTGCAGCGTTCACCGCTGGACAAGCTGCTCGGCACCAGCAGCTTGCAGCTGGATACGGCCGGTGCGCACGGCGATGTGGCGTTGACCCTGCGCTACCTGCCGCAGGCGCAGGCGCAACACGTGATGGAGCAGCTGGCCGCGGCGCTGGCGCGGCGCAAGTTGCGCTGGTAAGCAACACCGGTAGTGCCGGCCGCTGGCCGGCAACCGCAGACATTCCCGAGGTTGCCGGCCAGCGCCCGGCACTACCGCGAGCGGGGTCGGCGAGGCATCAGCGCTGCGACGGGCCCCAGTACCCCAGGTCCTTGCGGATCTGCAGGTCGCGCACCCAGCTGCCGAAGGGCTTGCGCCGCAGCACGCCCATTTCACCGGACAGGAAATCCTCGGTGGCGGCGATCACCCGCTCGCTGGACAGGCCATCGCGGTACGGATGGATGGCGTCGGCGTAGCGCACGATCTCCGCCTGCAGCGTGGCGTCGGGATGCAGCGCGCGCTGCAGCATCGCCGGCAGCTGCGCCGGGTCGTCGAAGTCGATCATGTGCGGCTTGGGCACGCGGTTGCGGAAGGTCACCACCGGCTTGTGCTGGACGATGAACTCCGAAACGATCGACGAGGTGTCCGACACCAGCACATCGGCGGCGCGCTGTGCGGCCATCACCTGCTCCGGTTCGATGAAGCGGGCATGGGCACCGGCCAGCGCGCGGTAGCGCTCGAACAGTTCCGGTGGGCACTTCGGGTGCAGGGTCAGCAGCCAATAGCGCTCACCGCCAGCGATATCGGCGGCGATCTGCGCATGCAGGTGGGGCGCTGCGCTCAGGCGCTCGGTGAAGGTCGAACCGAACAGGATCACCGGGCGCCCGCCCGCCGCTGCGCGCAGCGCGGCGCTCTCGCCACCGTCGTCGCGGAACAGCGGGTCGAGCTTCGGCCAGCCGGTCTCGGCTACGGCGAAGTGGCCCTGCAGGGCGGCGATCTCACGGAACGGAGCGGTGGTGGCCGGCCCCTGCGTGCAGTACAGGTCGAACATGCCCCGCACCCGGAAGTGGCCGCGCGCACTGTCGCGCTTCTCCACGTTGAAGCCATGGAACAGCTGTACCTTGGCGCCGGACAGGAAGGTCGGCACCCAGTTGGCGGCGCTGAACACGGCACGCGGCCGCATCGCCAGGGCCTGTTTCAGTCCGATGTTGGGCACGCCCGGCAGGCTGCTGGCGGCAGCGCCGTCCTCGAACCAGGCCGCCACCTCCTGCCCGGAGGCGTGCAAGGCCTGCGCCAACGGGGCGAGAATAGGCAGCGCATAGCGCTCCGTCGCAAACAACAGGTACCCGGCCATCATGTCCTCCACGACCGCTCCCATCGAACGGCCTCGCATCTCGGCCTGCATTATCGCGTTCAACGAGGCCGGCCGCATCGGTGACTGCCTGGCCTCGCTGGCCTTCTGCGACGAAATCATCGTCGTGGACTCGTACTCCACCGATGCCACCCTGGCCATCGCCGAGGCCGCAGGCGCCCGCGTGCTGCAGCGCGCGTTCGATGGCTTCCGTAGCCAGAAGGCCTACTGCGTCGAGCAGGCAAGCCACGACTGGGTGCTGTGCCTGGACGCCGATGAGCGGATCAGCCCGGAACTGCGCGCAGCCATCGAACGGGCCCGCGACGGTGGCTTCGCCGGCCATGCCGGCTATCGCTTCGCGCGCCTGTCGGAGTACTTCGGCAGGTTCCTGCGCCATGGCAACGCCTACCCGGACCGGGTGATGCGCCTGTTCGACCGCCGCCGCGGCGGCTGGCGCGGCAAGCGCGAGATCCACGAGGCGGCCAGCGTCGACGGCAGCGTCGGCACCTTGCGCGGCGACCTGGTCCATTACCCGTACCGCTCCCTGCAGCAGCAGCTGGCCAAGACCGAGAAGTACGCGCGGATGATGGCCGAGCACGAGTTCGCACGCGGCAAGCGGGCCACGCTGGGCAAGCTGGTACTGGCGCCGGCCTGGCGGTTCTGGCGCGGCTTCGTGTTCCGTGGCGGCTTCCGCGACGGCTGGCACGGCCTGGTCTACGCCTACGTGCGCGCCAACTACGTGCGGCAGAAGACCATCATGCTGTGGATGCTGGGCAACGGCCAGCCCGTGGCCGACCCGCCGAACCCCTGATCGCCGGGGCCCGCCCGGCGCGCCGACGCATCACGAGCCGGTGATCGCCCGGTGGCGCGCGCCTTCGACGATCGACAGGCCGGTCAGCAGGCCGACCAGGGTCACGTAGAAACTGGCCGTCATCTGGTGCGCGAACATCGACTGGGTCAGCCCGCACAACGCGTAGGTGATCACCAGCATGACGCCGGCAGCGGCCGGCCCGCGGAAGGTCGCCCGTCCGCTGCGGCGATGCAGGCGCACGAACAACCACAGCGGGATGCCATACACCGCCAGCAACAGCAGCAGGCCCGGTACACCCTGGGTCGCCGCCCATTCGGCCACGTCGTTGTGGGCATGCCCCAGGTGGCAGCGCAACTCTTCCGGGTTCTCCCGGCAGACCGGCACGCGCTGCATCGCGCTGTCGAAATGACCGATGCCAACACCCACCAGCGGATGATCGAGGAAGGTCTGCCAGGCTACCTGCAGGCGCTCGACGCGGGCACCGGCGGAAGAATCACTGTCGCCCAGCTCCATCCGCTGCACGTCGCTGTGCAGCTCGCTCAGGCGGACCTGGTGGCGCAGCTCCGGCACCGACAGCAGCAGCGTCGCACCGATCGCCAGCATCCCGGCCAGCACCGACAGGCGCGCCGCACCGGTACGCCAGCGCAGGCTCAGCGCCAGCACCACCAGCAGCGCCAGCAAGGCGGCGAACACACCGCGGCTGCCGGTCAGCACGATGGTGCCGCAGCCGGCGGCCATGCCGAGGATCACCAGCGACCAGCGCCGCGACGGGCGGCAGAACACCAGCAGCACCATCAACACCATCACGATGTCGGCCAGCACGATGGCGTTGGTGAACAGCTCCGCGCGCGGGGCGCCGCCCAGCACCTGCCACAGCGACATCACGAAGGTGGCGAGCAGGCCGGTCAACGAGCCGTACCAGAGCCACCGCAGGCTGGGACGCAGCGCGCAGATCCACAGCGCGATCCATGGGATCACCACGAATCGCGAACGGTTGTCGACGTCACGCAGGCCCTGTTCGAACAGCACCACCGACAGTACGCCGAGCGCCAGCACCGCCAGCATCAGCCAGACCAGCACTTTCACCGGCTGGCCGGCCATGCCCCGCGCGCGCCACAGCAGCTCCGGCGCCAGCAGGGTGCTGAGCAGCAGCAGAAGACCATACGGCAACAGGTTGATCGGCACGGTCAGCACCAGTGCCGGCAGGCAGAACAGCCCCAGCTGGGCCAGCCCGTGTGCAACCCCGTGACGCCCACCGACGGGAACGCCCAGCGGGTCGCCGGCCATGAGGTTCAGGTTGTCCGGTGAAGCTGGCACGTCGGGAAGTATCGCTGCAATCTGCTGGAAGAATGGGACGGGCCAACGCGGGCCGTCCCAGCCTGCTGTTTTACTGCCTTTGGACCCGCTTGGGCAGACTGGACAAGCGGAAATCGTGCTGGCTAGTCATGTTCCTGCAAACGCCGTTCACGTTCCCGCTCCTCGGCAGTGACCACGCACGGCACCGTCACCGCCGCTGCCGGCACCAGCCACCAGCGCCGCCGGTTGGCCACGCCGGCCAGTTCGGAGCGGTTGCGGTCGACGCACGACAGCATCGCGTACTCGTGGACCAGCAGCCAACGACGTCCGGGTGCCAGCCGCTGCCAGCGCGTGGCCGCCACCAGCTGCTCGTCCCAGTCAGTCTCGAAACCGAAGGTCGCTGCGGGACGGTCGGCCAGCAGCAGGTGCTGTTCCTTCCAGGCCACCAGCCCCAGCTCGGCATCGGGGCCCAGGCGGGTACCGACCGCGCGCATCAGGCCACGGGCCGAACTGGAATCGTTCAGCAGCGGGTAGCCGACCAGGCTGTACAGCACCCAGACCACCGCCAGGGTCGACACCAGCGCAAGCTGCCGGCGACGGCCACAGGCCAGCAGGCTCAATCCGCCCCACAGGCCCATCGCCAGGATCGTCCACGCCAGCGCGTCGACGGCCCCGGGGGCGAGCCCGCGGCTATGGGTCAGGCGCAGCTCGAAGGCCGGGTCACCCAGCACCGCCATCACGCCAGCCACGGCCAGGCCCAATGACAGCAGGCCGGTGAACAGCCCCACCACGGCCTGCACATCGCGTCGCTTCAGCAACCCCGGCAACAGCGGTGCCAGCACCAGGCAGAACATCGGCAGCGCCGGCAGGATGTAGACGTCGCGCTTGCCGGCGGGAATCGAGAAGAACAGCACCACCATCAGCCACCAGGCCAGCGGCAGCAGATAGCGCGCGTCGCGGCGTTGCAGCCGGCGGCGCCAGGCCGGAATCGCCCAGGGCAGGGCCAGGAATGCCGGGATCCACATCAGCGGCATCGTCGCCAGGAAGTACCAGGCGGGCTGGTGGTGATCCCAGGAATGGGTGTAGCGCCGCGCCGTCTGCTGGAACAGGATATCGTCCATGTAGGCGCGATATTCGTCCGAGCCGGTGGCAAAGCCGGCCAGCAGCATCGGCGCCAGCCACAACGACACCGCCAGCAGGAAGGCCAGCGGCGCCAGCCAGAAGCGCGCGTCGCGCGCGTGCAGGCCCACCCGTGGCCACCGCAGCGCCGTGGCGATTGCCGCGGGCACGATCATCAGCAGCGCCAGCATGCCCACGCCCTTGGTGATCACGCCGATGCCGGCGAAGAACCAGCCCAGCCACCACCAGCGCCAGGCCGGCCCCAGCAGCAGGTGGCGCAGCAGGCCGTAGTTGGCCAGGGTGATGAACAGCAGCAGCAGGGGATCGATCTGCGCCTTCTTCGCCTGGAAGGTGAACTGCAGCGCGAACAGCAGCGCCCAGCCGGCATACAGCCCCACCCGCCGCGTCCACAGCCGCCGGCCCAGGTCGACCACGCACCACAGCGTGCCCAGTGCCGCCAGCAGCGACGGCAGCAGGAAGGCCACGCGCCACTGCCCGACCAGGCTGTACAGCGTGGCCTGCCACCACATCAGCATCGGCGGCTTGTCCGAGTACAGCTCGGTCCCGCGGTGCGGGAACAGCCAGTGGCCGCTGTCGAACATCTGCTTGGCCACCAGCGCGAAGCGCGGCTCGTCCGACGGCCACGGATCACGAAGGCCCAGCCCGGCCCCCAGCACCAGCAGGGCCATCACCACGAACAACCACGTCTCGCGCGACGCGCGGGATTTCAGCATGGGACTCGCAACGTCAGCGGGGGTCAGGCCGTTTTTAGCAGACGCGCGTAAAAGAAACCGTCAGCATCGCTGTCACCCGGCAGTCGCTGGCGCGCGATCCCCTCGCAGTCCAGGCCGAATCTGTCATCCAGCGGCTGTGCCACCGCGTCCGGATGCCACTTCAGGAAGGCCCGCACCTGATCGATGTTCTCGGCGCGCAGGATCGAACAGGTGGCGTACAGCAGCACGCCGCCCGGGCGCAGCATCGACCAGCAGGCCTCCAGCAGGCGGGCCTGCACGCCGACCAGCGCATCGATATCCTCGGCGCGGCGGTGGAACATCACGTCCGGCTGGCGGCGGATCACGCCGGTGGCCGAACACGGCGCATCCAGCAGGATGGCGTCGAACGGGGTGCCATCCCACCACGCAGCGGGGTCGCTGGCATCGGCCACCCGGGTCTGCGCGCCCTCACCTACACCGGTGCGGGTGTAGGTATCGCGGGCACGCGCCAGGCGACGCGCATCGATATCCAGCGCCAGCAGGCGCAGGCTCGGGTCACGCTCCAGCAGGTGCGCCGACTTGCCACCCGGTGCCGCGCAGGCGTCCAGAACGCGGGCGCCGGACGCCGGTGCCAGCGCGTCCGCCGCACATTGCGCCGACAGGTCCTGCACCGACAGCGCACCGTCGGCGAACCCCGGCAACTGGTTCACCGCGATGGGCGCCACCAGGCGCAGCGCGTCGGCGCTGAGCGGGCTGGCTTCGGCAGCAATGCCGGCCTCGGCCAGCGTGGCCAGCGCCTTGTCACGCCCCCCCTGCTGGCGGTTGGCACGCAGCCACAGCGGCGCCGGCTGCAGGCTGGCAGCAAAGATCGCCTGGGCCTGGGACGGCCAGTCGCGCTCGACGGCATCGGCCAGCCACGCCGGAAAGGCGTCACGCGCAGGCTGCTCCGGGAACCCCTCGCGCTGCGCGCGGCGCAGGATCGCGTTGACCAGCCCGGCCTGGCGCTCACGGCCCAGCGCGCGGGCGGCGTCGACCGTGGCCGACAGGGCCGCATGCGCCGGCAGTTCCAGCACGTCCAGCTGCGCGAAGCCCACCATCAGCAACGTGCGCAGGTCGGCATCACGCGCCGACAGCGGCTTCTGCATCCACGACTGCAAGGCAGCGTCGTAGGTACTGCGGCGGCGCAGGACTGCAAAGCACAGCGCTTCCAGCAAGGCCCGATCACGACTGTCGGCCAGCTTGGGCAGTGCCCAGGCCAGTTCCGCCTTCAGCGAGCGGCCACGGGTGAACACCTGCGCCAGTACGCGTGCGGCCAGCATGCGGGTGGCCGCGCCCGGCGCCGCCTTGGCGACGGAGAAATCATTCTGCTTCGACACCGCTTATGCCCCCACGTGCAGGTCGCGGCGGGCATTGAGGTAGTCGGCGGCGGTGATCGCCTTGCCGCCTTCGCGCTGCAGCGTGCGCAGGCGCAGCGCGCCCTGGCCGCAGGCGATGTCGATACCATCGCGGCCGGCCGCCAGCACCGCTCCCGGCGCCTGGCCGTGGGCCAGGTCAAGAGCGATCGCGCCGTGGATGCGCACGCGCTCGCCGGCCAGCGTGGCCTCGGCGATCGGCCACGGATTGAAGGCGCGCACGGTGCGCGCCAGTGCATCGGCGTCCTGCGCCCAGTCCAGGCGGGCTTCGGCCTTGTCCAGCTTGTGCGCGTAGGTCACGCCCTGCTCGGGCTGCGGCCGCGCGATCGGCTTGATGCCGGCACGCAGCAGGCCCAGGCCGTCGGACAGCACCTGTGCGCCCAGTTCGGCCAGCTTGTCATGCAGCTGGCCGCCGGTATCGGTGGCCGCGATCGGCAGCTCCTGGTGCAGCAGCACCGGGCCGGTATCCAGGCCGGCTTCCATCTGCATCAGGCACACGCCGGTCTTTGCGTCACCGGCCTGGATCGCGCGCTGGATCGGCGCGGCACCGCGCCAGCGCGGCAGCAGCGAGGCATGCACGTTCCAGCAGCCGTGGGTCGGGATCGCCAGTACCGCCCTGGGCAGGATCAGGCCGTAGGCGACCACCACCATCAGGTCCGGCTGCAGGTCGCGCAGCTGCCGCTGGGCAGCTTCATCCTTCAGTGATTCGGGCTGGTAGACCGGAATGCCACGGGCCACGGCTTCGAGCTTGACCGGCGACGGTGCCAGGCCACGGCCGCGCCCGGCCGGGCGATCAGGCTGGGTATAGACGGCCACGACCTCGTGGTGGCGCGCCGCGGCGCGCAGCGACGACACCGCGAATTCCGGCGTACCGGCAAAGACAATCCTCATGGCTACCCCACTTGCAGGATGGATTCGTGCAGGAAAGAAAACGGCGCCGTCGGCCGGCGCCGTACAGCCCGCGCGCGTCGCGCAGGCACGGGCCACCCGGAGGGCGGCCCGGATTGGCGATCACGCCACGTGCTTGCGCTGCTTGGCCAGCTTCTTGCGGACCATCTCGCGCTTGAGCGGCGACAGATAGTCGATGAACAGCTTGCCGTCCAGGTGGTCCATCTCGTGCTGGATGCAGGTGGCCAGCACTTCACCGGCCTCCAGCTGCTGCTCCTGGCCGTTGCGGTCCAGGTACTTCACGGTGATGGTGTCAGCGCGGGTCACGTCGGCGAAGATGCCCGGGACCGACAGGCAGCCCTCCTGGTACACCCGGCCCCCGTCCTTGGCGACGATTTCCGGGTTGATGAACACATGCGGTTCATTCTTCTCTTCGCTGACATCGATGACCATGAAGCGCTTGTGCACGTCCACCTGGGTGGCGGCCAGGCCGATGCCCGGGGCGTCGTACATGGTCAGGAACATGTTGTCGATCAGTTCCTGGAAGGCCGGCGTGGTGACTTCGGCGGCGTCGATCAACGCAGCCTTGGTACGCAGGCGCGGATCGGGGAACTCGAGAATGGGGAGAAGGGCCATGGCTGTTTCCGGATAGGGGGCCGGCACGCCGGCATACGTCGCAGATTCTAGCTCCAACGCTTGCCTTGCGCCCCGGTTTCTGGACTATAGTGCGTGGACCTGTTGGGGAATCAGGGCTTCACACCTATGTTGCTTCGTTTTCGTACGGTCGTCGCCGCGGCGATGCTGACCGTGGCTGCCTATGCTACCGCCGTGGAAGTGAATGGCGGGCACCCGGACACCTATGTGGTCCGAAAAGGGGATACGTTGTGGGATATCGCCGCACGTTTCCTGCAGAAGCCTTGGCTGTGGCCGGAGATCTGGCAAGCCAATCCGCAGATCGCCAACCCGCACCTGATCTATCCAGGTGACGTGCTGAGCCTGGCCTACCTGGACCGGGTGACCGTGTCCCAGGCCGGTCCGCGCCAGGAGGCCCCGATCGACGCCATTCCGCTGGCCCAGGTCGAGCCGTTCCTGAAGCAGCTGAGCGTTGTCGACAGCGTCAAGCAGCTGCCCTACGTCGTCGGCCTGGAGGACAGCCGCCTGCGCGTGTCCGGTGGCGACACCGTCTACGTGCGCCTGGCGGATGCCCAGGTGGGCCAGCGCTGGGCCGTGGTACGCCCGACCGTGCGTTACGCCCAGCCCAAGCCGACCGAGGACCTGACCGCCAATGGCGACGTCACCCCGGGCAGCGGCAACCTGTGGAAGGCCTACAACGCACCCAACGCACGTCGTGGCGTGCTCGGCTACGAACTGGCCCAGGTCGCCACCGGCACCATCACCCAGATCGCCGGCGGCAAGGTCGAGGCCTCCACGCTGGTGCTGGACAAGAACGTCGGCGGCCGCGAAGTGCGCGCCGGCGACCGCCTGGTGCCGGTCGAAGCCCGGCCGTACGACCTGCAGTTCGTGCCCCACGTACCCGCTGCGGGTGTCGAGGGCGTGGACGTGCGCGTGCTGGCGGTCACCGACATGTTCACCGCCGGTGGCCCACGCGACGTGATCGCGATTTCGGCCGGCCGTGCCCAGGGCGTGGACAACGGCACCGTGTTCTCGCTGTGGCGCCCGGGCCGCCATGTAGCGCACCGCATGAAGTACCCGACCTCCTCGCGCATGGACGACTCGCTCAGCACCGGCGCAGGCCGGGTCTCGCTGCCGGATGAATATGCCGCGCATGCGATGGTGTTCCGCACCTTCGACAACGTCAGCTACGCGCTGGTGATGCAGGGCGTGAAGCCGGTGCAGGTGGGTTACAACGCGCTGCACCCGGACGCGAAGTAACGGTTGCCGGACTGCCCCGGCCACCACTGGAGTGCCGGCCGCGGGCCGGCAGGCACCTCCGGCAAAACCTGACAGCCACATGCGAAGGCGCCCTAGGGCGCCTTTGTTGTGTGCGGCCGATAGTGGGGGATGACCACACATGCATACGAGGCGCTGCTGCGCCTGTTGATGGCGGGAGGCGCACTGGCGTCCCGACGGGCCCTGCTGCAGGCCGCGGGCGATGCGGAAACCGCCATCGCGCAAGGCACTGCGACCTGGCGTGCGCACGGTTGCACGCCGGAGCAGTGCGCCGCCCTGGAACGCCCCGATACCCGGGCCTGGACATCCGCCCGGCGCTGGCTGGAACAGGACAACCATCACCTGCTGCCGTGTACCGATCCGGCCTTTCCGCCATCACTGCTGGAGGTACCCAACCCGCCGCTGGCGCTATTCGTGGCCGGTGATCCCTGCCTGGCCTGGCGCCCTTCGGTGGCGCTGGTCGGCAGCCGCACGCCCACCCCGGGCGGGCGTGCACTGGCCGCGCGTTTTGCCGGCTGCTTCGTCGAGGCCGGCCTGGCGGTGACCAGCGGCCTGGCCGCAGGCATCGATGCGGCCGCGCACCAGGCTGCGCTGGAGGCCGGCGGCTGCACCATGGCAGTGATCGGCACCGGCCCTGACCGGGCCTATCCGGACAGCCACGCGCGGCTGCAGGCGCGGATCGCCGCCGAAGGCGTGGTGCTCAGCGAGTACCTGCCGGGCACGGCTGCCCGTCCCAGCCACTTCCCTGCGCGCAACCGGCTGGTGGCCGGACTGGCGCTGGCCACCGTGGTGGTCGAGGCCGCGCAGCGCTCGGGCGCGCTGATCACCGCGCGCCTGGCCGCCGAGGCAGGCCGCGAGGTCTGTGCCCTGCCCGGGTCGGTGCTCAACCCACGCGCGACCGGCTGCCATCGCCTGATCCGCGAGGGCGCGGCGCTGGTCGAGCGCCCCGAGGAGGTCCTGGAACTGCTCGCCCCCGCCCTTCGCCAGCAGCTGCCGGGCTTGCAATCGCGGTTGGCCACCCCCACTGAACAGGCACCGCCGGCGCTCCTGCCGGCGCGCTGGGCCGACGACCCTGACTACCAGTGCTTGTGGCGGGCGCTGGACCACAACCCAAGCGGTATGGATTCACTGATCACGCGTTGTGGATTGACGGCGTCACAGGTGTCCTCCATGCTGCTGGCCATGGAACTGGCGGGAATCGTGGTGTGCGTACACGGCCGCTACTGTCGAACTCCCTAGTTTCTTCACCTCCACAGCGTCGCGCGACGCAGGCCGAGGGGCAATGAAAGAGAGCATCCTGGATGTACTGCTGTACCTGTTTGAACACTATTTCAGCGAAGATGCGGACCTGATCCGTGACCGCGATTCGCTCCAGAACGGCCTGATCCAGGCCGGTTTCAGCCCCACCGAGATCAACAAGGCGTTCGACTGGCTCGATGCCCTGGCCGCGCAGCGGCCGAGCGTGGCCCAGGCGCGGGTCGATGGCCCCGTGCGCATCTACCACGGCCCCGAGCTGGACAAGCTGGACGTGGAATGCCGCGGCTTCCTGCTGTACCTGGAACAGCACGGCATCCTCGACGCCGACCAGCGCGAGCTGGTGCTGGACCGGGCGATGGCCCTGGACCAGGACGAACTGGACCTGGACGACCTGAAGTGGGTCGTGCTGATGGTGCTGTTCAACCAGCCCGGCTCCGAAGCGGCCTACGCCTGGATGGAGACGCAGATGTTCATGGACGAGCCAGAACCCCTGCACTGACCGTACACTTGGGGGCATAGCGCATTCAGGAGCGTCCCCGTGAGCGAGTGGTTCCACGCAGAAGGCAACCGGCAGCAAGGCCCGCTGCCGGCGGAACAGTTGGTCGAGTTGTTCCGCAACAACCAGATCTCCCTGGACACCCTGGTCTGGCGCGACGGCCTGCCGCAATGGCAGCCGTTGCGCAGCGTGGTCGATGAGCTGGGCCTGATCGTGCCGGCGCTGGACGTCGCCGCACCGGCCGTGGAACCCGAGCCGGAGCCCGAACCGGAACCGGTTGCGCCGCCGCCGCCGCAACCACCGGTGCTGCCACCGTCCACGCCCTATGCCACGCAGACCCCGGCCGGGGTGCTGCCGCCGCCGAAAAAGAAGCTCTCCGGCTGCGCCCTGACCGCGATCATCGGCGGCGGCCTGCTGCTGGTGCTGGTGCCGGTCATGGCCATCCTCGCGGCGATCGCCCTGCCTGCCTACAACGACTACACCGTGCGTGCCAAGGTTGCCACCGCGGTCAATGCCCTGCAGCCGCTGAAACAGCAGGTGCAGCACTTCGCCGACGACGAAGGCCGCTGCCCCGGTGCCAACGATGCCGGTTTCCCGGCGCCGGGTGATTTCACCCAGGCCGGCCTGTCGGCGGTGAACATCGGCCGCTTCAACAACGGCCACTGCGGCATCGAAGCAACGCTGGCCGTGCCCGGCAAGAGCCTCGATGGCGACCTGCTGTGGCTGGAATATGATCGCGACAGCGGCCGCTGGGAATGCAGCGGTGAAAGCGACGACAAGTACCTGCCGCCGTCGTGCCGCGGCTGAGCCACGTGCACGGCAGCACCTCCAAGGACGATCCAACAGGGAACATGCAATGACCGAGTGGTACTACGCCGAAGGACAGCAACGCCAGGGCCCGCTGCCGGTCCAGGAAATCCGCCAGCGCTTCCAGCGGGGCGAACTGAACCTGGACACCCTGGTCTGGCGCGAAGGCATGGCCCAGTGGGCTGCACTGCGCCAGGTGGTCGATGAGCTCGGCCTGCAGACGCTGGCCGATGCCAGCACGGCCACCGCCAGCGGCGGCTTCGACCTGCGCGGCGACTACGCCGCCATCGACAACGGCACTGCACCGCTGCCTGGCACGGGTGCGCTCAGCAGCTCGCCCTACAGCGCCCCGGCCGCTTCCGGTGCCGGTGGCCCGCAGCCGGTGATCGGCGGCGAGGTGGTCTACGCAGGCTTCTGGAAGCGCGTAGCGGCGTACATGATCGACTACTTCGTGCTGGCCATTCCGGGCGGCATCATCGGCGCCATCATCGGCGTGGTGCTTGGCGCCAGCATGGGCGCGGTGGGCAGCGGCGAGACCTCCATCGAAATCGTCGCGCAGGTGGCCAGCGCGCTGATCAACATGGCCATCGGCGTTGCCTACTACACCTGGTTCCATTCCTCGCAGGGTGGCGCCACGCTGGGCAAGATGGCGGTCGGCATCAAGGTCGTGCGCAGCAACGGCGATCGCCTGACCAAGGGCCGCGCCTTCGGCCGCTACTGGGCCATGCTGCTGAGCAGCTTCACCCTCGGCATCGGCTTCCTGATGGCCGCCTTCACCGAGCGCAAGCAGGGCCTGCACGACATGATCTGCGACACCCTGGTGGTCGACCGCTGGGCCTACACCGACCAGCCGCACCTGCAGCGCCATGAGCTGGGCACGGTCACCATCGTGATCCTGGTGCTCACCGGCCTGCTGGTGCTGGCGGGCCTGGTGCTGCTGGTGGCCGCGGTCGGCTTCATCGCCAAGATGGCCTCATGAACGGCCATCCTCACGTCTGGCTGCTTGACAGGGGCTGGCCGGGCGTGATTCCTCTAATAAGGTGAAACCTGAACGCCCGGCACACTACCGGGCGTTCAGCGTATTGATTTGTCCGTGGCCGCTTCACTAATGCGGCCGTTTGCTCCACCCTAGCGGCCCCTCCCCTGCGGCTCGCCCCACAGACACTGCTGCCATGCCCAAGCACCTGCTCATCGTCGAATCGCCGGCCAAGGCCAAGACGATCAACAAATACCTCGGCAAGGACTACACCGTCCTGGCCTCGTATGGGCATGTGCGTGACCTGATTCCGAAGGAAGGCGCGGTCGACCCGGACAACGGGTTCGCCATGCACTACGACGTGATCGACAAGAACGAAAAACATGTCGACGCGATCGCCAAGGCCGCCAAGGGCGCCGACGACATCCTGCTGGCGACCGACCCGGATCGCGAAGGTGAAGCGATCAGCTGGCATATCGCCGAGATCCTGAAGGAACGCGGGCTGGTCAAGGACAAGCCGATGCAGCGCGTGGTGTTCACCGAGATCACCCCGCGCGCCATCAAGGAAGCGATCAGCCAGCCACGCGCGATCGCCAGCGACCTGGTCGATGCCCAGCAGGCGCGCCGCGCGCTGGACTACCTGGTCGGCTTCAACCTGTCGCCGGTGCTGTGGCGCAAGGTCCAGCGCGGCCTGTCCGCCGGCCGCGTGCAGAGCCCGGCGCTGCGCATGATCGTCGAGCGCGAGGAAGAGATCGAAGCCTTCATCGCCCGCGAGTACTGGTCGATCGCCGCCGAGTGCGCACACCCGTCGCAGCACTTCAACGCCAAGCTGATCAAGCTGGACGGGCAGAAATTCGAGCAGTTCACCATCACCGACGGCGACACCGCCGAAGCCGCCCGCCTGCGCATCCAGCAGGCCGCGCAGGGCTCGCTGCATGTCACCGACGTGGCCAGCAAGGAGCGCAAGCGCCGCCCGGCGCCGCCGTTCACCACCTCCACCCTGCAGCAGGAAGCCTCGCGCAAGCTCGGTTTCACCACCCGCAAGACCATGCAGGTGGCGCAGAAGCTGTATGAAGGCGTGGCGATCGGTGACGAAGGCACCGTCGGCCTCATCTCGTACATGCGTACCGACTCGGTGAACCTGTCGCAGGACGCGCTGGCCGAAATCCGCGACGTGATCGCCCGTGATTACGGCATCGCCTCGCTGCCCGACCAGCCGAACACCTACCAGACCAAGTCCAAGAACGCCCAGGAAGCGCACGAGGCGGTGCGCCCGACCTCGGCCCTGCGCACCCCGGCCCAGGTGGCGCGCTTCCTGACCGACGACGAGCGCCGCCTGTACGAACTGATCTGGAAGCGCGCCGTCGCCTGCCAGATGATCCCGGCCACGCTCAATACCGTCAGCGTCGACCTGTCCGCTGGCAGCGAGCACGTGTTCCGTGCCAGCGGTACCACCGTGGTGGTGCCCGGCTTCCTGGCCGTGTACGAGGAAGGCAAGGACAACAAGAGCGCCGAAGACGAGGACGAAGGCCGCAAGCTGCCGGCGATGAAGCCGGGCGACCGCGTGCCGCTGGAACGCATCCAGGCCGAGCAGCATTTCACCCAGCCGCCGCCGCGCTACACCGAAGCGGCGCTGGTGAAGGCGCTGGAAGAGTACGGCATCGGCCGTCCGTCGACCTACGCCTCGATCATCCAGACCCTGCTGTTCCGCAAGTACGTGGAAATGGAAGGCCGCAGCTTCCGCCCATCCGACGTCGGCCGCGCGGTGTCCAAGTTCCTGTCCAGCCACTTCACCCAGTACGTGGACTACGACTTCACCGCCAAGCTCGAAGACGAGCTCGACGCCGTCTCGCGTGGCGAAGAAGAGTGGATCCCGCTGATGGCCCGCTTCTGGGAGCCGTTCAAGGAGCTGGTGGAAGACAAGAAGGAATCGGTGGACCGCGCCGAGGCCAGTGGCGCGCGCGAGCTCGGCACCGACCCGAAGACCGGCAAGCCGGTCAGCGTGCGCCTCGGCCGCTTCGGGCCTTACGCCGCCATCGGCAGCACCGCCGAGGACGCCGAGGAGAAGCCGAAATTCGCCTCGCTGCGCCCCGGCCAGTCGATGCACACCATATCCTTGGAAGACGCGCTGGAACTGTTCCTGATGCCACGCGCGCTGGGCGAGGACAACGGCGAGCCGGTCAGCGTCGGCATCGGCCGCTTCGGCCCGTTCGCCAAGCGCGGCAGCACCTATGCCTCGCTGAAGAAGGAAGACGACCCGTACACCATCGACCTGGCCCGCGCCGTGTTCCTGATCGAAGAGAAGGAAGAGATCGCGCGCAACCGGATCATCAAGGAGTTCGAGGGCAGCGACATCCAGGTGCTGAACGGCCGCTTCGGCCCGTACATCAGCGACGGCAGGATGAACGGCAAGATCCCCAAGGATCGCGAGCCGGCATCGCTGACCCTGGCCGAAGTGCAGCAGCTGATGGAAGAAACCGGCAAGCCCGTGCGCAAGGGCTTCGGCGCCAAGAAGGCTGCCGCGAAGAAGGCACCGGCCAAGAAGGCGGCGGTGAAGAAGGAAGCGGCGCCGAAGAAGGCCGCAGCCAAGAAAGCGCCTGCCAAGAAGGCGGCGAAGAAGGCCGTGGTAAAGAAGGCCGCTGCAAAGAAGGCACCGGCGAAGAAGGCCGTCAAGAAAGCCGCGAAGTAGATTCACGCCATGCGTGGATAAGGGGTAGTGCCGGCCGCTGGCCGGCAACATCCAGAAGCACCCGATGCCGGCCAGCGGCCGGCACTACCGGGCCAGGTCCACCCCTTCTGCACGCCGCAGGGGGATAATGGGGGCCCACGTCGGGCCGGTCGCCGCCATGAAAGAACTCACCCTGGACTCTGCTGTCGCCACGCTCCGCGCCGGCGGCGTGATCGCCTATCCGACCGAAGCGGTCTGGGGCCTGGGCTGTGATCCCTCGCATGAGGCGGCGGTGCACATGGTGCTGCGGCTGAAGCAGCGCCCGATCGAGAAAGGCATGATCCTGGTCGCCGCCGAGTTGTCGCAGCTGGAGGGCTGGGTGCGCCTGCAGGCGTTGCCCGATGCCCGCCAGCGCGCGGTGCTGGCCAGCTGGCCGGGTGCCAACACCTGGATCCTGCCGGCCGGTCCGCGCGCCCAGCCCTGGATTACCGGCGAGCACAGCGGCATCGCCGTGCGCATCAGCGCGCACCCGCTGGTCGCCGCCCTGTGCCGCGCCTGGGGGGGGCCCCTCGTCTCCACCAGCGCCAACCTGGCTGGTGAACCACCGGCACGCAGCCGTGCCGAGCTGGATCCACGCCTGCTGCGCCTGCTCGATGGCATCCTCGATGGCGAAACCGGCGGCCTGGCCCAGCCCACCCCGATCCGCGACGCGCTCAGCGGCAACGTGCTGCGCTCCTGAGCGGACGATTGCACTGCCACGCACAATCACGCACCCTGCCGCCATGAACCTGCTGCGCACCGCCCTGGGCCTGTGCCTGCTGCTGCCATGGACCGCACCGGCCGCCGAGGACGTGCGCGTCTACCGCTGCGTCGCCAGCAATGGCGCCGTGGCCCTGCAGGACAGGCCCTGCAGCAGCGGCCGGCAGGAGGTGCGTGACCTGCAGCGCCCGCGCGATCCGGCACCCCGGGTGGTGCGCAGTGACGCCCCTCCCGCGGCGCCCAGCGAGGTTCCGGTGATGCGCGATCGCGAAGTCCGCCACGTCTACATCCAGCCGCCACAACCGTTGTACGAGTGCGTGAGCGACGACGGTCGCCGCTACACCAGCGACAGCAACGAGGGCAATCCGCGCTGGGTCCCGTTGTGGACCAGCGTGTGGCTCCCGCACGGGCACCACGGCGCGGTCCATCCCGGTCCACGCCCGGGCTTCGGCACGCCGGTCGGTGCGCCGATCGGCGAAGGCACAGGCTACCGGCCGCCTGCGGTGGGCGTCGGCGTGCAGGTGCCGGCCGGCAGCGTGCTGGTCCGTGACAGCTGCCATGCGCTGCCGCCGCAGGACGTCTGTGCGCGCCTGCGTGACCGCCGCTGGGAACTGGACCGCCGTTACAACAGCGCGCTGCAGAGTGAGCGCACCGCCATCAGCAATGAACAGCGTGGCATCGACGCGCGCCTGTCGCGGGACTGCGAACGCTGAGCGCGATGCCTGCCGGGGCATGTACGCTGTGCGCATGAAGAACCTGATCTGGCTGGCCCTGGGCCTGTTCGCCGGCAACGCGTTGGCCGACGACGGGGTGATCTACCGTTGTACCTCCAGCAGCAGCGATGTGCCCACCCTGCAACGCACGCCCTGCCCTGCCGGCAGCAAGCAGCAGGTGGTGAGGGTGCCGGCCAGTGCTCCGCCGGCGCCGGCCTCAGCGGCACCCGTGCCGGCCGCGCCCGGACCGGCCGCGGCCACTGCGCCGTCCGTTCCCGCACCCGCGCCTCGTCGCCCCGGGGAAGGACGCACGATCATGGAAGCTGGCATGGTCGAACGCGAAGGCGGCGATCTGATACTCGACAGTGCATCGCTGCCACGCCAGGCCGATGCCGCGCCGGACAGCAATGCGCCGCCGAAGCCGCCGCTGCCACCGATCTTCCAGTGCACCGACAGCCAGGGCGGTGGCTACCTGCACGAATACGAAGCCGCCCCCGGGCGCTGCGAACTGATGACCGTGCAGGGACTGGGCGGCGCCACGCCGGTCAATGCCGCCGGCTGCGAAGTGGTGCGCGACCGCTGCGAGGAACTGCCGGACGCGCAGCGCTGCAGCAGCTGGCAGCAACGCTTCCGCGACGCACGTGGCCGTGAGCGGTTCGCCTCGCCGGAAAACCGCGACAACGCCCGTGGGGAACGCGAACGGCTGCAGGGCGTGCTGGAGGCCAGCAACTGCCCGGTACCGGGGTGACAGCCACCCGGTAGTGCCGGCCGCTGGCCGGCAATCGCAGTATCTTCAAGTGATTCCAGTTGCCGGCCAGCGGCCGGCACTACCCTTTGGAAGATCAGAACCCGTAGCGCAGGAAGCCGCCATCCACCGCGATGCATTCGCCGGTGACATAGCTGGCCGCCGGCAGGCACAGGAAGCCAACGGCTGCGGCCACTTCCTCCGGCTCGCCGATGCGGCGCATCGGCGTGCGGTTGATCACTTCCTCGTAGTAGTCCGGGTCCGACAACGGACCGGACGTGCGCCGCGTGCGGATGTACCAGGGCGCCACCGCGTTGACCCGGATGCCATCCTCCGCCCACTCGACGGCCAGGTTGCGGGTCATCTGGTGCATCGCCGCCTTGGTCATGCCATAGACCACGCCACTGCGCACATGGGTCAGCCCGGACACGCTGCCGACATTGACGATCGACGACGACGCGTGCCGGGCCAGCAGCGGATGCGCGTAGCGCGACAGCTCGAAGGCCGAGAACAGGTTGGTCTCGAAGATCTTGCGCCATTCGTCCTCGGAATATTCCGTGGCCGCCTTGGTGACGTTGCCACCGGCATTGTTGACCAGGATGTGCAGGCCATCGCTGTGATCTTCCACCCAGTCCAGGATCTGCCGACGGTCCTCGTCATCGGAGACATCGGCCGCCAGCGCGTGCACCTGGTGCTGCGGATAGACATCCAGCAGTTCGTCGCGCGCCGTTTCCAGCATGTCGATGTCGCGGCCGACGATCATCAGGTCGGCGCCGAGGCCAGCCAGTTCGTGCGCAATGGCCAGGCCAATACCGGCGCTGGCACCCGTGATCAGGGCCGTCTGGCCGTCCAGGCGCCACCGTTGCTGGGTCATGAGTCCTCCGGGGCCGCGCCCGCTGTGTTTCGATGCCGCAAGGATACGCGCTCACGGCAGCGCTCGGCCGGGGATGCGACACTTGCCATACGCCCACCGCGGAGAGCCGCCATGCGCATCCTGATCCAGTCCACGTCGCTGCTGGCCAGCCTGCTGCTGGCGGCCTGCCAGCGGCCGCCCACGCCGAACCCGGAGAAGCCACCGGTGCCACGAGCGATGTCGCGTGCGATCAACGACCCGCTGGACCGCGCCAAGGACGTGCAGAAAACCGTCGATGATGCCGCTGCGCGTGAGCGCAAGGCCGAAGCCGACGCGACGCAATGACCTGTGGGGTCAGAGACCTTTGTGCTGCCAAGGAATCCGACCCCATGAACGAAAACGCCCGGCCAGAGCCGGGCGTTTTCATTCGGTACCGTTGCCGATCAGAATCCGCAGAAGCAGTACGCCAGCGCCTTCACCGGAGCGCCATTGCCCTTCTCGCGGGCCGCGTTCTCGACGAAGCGCAACTGAGTGTCCACTTCCGGCATCGTGCGTGCCAGCATCATCCGCGCCATCCCCGAATCGGACAGCATCCAGGCACCGGCGCGGCTGCCGGCGAAACCGCTGACGAACTGCGCGAACGGCGTGGCCGCCTTCTCGATGTAGCGCACGCGATAGGCATCGGCCTTGCCCAGCTTGGCGCGGCTGGCCGCATCGGCCACCGCGTCCTTCAGGCCACCGAAGGCGTCGACCAGGCCGCGTTCCTTGGCCTGTGCACCGCTCCACACGCGGCCACGGGCGACCTCGTCCACGGCCTCGACCGGCTTCTTGCGGGCGTCGGCGACACGGCCGGTGAAGTCCGCGTAGCCCTTGTTGATCACCGTCTGGATGACCTGGCCGACGGCGGGGTCCATCGGGCGGGTGACATCGAAGGCGCCGGCGAAGCGGGTGGTGCCGACACCGTCGGTGTGCACACCGATCTTGTCCAGCGCGCGGCTGAAGTTCGGCACCATGCCGAAGATGCCGATCGAACCGGTGATGGTCGACGGATCGGCATAGATGCGATCGGCGTTCATGCTGATCCAGTAGCCACCGGAAGCGGCCAGATCACCCATCGACACCACGACCGGCTTGCCAGCGGCCTGCAGGGCTACCACTTCACGACGGATCTGCTCGGAGGCGAACACTTCACCGCCCGGCGAATCCACCCGCAGCACCACCGACTTCACGTTGTCGTCGTCGCGCGCGGCACGCAGCAGCGCCGAGGTCGACTCGCCACCGATGCGGCCGGCCGGCAGGTCACCGCCACTGATTTCGCCGGCGGCCACCACCACGGCCACCTGCGGACGCGAGTCCACCGGGTTGCGGCGCGCGTCGAGCAGGGCCAGGTAGCGGCCGAAGTCAACGTTGCGGAAACCACCGTCGGCATCCTCGTCGGCCACGCCGCGCTCGATCATCAGATCCTCGAATTCCTCGCGGGTCTTCAGCGCGGTCACCAGCTTCTGCTGCAGGGCGAACTTGGCCAGGTCACCACCGGCGGCAGCGATGCCTTCCGGCAGGGTGTCGATGCCGGCGGCCAGCTGTGCCGGATCCAGGCGGCGGGCCTTGGCGATGTCGCCCAGGTAGCGCTGCCACACGTCGTTCATCCAGAACAGGTCGGCTTCCTTGGAGGCCGGCGACGCCGCGTCGAGCACGTACGGCTCGGCCGCGGACTTGTACTCGCCCACCTTGAACAGGTGCACGTCCACGCCCAGCTTGTCCTGCAGGCCGGTGCGGAAGTACTGGCGGTAGCGGCCGAGGCCTTCGAGCACGACCGAACCCATCGGGTCCAGGTAGACCTCGTCGGCCTGCGCGGCCAGCAGGTACTGCGACTGGCCCATGCTCTCGCTGTAGGCCACCAGCTGCTTGCCGGAGGCGCGCAGGTCCTGCAGCGCGGCGGCCACCTCACGCAGCGAGGCGAAACCGGACGGCTGCAGCTTGTCCAGCTCCAGCACCACGCGCTCGATCTTCTTGTCTTCCTTGGCCGACTCGATCACCCGCAGCAGATCGCGCAGCTGGATCTCCTCGGCGCCGTTGTCACCCACCGCCTTGGCCAGCGCGCGGCTGACCGGGTCGGCGCTGAACTGCTCGACCAGGCGGCCTTCCGGCGCGATCACGAGCGTCGTGCGGTCCTGCAGCGACTTGCTGGCACCGGCACCCATGCCGGCGGCGATGACGAACATCACCAGCAGCAGGAACAGCAGGCCGAAGAACACCAGGTTGAGGATCAACCGGCGGGTGAAGTTCATGACGTCCCACAGCCCGATGAAGAAACTGGCGACGGGGTTGCGACGCGCCGGGGGCAGCGGGGGCACGGGTTGATTCATGGAACGCTCCGGATGGCTTCTTGCCGTGGTACCAGCATAGCCGGTGCCGCGTGATGCAGCATCGGACACAAGTCAGGGGATCGCCCGTCACGGGTGAACGTGGCGGGCGGGAAGATCAGGACAGCGCGGATTGCCCGATGCGCTGGCTGCTGCGGCGCAGGCGCCAGCCCATCAGGATGGCAGCGGCGGTCAAGCCGACGATCAGGCCGATCCACATGCCCTGCGGGCCCATGCCCAGCCCCAGGCCGAGCCCGGCGCCGAGCGGCATGCCCAGGCCCCAGTACGCGAACATGGCGATGAACATCGGCACGCGGGTGTCCTTCAGGCCGCGCAGCGCGCCGGCCGACAGCACCTGGATGCCGTCCGGGAACTGGAAGGTGGCCGCGTACAGCAGCAGGGTCGAGGCCAGGCCGGCCACTGCCAGGTCGTTGGTGTACACACCGACGATGGCATCGTGGCCGAACAGCAGCACCGCCGCCGACAACGTCTGCGTGCCCATGATGATCGCGTAACCGGCCCAGGCCGCACGCCGCACGCCGAAGCCGTCACCACGGCCGACCGCATGGCCGACGCGCACGGTGGTGGCCTCGGCCACGCCCATCGGAATCATGAAGCACAGCTGCGCGACGTTGATCGCGATCTGGTGCGCAGCGGCTTCGTTGGCACCAAGGCGGCCGATCAGCAGCGCGGTGACGATGAACAGGCCGCCCTCCATCAGCACGGTGATGCCGATCGGCAGGCCGGTGCGCAGCAAGTCCCAGATCGCCTTCCAGCGCGGCCCTTCGAAATGCGAGAACAGCTGCAGATGGGCGAAGCGCCTGGTGAACCACAGGTAGGTGGCGAAGGCGATCGCCTGCAGCCACATCATCACCGCCGAGGCGATGCCCAGGCCTTCGGCGCCCATTTCCGGGAAGCCGAGCTTGCCGTTGGCCAGCACATAGCCCATCGGTGCCAGCACCAGCAGGCCACCGAAGCCGAGCAGCATCGTCGGCAGCGTCCAGTGCATGCCTTCACTGAGATAGCGCATGCAGAAGTACAGGGTCAGCGCAGGTCCGCCCCAGCGCACCGCATGCAGGAACGCGGTCGCCCCCGGCACGATGTCCGGCGCGATGCCGAACGACGGCAGCAGCGGCGGCACCACGGTGAGGAAGGTGAACATGATCAGGCCCAGCCCCAAGGCCAGCCACAGTGCCTGGCGGAACAGCGGGCCGATCTCGCGCTCGCGGCCGGCGCCATGCAGCTGCGACACCGAGGCGGTGAGCGAGATCAGGGTGCCGATCGGAATCAGCATCGGCAGCCACAGCAGCGCCGTACCGATGGTGACGGCGGCCAGTGTGGCCGTGGCGTGGTGGCCGGCAATCACGTTGTCGACGAAGGAGATCAGACCGGTGGACACATGGCCCAGCACAAGCGGCAGGGCGAGCAGACCGGTGGCGCCGACTTCCTTGCTGAAGCGCGGCGTGGAGGTTGCAGTAGACATAAGGTGCTTGACGCGAACTGCGGTTGCGCGCGAAGGGCACAGGCACCGGGTTGCGGGCGCCCATCTTACGCGGGCGGCGCGTGCATTCCCATGACATGGCGTGAATGCTGGGTTTCAGCCGCCCCACACAAAAAGGGGACGGAGGGGATTAAGTCGTTTCAGGCCCACTAGTGCCGGATGCGACTTAATCCCCTCCGTCCCCTTTTTTACTGGCCGGCCTGGCGCTTGAGCCAGCTGTCGCGCTCGGCGGCGGGCACGGCGAGGAAAGCGCTGCGCACTGCGTCGCGTTCCTGCGGTGGCGTTCGCTGCGCGACCAGAGTCAGCTGGGCCAGCTGCGCCGGGCTGAGCTGGCGCAGTACGGCCAGCGCGGTCTCGCGCTGTTCCGGCGGCACGAAGCCGAACAAGCCATGCAGCTTGGGGAATTCCAGGCCCAGTTGCGGGCCCAGCCGCCACCCGTCGCGGAACGCCTGGTCCTGGTCGCGGAACTGTTGGCGCAGGCGCTGCTGCTGGTCCGCAGGCAGCGCATTGAATCGCGCAGCCGCCTGGCGGATGCGCTCGCGCTCTCCTTCCGGCAGCGCGCGCCAGGCGGCGTAGTCGGCGCGGCGCTGGCGCTGCTGCTGCGCATCGAGCTGGGCGAAGCCAGAGGGTGCTGCCGTCGACGGTGCTGGCGAAGCCACCGGCGTGGTCGGCGACGTCGGTGGCGGCAACGGCACGTTCAACGATTGCGGCGCGGCAGACAGCGACAACGGCAGGGCCAGCAGCAGGCTGGCGAACACGGACTTATTCATCGGCAGCAGCGGTTTCCAGCGTGGCACTGGCCGGCTCCGGCCGGCTCGGCCTGGATTGCGATTCATCCACCGGCAGCGGGCCGCCCGCGGCAGTCCACGCGTACAGGTCGGCATCGGCAACCAGCGGGTAGTCACGATCGGCCAGCATCGCTGCGTCGTCCGTGGCCTGGGCCGTGGTCGCATCCGGCGTGGCGTTGACCTTGCTGGGTGGCAGGGCTTCCACCGTCACCGGACCGGCTTCGCCCACCACCCCCTCCGGCAGCGGTGCATCACTGCCGAAGGAATGCCCCTGCCAGTGGCGCCAGCCCAGCGCTGCGGCCAACAGTATCGCCACGGTCGCCAGCAGGATCAGCGGACCGCGCCAACGTGGCTTGGCGTTCGTGCGACGGCGCTTGCCATTGGCGGCCGCCCGCTCATCGCGCTGCGGTGCGCGCCAGCTCGGGGTCGGGGCTTCATTGTGGGCGGTCGCGGCGGCGGGTTGCTGCAGCTGCTGCAGGCGCGCGGCCGGCAACTCACGGATACGCGCCTGCACCTGTTCGGCCAACTGGCGCCAGGCCGAGGCATCCGGCTGGCCGTGGGCATCACGCGGGCAGGCGTCGGCCAGCAGGTGCTGGTAGCCGGCCTCGTCCTGGTCGAGCACGCGCATGGCGATGCCCTCGTCCAGGCTGCCACCCACCCGCAGCAGCAGCGCAAGGCGCGGCAGCGGCGGCATCGCGCCCAGCACGGCCAACGGCGGCAGCCACTGCCCGCCCACCGGCTCGCGCAGCGCCTGGCGCTGGCCCAGAAGGGTCCAGAAGCGGGTCGGCCACTGCGCCATCGGCAGGTCGCTGGCCACTGCGGCAAAGGCGCGCATCACCGCCACCAGGGTCTGCTCGGCACGCGCGGCATCGCCGCACTGCAGTTCAGCGACCACCAGGGCACGGCGCTCGACGCCACGCAGGAACGCCGACAGCGCGCCGGCCGCGGTCGAGGAAACAGGGGCGGGCACAGCCGTCATCGGTCACTCCAAAGGTCTGCCGGCATGATAGCGGCAGGCCATCGACGCCCGTAGGACTTGCGCCCACAGGCACTTCGTGCTGCAGGTTGTGCACAGCACCACGCCCCCTCCGGCGAAAACTGTGGCTTCGGGCTGAATTCACTCTGTTTCAGCATTGTTTCACACTTAAGATATTGATTTTATTGCCTTTTGTTGTGTGGCGATTTTTTGACCAACCCAAGCGTGAGGCCGTCGCCATCGGCCTTCTACGTTTCCGATGGCCGTTAACGCACAACGTTATCCACAGAACATGTGGATAAGACTGAATCTCCAATGGACACCGATATTTAGGTGACATTTATGATTCAACGGGCGCCGCCCCGCCGCTCCCGCTGCTGCCGCTCGCGCGCGCATGGCCCGTTACACTGGCCCGATGCTTTCACCGATTCCGACCCTGCAGGTCGCCCTGCCTGTCCCCCTGCCCCGCCTGTTCGACTACCTGTCGCCGGAGGGCGATGCACCGGCGGTCGCGGTCGGCTGCCGCCTGAAGGTGCCGTTCGGCAACCGGGAGCTGGTCGGTGTGGTGGTGGGGCACGGCCAGACCGACGACGGCCAGGGACTGCGCCAGGCCCTGGCCTGGTGCGACCCGCAGCCGCTGCTGCAGGGGGAACTGTGGCAGAGCCTGCAATGGCTGGCGCGCTACACCCATGCGCCACTGGGCGAGGTGCTGAGCACCGCCCTGCCCGGCCCGCTGCGCCATGGCGAGGTCCTGCCCGACACACACCACTGGGGTTGGCAGCTGACCACCGAAGGCCACGCCCAGCGTGAAAAGCTGCGCGCCGGCAGCCGTCCACGGCAACTGGCCGAGCTGCTGGCCGAAGCCATCGTGGATGAGGACGTGCTGGGCGAACGCATGCAGGACTGGCGCACCGCCGCGCGCAGCCTGGCCAAGCGCGGGCTGGCCGAGCGGGTTGCGCTGAGCGTGGCCCCCCAACACGCGCAGCCACTGCCCGGTCCCACGCTCAACCCGGACCAGGCCGAGGCGGTGGCCGCGATCAATGCCGCCGACGGCTTCCGGCCGTTCCTGCTGGATGGCGTGACCGGCAGCGGCAAGACCGAGGTCTACCTGCAGGCGATCATCCATTGCCTGGCGCAGGGCAGGCAGGCGCTGGTGCTGGTGCCGGAAATCGGCCTGACCCCGCAGACCCTGGCACGCTTCCGTGGCCGCCTCGGCATCGCCGTGCATGCGCTGCACTCGGGGTTGAACGACAACGAGCGCGCGCGCGTCTGGGCAGCGGCCTCACGCGGCGAAGCGCGCGTCATCGTCGGCACCCGCTCAGCGGTGTTCACGCCGCTGCCCCAGGCCGGCCTGCTGATCGTCGACGAGGAACACGACGGCAGCTACAAGCAGCAGGACGGCATCCGTTACCACGCGCGCGATTTCGCCCTGGTCCGGGCCAAGTCGCTGGGCGTTCCGGTGTTGCTGGGCAGTGCCACGCCCTCGCTGGAAACCCTGCACAACGCCTACGCCGGGCGTTACACCCACCTGCGCCTGAAACAGCGCGCCGGCGATGCGCGGCCACCGCGCGTGCGCATCCTCGATGTACGCAAGCGCCCGCTGCATGACGGCCTCTCGGCCGATGTGCTGGCCGGCATCGGGGAGCATCTGCAGCGTGGCCAGCAGGTGCTGGTGTTCAAGAACCGCCGCGGCTACGCACCGGTGCTGCTGTGCCACGACTGCGGCTGGACCGCGCCATGCCAGCGCTGCGATGCGCCGATGACCGTGCATGGTGGCGGTCGTCGCCTGCAGTGCCACCACTGCGGCGCGCTGCAACCGGCGCCGCTGGCATGTCCGGCCTGCGGCAGCCTGGCACTGCAACCGCAGGGCATCGGTACCGAACGCCTGGAAGAACATCTCACTGCGGCCTTCGCCGACTTCCCGGTGGTGCGCATCGACCGCGGCACCACCTCACGGCGCGACGCGCTGGAACAGCAGCTGGCGAAACTGGGCGACCAGCCCGGCATCCTGGTCGGCACGCAGATCCTGGCCAAGGGCCACGACCTGCCCAAGCTGACCCTGGTGGTGGTGGTGGGTATCGATGAGGGCCTGTTCTCGGCCGACTTCCGCGCCAGCGAAAAACTGGCGCAGCAGCTGATCCAGGTGGCCGGCCGCGCGGGACGTGCGCGCGACCCGGGCGAGGTCTGGCTGCAGACCCATCACCCCGGGCACCCGCTGCTGGAAACCCTGGTGAGCGGTGGCTACCATCCGTTCGCGCAAGCCGAGTTGAACCAGCGCCAGGCGGCCGGATTCCCGCCCTTCGCGCATCTGGCGCTGATGCGCGCCGAAGCGCAGCAGGTGGAGCATGCCAATGCATTCCTGCTGGCAGCCCGGCACCTGCTGGGCGAACAGAACGTGGTCGAGGCCTACGGGCCGATGCCGGCGCCGATGCCGCGGCGGGCCGGTTACCAGCGCACGCAGCTGCTGCTGTCTGCCCTGCAGCGGCCGCCGCTGCATGGCGTGCTTTCGCAACTGGTTCCGCAGCTGTACGCGCTGCCGGAAGCACGCAAGGTGCGCTGGTCGCTGGATGTGGATCCAACGGATCTTTATTGAGGGGTCAGAGCCCACCCGTCGGGTGGGATCCGACCCCGATGCCCTGGGGTCGGATCCCTTTTCGCAGAAAAGGGCTCTGACCCCGGACGCCTTCGCTTACGTCAGCGGCGACATCACGCCGCGCTGGTAGGCCGGTCGCTCACGCAGGCGCGCATACCACTCGGCCAGGTGCGGCAGGTCCGGGCGCTGGATCGGCAGTTCATACCAGGCGTACACCAGCGAGCCGAGCGGAATGTCGCCCATCGCGAACGTCCCGCCCGACAGCCATGGCTGCGTGGCCAGGGTGGCATCGGCCATCGCCAGGTAGTCACCGGCACGGACGATGGCCGCGCTGATGCGCGCTTCGTCACGGTCGGCCGGCGCGGTGCGCATGATGCCCCAGACCAGGTCGCTGTACAGCGGCGCCATCCGCGAGGTGCTCCAGTCCATCCACTTTTCGGCCTGCGCGCGCTCCATCGGGTCCTCGGCGTACAGCGTGCCCAGCGCATAGCGCGCGCTCAGGTAACGCACGATGGTGTTCGATTCCCACAGCGGCAGGCCGTGGTCCTCGATCACCGGCACCAGGCCGTTGGGATTCATCGCCTGGTACTCCGGCGTCTGCGTGCCGCCATGGCTGCCGCCGACTTCGATGGATTCGTACGGCAGGCCGATCTCCTCGGCACACCACAGCACCTTGCGGACGTTGCTGGAATTGCGGCGGCCCCAGATCTTCAACATGCGGGTTTTCCTTGCTGGCAATGCGAGCGGCAACGATACGCCTGATTGGAGTGGAGATGTGCGTGCCGGATGCGGGATCGGGCGCCTGCGCGCTGCCGGCCGGCGGCCGGCACTACCGGTTCTTTTTTGGCAGCGCGCGCACGTAGGACGACTTGCCGTCCTTCTTCAGCTCGAACAGGCCAATCGCCGCCAGCAGATCGCTGAGTTTGCCGTAGCCATAGTTGCGCGGATCGAACGAGGCCTGGTTGCCGATCTGGCTGCCGACCGGCCCCAGGTGCGACCAGCCATCCTCGCCCTCGGCCGAGGACACCGCGCGGCGCAGCATCTTCACCAGCCGGGTGTCGCTGCGCATCTCCGCCCCGCTCTTGCGCGGGCGTGCATCATCATTGGCGACGGGCTCGTTCGATGCCTGTTCGCTCGATGCCTGCTCGGCATCCGGCACGCTGGCGTGGGTCTGGCCCAGCGCTTCCAGGTAGGTGAACTTCGAGCACGCGTTGACGAACGGTTCCGGCGTCTTCTTTTCGCCGAAGCCATACACCTTCACGCCGTCGGTCAGCAGGCGCATCACCATCGGGGTGAAATCGGCATCGCTCGACACGATGGCGAAGCCATCAAGGTTGCGCGCGTACAGCAGGTCCATGGCATCGATCACCATCGCCATGTCCGACGCATTCTTGCCCTTGCTGTAGGCGAACTGCTGGATCGGGCGGATCGCGTATTCGTGCAGCACCGCTTCCCAGCCCTTCAACCGCGGGCTCTTCCAGTTGCCGTAGGCACGGCGCACGTTGGCCACGCCATAGCGGGCGACTTCGGCCAGGACCTCGTCGATCTTCGAGGCCGGCGCATTGTCGGCATCGATCAACAGGGCGATGCGCTTTTCCGGTTCGCTCATGGATTCCTCGCGGGCGGTTGCCTGAACCCGAGTATCGCCGATCCACCCAGGCGCTGACGTGACAGGTGGCCGCCGTGCGAAGATGCCAGGCGCTTCCCCCAATGCCCCCACTGGAGTGAGTCGATGAGTCGCGAGCGCGTTCCCCACCTGGTCGTTGTCGGCGGCGGTTTTGCCGGTCTCTGGGCCACCCGTGCCCTGGCCCGCGAGCGCATACGCATCACCCTGGTCGACCGCCGCAACCATCACCTGTTCCAGCCGCTGCTGTACCAGGTGGCCACCGCCGGCCTGTCCGCGCCGGATATCGCCGCACCGCTGCGCCACATCCTCGGCCACCAGCGCAACGTGGAAGTCCGCCTCGGCGAAGTGGTCGCCATCGACAAGCAGGCACGGCAGATCGGCATGGCCGATGGCAGCACGCTGGACTACGACAGCCTGCTGCTGGCCACCGGCGCTACCCACGCCTACTTCGGCAACGACCAGTGGGCCGATGATGCCCCTGGCCTGAAAACGCTGGACGATGCCATTGCACTGCGCCGCAAGCTGCTGCTGGCGTTCGAACGCGCCGAGGCCGAACCGGACCCGGCCAGGAAGGCGGCGTGGCTGAGTTTCGCCATCGTCGGTGGTGGTCCCACCGGCGTCGAACTGGCCGGCACGCTGGCCGAGATCGCGCGCCACACGCTGCGCAACGAATTCCGCCACATCGATCCGGCCAGCGCCAAGGTGCGGCTGGTCGAGGCTGGGCCGCGCGTGCTGTCCTCGTTCCCGGAAGTGCTTTCGCTGAAGGCGCGCCGCCAGCTGGAAAAGCTGGGCGTGGAAGTGCTGACCGGTATCCCGGTGAGCGACATCGACAGCCAGGGCTTCAAGCTCGGTGAGCAGTTCGTGCCGGCCCGCACCGTGGTCTGGGCCGCCGGCGTGGCCGCTTCACCACTGGCGCGCACGCTGGACGTGCCGCTGGACCGCGCCGGCCGCGTGCAGGTGCAGCCGGACCTGACCCTGCCCGATCACCCGGAGCTGTTCGTGGCCGGCGACCTGGCCGCACTGAGCCAGGCCGACGGCAAGCCGGTTCCCGGCGTGGCGCCCGCAGCCAAGCAGATGGGCAAGTACGTGGCCGAGGTGGTCCGTGCACGCCTGCACGGCAAGCCCGAGCCCGGTCCGTTCAAGTACGCCGACTACGGCAACCTGGCCACCATTGGCCGCATGGCCGCGATCGTGCACCTGGGCCGGCTGCAGCTCTCCGGCGTGCTGGCCTGGTGGTTCTGGCTGGCCGCGCACGTGTTCTTCCTGATCGGCTTCCGCAACCGCATCGTGGTGCTGCTGAACTGGGCGGTCGCGTACTGGAGCTACCAGCGCAGCGCGCGCATCATCTTCGGTGATGATCAGGACGACCGGCGGCCGAAGCGCTAGGGCTTCCCGGGGCCTTTCCAGGGGTCAGGGCCCTTTCCGCCGGAATGGGACCCGACGCCGGCTACCGCATCCGCGCATGACGTGGATCTACTTCCGGCAGAAGTCCTCCTTCCTCGCGGTGTCCGCAATCTGCGCGGTACTCCAATGCCGGGTGATCCAGATCGCCAACGCGGTGCTGCTGAGATGCCAGCGCAGCATGCCGCGCCGAGGTTGCCGCCACAGGTGGCGCCGGGCAATCCAGAAGGCCTCCCGCTCCACTTCAGGCACCTTGTTCTTCATCCCGTCCTTGTCGAAGAACTGGGCGGTGAAGCGCCAGGGGTTCATCGGCTGGTATCCCGCCCGTGGCTCACCGCTGCACGCAGCCACGCCACTGGGCGCGCGGTCGGCCGGCTTCGGCCGACCGTCCACCAATGCCAGCCCGAGCAGATACAGCAGGCCAGGCAGCAGCGCGATGCCGGCGACCAGCACGACGACGGAGATCCATGCGTTGCCGGCGGCACGCATCGCTCAGTGCGCCTTCGGTTTCGGGTACCACAGTGCGTTGACGATGACCCAGCGCTGGTCGAAACGCCCCATGTGGAAGTAGTCGACGAACCACGGGGTTTCCAGCCGCACCGAGGCCGCGTTGCCGGTCACGTCCAGCACCGTGCAGCGGCGATCCCATTGATCCTTCGGGGTCTTCAGCGCGCCCTGTTTCGTCAACGAGACCAGCTCTTCCTTCGACATCCGGCGCAGGCCCAGGCGCTCGTCGGGTGTATCGCCGAGCACAGCGCGCTTGGCCAGGTCCGGATGCAGGGAACGGGCGACGCGCTGCGGGTCGGCCTCCAGCTGGCCATCGACGTAGTCGTGGCAGGTGGCTTCGATGGCCGCGATCGTGGCGGCGTCGGCGGCAGGGCTCGTTGATGCGGAAAGCGCGAACAGCAGGGCAATCGTGGACATCCGGGTCTCCGGCTCTGGGCGCGGGGCGATCATCGCATGGGCCGGGTAGCCCATCCACGCAGGGCGTGGATCTACTGTAGAGCCGAGCCCGTGCTCGGCTCCCGCATCGGGCAGACGGAACAACAGCCGAGCGTGGGCTCGGCTCTACAGAAGCGCAGGATCCGTTGCCTGCAGCCAGGCCAGCTTGCGTTCGCGGGGCTGCTGCTTGAGTTGCCACTCGGCCCGCGAGGCGGCGGCCCGGTCCGGGTATTTGCGCACGGCCAGCACGCGCAGCGGCGGCCGGGCCCGGGTGTAGCGCGCGCCCTTGCCGGCCTGGTGGGCGGCGAAACGCGCCTCCACATCGGTGCTGATGCCGGCGTAATAGCTGCCATCGCGGCATTCGAGCAGGTACAGGAACCACGGGCGGACGGACGAGGCCATGCCTGGATTATGCCGTGCTGCACTGCAGCGGATATACTGGCACCCGAATGCAGGAGAGAGGCGCCGCGCTGGCGCCCGCCGAAGGCGCAGGCTCCCATGATCGCTCAGGCCGGTGGGCTGGAATCCCACCAACCATGCATTCGACTCGCCGAGCTGGAGAGAGGTCACCGGGCATGCCCGGGACGATCCGCCGAAGGGGCACGCGGCCCATGCCGCTGAACTCTCAGGCAAAAGGACAGCGGGAGCGGCACCGGTCATCGTCATCCCGTCATTGCGCAGGCAGTGGCGGCGGTCGCGCATGGCCGGCCCCACCGCGCCCGGAGCCTGTCCCATGCTGCTGTCCATCATCTACCTGATCGCCATTTCCGCCGAAGCCATGACCGGCGCACTGTCCGCCGGCCGCCGCCGCATGGACCTGTTCGGCGTGGTCATGATCGCCTGCGTCACCGCCCTCGGTGGCGGCTCGCTGCGCGACATCCTGCTCGGCCACTATCCGCTGGGCTGGGTGAAGCATCCCGAGTACCTGGGCTTCACCGTATGCGCGGCGCTGATCGCCACCTGGGTGGCGCGCTGGATGCATCACTTCCGCCGCACCTTCCTGGTGCTCGACGGGCTGGGCCTGATCGCCTTCACCCTGATCGGCTGCTCGATCGCGCGCGAAGCCGGCCATGCAATGCCGATCGTGCTGATCGCCGGCATGCTGACCGGCGCGTTCGGCGGGGTGCTGCGCGACATCCTCTGCAACGAGGTGCCACTCATCTTCCAGAAGGAGCTGTACGCGATCATCGCGCTGCTGACCGGCGCGGCCTATCTGTTGCTGCTGCACTGGGGCGTGGCCGATGCCACCGCGATCCTGTGCTGCCTCGGCGGCGGCTTCGCGTTGCGCCTGCTGGCGATCCACTACCGCTGGGAAATGCCGAAGTTCGTGTACCACGACGAAGTGCATTGAGCCTCTTCGTAAAGTCGAGCCATGCTCGACTGCTCTTTGCAGCAAACCAACGCGCTTCGCGCGCAGGTCGGGCATGGCTCGACGCTACAGGAAGCGGTATCACCACCCCGGCGATGTACCTGGCGCTGTCGCTCATGCGCAGCGCCAGGCGCATCGCCGGTGCAGATGGGCCGGCCTCCAACTCCGACCGACCCTGATCGCGGCCGCACCCCCGCAGGCGCTGGCCGCCATCCACACACGTGCCGCACTCAGGCGGCTTCGATCAGGCTGCTTCGGACACCTTCACGTCGCGACGGGCGCGCACGGCCGCAGCCAGACGCTCCAGCACCGTCACGGTGGTGTCCCAGTCGATGCAGCCATCGGTGATGCTCTGGCCGTAGACCAGCGGCTGGCCTTCCACCAGTTCCTGGCGGCCACCGACCAGATGGCTCTCGATCATCACGCCAACGATGCGCTGTTCGCCGTCTTCCAGCTGAACAGCGATGTCCTCGATCACCTTCGGCTGGTTCTCGGGGTTTTTCAGGCTGTTGGCGTGGCTGGCGTCGATCATCAGGCGCGTCGGCAGCTTGGCCTTGGCCAGCACCTGGCAGGCGTCGGCGACGCTGCCGGCGTCGTAGTTCGGCTGCTTGCCGCCACGCAGGATCACATGGCAATCCGGATTGCCGGTGGTCGACACGATGGCGGTGCCGCCCTGCTTGGTGACCGACAGGAAGTGATGCGGATTGGACGCCGCACCCACCGCGTCAGCGGCGATCTTGACGTTGCCATCGGTGCCGTTCTTGAAGCCGACCGGGCACGACAGCCCCGAGGCCAGCTCACGATGCACCTGGCTTTCGGTGGTACGCGCGCCGATCGCGCCCCACGCCACCAGGTCGGCGATGTACTGCGGCGAGATCACATCGAGGAATTCGACACCGGCCGGCAGGCCGAGCTTGTTGATGTCGCGCAGCAGGCCGCGGGCAATGCGCAGGCCCTTGTCGATCCTGAAGCTGCCGTCCAGGTCCGGGTCGTTGATCAGGCCCTTCCAGCCCACCGTGGTGCGCGGCTTCTCGAAGTACACACGCATGACGATTTCCAGTTCGCCGGCCAGCGCGTCGTGCAGCGGCTTCAGGCGCTGGGCGTATTCGATGGCGGCCTTCGGGTCGTGGATCGAGCACGGGCCCACCACCACTGCCAGGCGGTCGTCACGGCCGTGCAGGATCTGGTGCAGGGCCGCGCGCGAGGCGCTGACGGTGTCGGAGGCTTCATCGTCACAGGGCAGCATCGCCAGCAGTTGGGCAGGCGGTGTCAGCGGTTCGATGGTGCGGATGCGCAGGTCGTCGGTGTGCGGGGGCATTGCAGGAGATCTCCGGAACGTTGGGGTCCCCAGCGTGGCGGCATGAAAAAAGCCGCCAGGTTCGCTGGCGGCTTTCGGGAATGCGTCTGAAGCTTTCTTCAGGGTGAGCGCAGTCCTTCCTCCGCCAGTGGCTTCGGAAAGTAATACCAGTAAAAGCGGGTGGCGGCTGCGTTCATGGGGTGTATTGATAGCACAGCTTTTGCGCAGTGCAAAATGTTTCATCCGCAACCGCGGGTGCGGTTCAGCGAGGCGCGCGCCGGCGCTGCCCACGCGGCAGCAGCCACGCAAAGCTGCTCATTTGCCATGCACTTCCACGTCCAGCAACAGGCCTTCGTGGATGTCGGCCCAGCGCTCCAGCACGCGGTCCAGCTCCTGCCTGGCCTCGTCCAGCTGCTCGGGATTGAGCAGGGAACGGGTGGTGTAGAGGTCGGAGACCAACCGCCGCAGGGCCGCCTCCGGGATGGCCACCGACGGCCCTTCCCGCCCCGGCAACTGCAATGCCGGGCTGTCGCCAAGCGGGCCGAACAGCGTGACCTGGAGCGTGCTCTGCATGATCAACTTCCCTGCGGATGGACATGGGCAATGTCCTGTTTACCGCGTCCGGGTGACAGGCGCATGTGCCATGCGCGTCCGGAGACGCTGCTACAAGGCGGCCAGGTCGGCAAGGTGCTGCCCCATCCCATCGTCTGCGCCGACGGCGTTGATGGTGGCGAAGTACTGATGCCAACCGGTGGCGGCAATGCCGGCCACCAGCGCATCGGCGTCCGCGCGGCTTGCACAGCGCCAGACCGCATAGAACTGCTCATCGCTGCCGTGCTGTACGCCCCTGGCAATGCGGCCCATCGCCAGCGGTGTGATGCGGACCGGATCGAACTGCTGCATGCCTGCACCGATACGGGCGAAGAAGGCATTCCGCTGCTCGGGCTGGAGCGTGGTCCAGGCGGGGGTGGCGGTATAGAGCTCGATGAAGGTGTGCGACATGCTGCTTCTTCCTTGAAGGTTTGGGGGGTTGCCGGCCAGCGGCCGGCACTACCGGAGCGAGCGCATGGCGCGTTTGCGGATGTAGGCATTGGCATCACCAGGGTGCTGCTGTTGCCAGCGCGCGCACAGCGCACGCAGCCACTGCGGCTGTGTCTTGCCGGCATCATTGAGCCAGTTGCCGACCGAGTCCTGCACATAGCGCTCCGGGTCGTCGGCGAGTGCTTCCAGCATCGCCTCTGCAAGTTCCGGCTGCCGCTTGAACAGCGCGACATGTGTGGCCCACACGCCGCGCGGGCGCAGCGCTTCGCAGGCGAAGCGGCGCAGGTACGGCGATCCTTCCTGCGTCCATGGTTGCAGGTACTCCAGCGCCTGCAGTGGTGCGGCAACAATGTCGGCACGCAGCGCCAGCCACGCCCATTCGCGCACGCCGAAGTGCGGGTCGTCAGCCAGTGGTCGCATCGCCTGCAGCTTGGCCGGCAGCGTCGCGTTGGCGTCGCTTCCGATCAGGTAGCAGGCCCAGCCACGCACCGTGTCTGACGCATGCGCCTGCCAGCGCGCAGGCTCCCCCTGTCCGGCTTCGTGCAGCAACCGCGCCGCCAGCGCCATGCGCTGGGTGATGCCCTTGCCTGAGGCATCGCGCATGCATTGCAGCGATTCCGGCTCAAGGGCAGGCGCCACCACCTGCAGCAGCGCGGTGAAATCCACGGCCAGGCATTCGGCCAGATGGGTGGCAGCAGCGCTGCCACTGTTGAGTGCATGCAGCCTTTGCGCAGGAACGGGCGTGCTCATGCTGCCGATTCCCGCCCGCCGTCCGTGTGCTGCCAGACCTTGTGCAGCAGCTGCGACAGCTGCTGCTGTTCACCCGCATCCAGGCCGTCGAACAGGCCGCTGATCCATTGCGTGTGCTGCTCGAACAACGACTCGGCCAAGCGCTTTCCCGGTGCGGTCAATACGATCTGCAGACGGCGGCCATCCCCGTCATCGCTGCGACGCTGCAGCAGGCCTTCACGCTGCAGGCCATCGAGCAGGCCGCTGATGGTGGCACGGGTCACGCCGGCACGCTCGGCCAGCAGGTGCGGCGGCAGCGTGCCACCGGCCCCGTGCAGCAGGAACAGCACGACGAAGCGGCCCTCGCTGAGCCCATGCGGTGCCAGCCGCGCGGCGCAGTCGCGATCGATCGACGAGGACAACGAGAGCAGCTGGAAGCACAGGCGCAGTTGCGCGATGTTGGCGTGGCCGCGTCGCTGCGATTCCTCCAGAAGGGCCTGATGCTTGGCTTCGATCATCTCACGAACGCGATATGGTTAGGCGCCTAATCATATCACCGGATAGCCGCTACCTGTAAATCACAGCCGATATCAGGGGAGCTTTCCCAGCAGCAGGCGCGCGATCAGCCCGCCACCCTCGCGGTGCAGCAGCTGCAGTTCGCCTGCGTGACGCCTGGCCACGTTGGCGGCCATGGCCAGTCCCAGCCCGGTCCCACCGGTAGCGCGACTGCGCGAGCTTTCGCTGCGCTGGAACGGTTGCAGCAGGCGGACACGATCAGCTTCGGCGATGCCCGGTCCGCGATCCATCACATCCAGCTGCACCCCATGTCCCCACACGGCGACATGCAGCTCCACGGCGCCCGCGTAACGCTCGGCGTTGTCGATGAGATTGTCGACCGCGCGCCGGAGCAGCAGCGCATCGCCATGCCACGGCAGCGTATCCGGGCACTGAAGCGAAATGTCGACCCCGCGCAGCAGCGCCCCTTGCAGGCATTCCTGCAGCAGGGCAGCCAGATCCAGCGAGCGCATCTGCAAGGGCTGCAGCTCGCCGCGTGCATAGTCCAGCACCTGCTCGATCATCGCGTCCATGCGTTCGATGTCCGCCACCATCCGGGCGGCCTGTGGTGCGGGAGCGAACTCGGCGCGCAGGCGCAGGCCGGTCAGGGGCGTGCGCAGGTCATGCGCCACTGCCGCCAGCATATGGGTCATGTCCTGTGCCTGGACCCGCAGGCGTTCGCGACCGGTGCTGATCGCGGCGGCCAGCATCTGCACTTCGCGTGGGCCATCGTCGGGCAATGGCGACTCGGCCTGCAGGTCGACGCGTGCGCTCGCTTCGGCCAGGCGCCGCAGCGGGCGCCCCAACCGGATCGACGCCCACGCCGCCAACGGCGCCAGCAGGATCGCACCGCCCAACAGGGCGAGCATCACCTGGCGGCGCCAGGCCGCCAGGTCACTATGGTCGCTGCCGACCACCCGCCAGCGGCCGTCGGCCTGGCGCATCCCCAGTTCAAACGGCGGCCACTGCATCGCGGTCAGCAGCGCGGCCTGTGATTTCAGCACGCCAGCACGACCGGAGGCGTCCAGTACCGCGCCACCCTCGATGACCTGCACATCGGGCGCCCTGCCCTGCCCCGTCCATGCCAGGCGTACATCCTCGGCCGGCATGCCCATCTGCGCGGCCGCCAGCTGCGCGAGCCAGTCGCTGGCGCTACCTTGGGGGGGCGCGTCCTGCGTCGCCCTGCGCAATCCCAGTGACGCCGGCGCCTGTTCCCCACGCAGTACCTGCATCGCATGGTCCAGCCGCATCGGTGGCGGCGCGGGCCGGGGCATCCAACCCACCACTGCAACGCTGGCCAGGGTTGCCAGCAGCAGGCTGGCCAGCGCCAGCATCGCGATCCAGCGAGTGGTCGACCACCGGCTGCTCACAGCACCTGTACCTCAGCGTCGAAGCGATACCCTTCCCCGCGCAGTGTCTGCACGAGGGCTTCTGCCCCGGACGCGGCCTGCCCGAGCTTGCGGCGCAGGCGGCTGATCGCGAGGTCAATGGCACGGTCCACGCTGTCACTGGCTTCTCCGCGACTCAACTGCAGCAGCTGCTCACGCCCCAGCACCCGCCCGGGACGTTCGGCCAGCGCCAGCAACAGGGAAAACTCGCCACGACTCAGCACCAGCTCGGCACCGTCCGGTGCGAACAGGCGACGCTGGTCGGGCAGCAATCGCCAGCCATCAAACCGCAGCTCGCTGGCCACCTGCGTGCGCAGCTTGTCCTGACGGCGCAGCAGTGCGCGTACCCGCGCCAGCAGTTCACGCGGATCAAAGGGTTTGGCCAGGTAGTCGTCCGCGCCCATCTCCAGGCCGATCACGCGGTCCGGTGCAGCCCCCATCGCCGACAGCATCAGGATCGGGATCGCCCTCGCCTGCAGCCTGCGGCAGACCGACAGCCCATCCTCACCGGGCATCATCCAGTCGAGGATGATCAGGTCCGGTCGTTCGGCCTGCAGCAGCACGTCCAGTGCCGCCGCATCCGCCGCCAGGCGTACCTGGTAGCCGTGCAGCAGCAGGTGGTCGGCGATGGCGTCGCGGATGCTGGCATCGTCGTCGACGACGATGACACGGATGGGAGTACTCATTCGGACAGTATCCAGCACCTGTGTATCAGGACGGTATCAACGCCGATATTCCGGCGATACGCGGCCGTGCGCCAATGGTTACCCACGATCACTGCGGAGTCTTCCCTTGCGCCTCTTCCTGTTGCCCCTGTTCGCCGCTCCCTTGCCTGCGCTCGCCTCCAACGCCGCCGCGCACATCCTGCCGATGTGGATGCAGGGCGGTCATCCGGCGGTGGCCGTCTCGCTGGACGGGCGCGCCGAACCGCTGCGCTTCGTGGCCGACAGTGCCGCCGGGGCAACGCTGGTCGATGCCCGCGTCGTGCGGCGTTATGGCCTGGAGGATGCGGATGCAGAGGTATCACAGGCGCAAGGGGCGAGTGCAGCTTCGGCGCGGTTGCAGCGCATGCGCAGCACGTCCTGGCAGCTGGGCAGCTGGCAGCTGCAGGCCCAAGCCATGAACGTCGATCTGTCATCGTTGCCGAAGGATGATGATCCAGCCATCGACGGCTTGATCGGCAACGATCTGACCGGGCGCTGGGACACCCGTTGGGACTTCGGCCGCAATCAACTAGCGCTGTGGACACCCGGCGGATTGAATCTGGAAGGACCGGGTTGCCAGCCCAATGCGCTGCCCGGCCGCACTGGCGGCCTGCGCCAGTTCGGCTTCATCACGCTTGCACTGGGCGCGCCTGCGGTGGACGCCATCGCCGTGGTCGACACCGGTGCCGCACAGACCGTCCTCAACGCCGAAGCCGCCCGCGCACTGGGGCTGCGCACCGACGGCAGCGACGCGCGGGTGCGGGTGCGTGAAAAGGGCACCGAAGGCCTGGGCGGCGGCAAGCAGGCAACCTGGCTGTACACCCTGCCCGGCATGACCGGCGGCGGCTGGCAGCACCCGTCGATGGAGGTCCGCATCAGCGAACTGCCGGTGTTCAAGGCGATCGGCCTGGAGGGCCGGCCGGCGCTGATCCTCGGTGCCGATGCAATGCGCGGCGGCCAGGTGGACATCGGTGCCGGCGCGGCGCGGATCTGCCTGCGCCGGCCGCAGGCCGGCTGACATCTGGCGATGACGCCAGCGGCAGCCCGGCGTAGCATCACCGTGCGCCCCACCAGGAGTTCCACGCATGTGCCGTGCCACCCTGATGTTGCTGACGCTACTCCCGCTGGCGGTACTGGCCGCGCCGCCACCCGTGCCCTCGCCCACTCGCATCGATGCCGAAGCACGGCGGCTGATGCAGGCGGCCCATGCGCGCGGGATGGCGCTGGCGGTGATCGATGACGGCAAGGTGGTGCATGTGGCCGCCTACGGTGAACGCAACGCCGCAGGCGAGCCGCTGCGCACCGACACCGTGATGTATGCCGCATCGCTCACCAAGATGGCCTTCGGCCACCTGGTCGCACAGCTGGCGCAGGACGGGGTGATCGATCTGGATGCCAGCATCGCCACAGCTCTGGACGTGCCGCTGCCAGACTACCCGCCCGAACCGAAAAAGTACGCCGACTACAGCGTGCTGGCGAGTGATGCACGCTGGCGCCGGCTCACGCCCCGAAAGCTGCTGAATCACGCCAGCGGCTTTGCCAACTTCGGCTTTCTCGAACCGGATGGCCGGTTGAAGTTCCACTTCGAGCCCGGCAGCCGCTACGGCTATTCCGGCGAGGGCCTGATCCTGCTGCAGTTCGTGATCGAACGTGGGCGACTGGGCGAGGATGTGGGTGCGTTGATGCAGCAGCGCGTGTTCGATCGCTTCGGCATGGCGCGCACCAGCATGTCGTGGCGCGCGGATTTCGCCGGCAACCTGGCCGATGGCTGGACCGTCGAAGGCAATACAGAGCCGCACGATCAACGCAGCCGTGTGCGGGCGGCAGGATCGATGGATACCACCATCACCGACATGGCCCACTTCGCCGCCGGTTATGTGCGCGGCGATGGGCTGTCTGCGGCAATGCGCAGGGAACTGGTGCGGCCGCAGCTGCCGATCACCACCGCCAGCCAGTTCCCAACGCTGCAGCCGGAGCTGCCCGTTGCGCAGCAGCACCGGGATCTGGCCGCGGGCCTGGGCGTGGTGACCTTCCGTGGCCCCCAGGGTGCAGGCTTCTACAAGGGCGGCCACGACGATGCGGTCGGCAACACCCTGGTGTGCATCGAGCGGCACAAACGCTGCGTGGTGATCCTGGGCAACGATGTACGGGCCGAGGCCACCTTCCCGGCACTGGTGGCGTTCGTGCTGGGTGATACCGGCGTGCCATGGCAGTGGGAGTACGGCGCGGCGAAGGCCTTCGTCGAATGAAGGCGCGATGATCCCTGGGCGGGGAGTGCGGAGGGATGGGAGCAACCATGCATGGCGTGTGGATCCACCTCACGCGTGGATGCCTGCTCCGCTCAGCGCGCCTGCTCGAAGAACATCAGGTACACCAGCCGGCCATTCTCCGGGCGGTCGCCGAACGCTGGCCCGGCGGTATGCCAGAACCAGGGCCGCAGCAGCACCAGCCGGTTGAAACGCATCGGGATGCGCATGGTCATTTCCCACTGGCTGTCGTCGTTGCTGTCGCGCTCGATGATGTCACGATGCATGTCGCCGCCGTTGGCATAGCCCAATGCGGCCAGCTCCGCTGCATCCAGGGCCATGCGCTCGGTGCCGGTACGGCGGTGGCGGAAGAACTCGGTGCCGCCCTCGCAGTGCTCCGGTGCACTCAGGTAGAGGATGCCCGACCAGTGCGAGTGATCGGCGTGCACCTTGGCGCGGCCGGTGTCACCGGCCAGGGTAAGGCGGAACTTGCCATGCGACTGCAGTGGGTTGACCGGCCGCAGCGGTTCGTTGACCAGCCGCGAGACCGCGCCGGACAGCCCATCCAGTTCCAGCCGCTGCTGCGAATTGCGGCCGGGGAATGCACCCTCCTGCACCGGATAGGTCAGGCCCAGCGCCGCCTGGCGCAGCCCCTGCGCATCGGCAGGAGAAAGGAAGTCGTCGACGACGATGAAGGAGGTAGGCATGGCCACCGAGCGTAGCGATGCGCTGCTGCGGCGGCAACCGGGCAACGAAAAACCCCGCCTTGCGGCGGGGTTCTTCCTTGCATCGGGAGGGCGTGCCGACCAGGGTCGGCAACGACCGCCCGGGGGACGTGGACTTAGAAGTCCATGCCGCCCATGCCACCCATGCCGCCCATGCCACCGGCGCCACCCATGGCCGGCTCGTCCTTCTTCGGAGCTTCGGCAACCATGGCTTCGGTGGTGATCATCAGGCCAGCGATCGAGGCGGCGTTCTGCAGCGCCGAACGGGTCACCTTGGTCGGGTCCAGGATGCCGAACTGCAGCATGTCGCCGAACTCGCCGGTGGCGGCGTTGTAACCGAAGCTGCCGGTGCCTTCCTTGACCTTGTTGATGATGACCGACGGCTCGTCACCGGCGTTGGCCACGATCTCGCGCAGCGGGGCTTCCATCGCACGCAGGGCGATCTGGATGCCGTGGTTCTGGTCTTCGTTGGCGCCCTTCAGGCCGGCCAGCGCGGTGATCGCGCGGACCAGGGCAACACCGCCGCCCGGAACCACGCCTTCTTCAACGGCCGCACGGGTCGCGTGCAGGGCGTCGTCGACGCGATCCTTCTTTTCCTTCATTTCGATTTCGGTCGAGGCGCCGACCTTGATCACGGCAACACCGCCGGCCAGCTTGGCCACGCGTTCCTGCAGCTTCTCGCGGTCGTAATCCGAGGAGGTGTCCTGGATCTGGGTCTTGATCTGCGCCACGCGTGCATCAACGTTGGCCTTGTCGCCGACGCCGTCGATGATGGTGGTGTTCTCCTTGGAGACCTGCACCTTCTTGGCGCGGCCCAGGTCCTTGATGGTGGCCTTCTCCAGCGACAGGCCGACTTCTTCGGAGATCACGGTGCCGCCGGTCAGCACGGCCATGTCTTCCAGCATCGCCTTGCGACGGTCGCCGAAGCCCGGGGCCTTGACGGCCACGACCTTGACGATGCCACGGATGGTGTTGACCACCAGGGTGGCCAGCGCTTCGCCTTCGACTTCCTCGGCCACGATCAGCAGCGGCTTGCCGGCCTTGGCGACACCTTCCAGCACCGGCAGCAGGTCACGGACGTTGGAGATCTTCTTGTCGTGCAGCAGGATGAACGGGTCATCCAGGTCAGCGGTCTGCGACTGCTGGTTGTTGATGAAGTACGGCGACAGGTAGCCGCGGTCGAACTGCATGCCCTTGACCACGTCCAGCTCGTTGTCCAGGCCCGAGCCTTCTTCAACGGTGATGACGCCTTCCTTGCCGACTTCCTTCATCGCGTCAGCGATGATCTGGCCGATCGACTCGTCCGAGTTGGCCGAGATGGTACCGACCTGGGCGATCGCCTTGTCGTCGGCGGTCGGCTTGGAGATGTTCTTCAGCTCGGCGACGGCGGCCGAGACGGCCTTGTCGATACCGCGCTTGAGGTCCATCGGGTTCATGCCGGCGGCAACGGCCTTGGCGCCTTCGCGGATCAGGGCCTGGGCCAGCACGGTGGCGGTGGTGGTGCCGTCGCCGGCATCATCGTTGGTGCGCGAAGCAACTTCCTTCACCATCTGCGCGCCCATGTTCTCGAACTTGTCAGCCAGTTCGATCTCCTTGGCGACGGAGACGCCGTCCTTGGTGATGGTCGGCGCGCCGAAGCTCTTTTCCAGCACGACGTTGCGGCCCTTCGGGCCCAGGGTGGCCTTGACGGCATTGGCGAGAACGTTGACGCCGCGCACCATGCGCGAACGGGCGTCTTCACCGAAACGAATATCCTTGGCAGCCATTGCATTTACCTCATTGGTAGCGCCGGACGATGCCCGGCGGCTGGGAGTTTGGGATCAGGTTGAAACAGGTCGCGCCGGGGCTCAGCCGATGACGGCGAGCACGTCGTCTTCGCGCAGGACCTTGTATTCGACGCCTTCGCTCTTGTACGAGCTGCCGGCGTACTGGCCGTAGATGACCTTGTCGCCGACCTTCAGCGACGGCGCGCGCACGTTGCCGTTGTCCAGCGGCTTGCCGGGGCCGACGGCCACGACCTCACCCTTGGTGGACTTTTCCTTGGCCGAGTCGGGGATGACGATGCCACCGGCGGAGATTTCGTCGGCTTCGATCGGCTTGACCACAACGCGGTCGTGCAGCGGCTTGATGCTCATAGGAGACCTCTTAAGTGATTGATTGGTCTAAAAAAGTCCGGCGATGTTAGCACTCACCCCAAGCGAGTGCCAGAACCGCACGTGAAGAAACCCGACAACGTCGGGAGCAGGGCAGAGATGGAGCCCCGCCGCCCCCTTTCAAGGGCGGAATGAAAAAATTTTTCCGCCCGCGCGCCTCGGCCAAGGCGTCGGTCTTGGACAATTTCGGTGACAAGCGTCGCACTGTCAGATATCTGACGTTCATTTACGACAAAGTGTCACTGGATCGGCCTTAGGCTCGGTCAGGCATTCCCAATCACAAGGAGTAGTCGATGCGATTGCTGTCCCCGCTTGCCGCCGCCTGCCTGCTGGCACTGGCCGCCGCGCCGGCCCAGGCCGAGGTTTTCATCAACGAACTGCACTACGACGACAGCACCGCCGCCGGTGACGTCGGCGAAGCCATCGAAGTGGTCGCCACCGCCGGCGAGGACCTGTCCGGCTACCGCCTCTACCTCTACAACGGCAGCAATCCTTCGGCGGCCGCGGTCTACGCCAACAACCCGGTCCCGGCCGGCACCGCCGCCGGCTGCGGCAGCGCGACCATCGCCGTGGTCAACTACCCGACCAACGGCATCCAGAACGGCCCCAACGACGGCATCGCCCTGGTCGATGCCAGCGGCAAGGTGGTCCAGTTCCTCAGCTACGAGGGCGCCATCACCGCCTCCGGTGGCCCTGCCGCCGGCATGACCAGCCAGAACATCCCGGTGGCCGAGACCAACAGCACGGCCGCGGGCACCTCGCTGCAGCTGACCGGCAGCGGCAGCCAGTACACCCACTTCACCTGGGCCGAGTCGGCCAGGCAGACCTTCGGCAGCTGCAACAACGGCCAGACCTTCAGTGGCGGCGGAACCCCGGGCCCGAACACACCGCCGTCGGTCTCCACCACCACCCCGGCGCAGGGCAGCAGCACCTTCCCGGCCGCCGCCGACCTGGAAGTGGTGTTCAGCGAGACGGTGAACCTGGCCAGTGGCGCCTTCGCCCTGAGCTGCGGCACCTCCGGCAGCGTGCCGTTGACCTTCCCGGCCAGCGGCCGCAGCGTGAAGCTGTCCACCAACACTGCGCTGGTGGCCGGTGAGGCCTGCCGCTTCGACATCCGCGCCGCGCGCATCACCGACCTGCAGGGCGCGCACCCGGCCGCCGACAGCCGCATCGCCTTCACCGTGGCCAGCACCGGCGGCAATCCGGACCCGGGCAACCCGGGCGTGCCGGCCGGCTATTACTCCAAGGTCAACACCAGCAGCCCCAGCCAGCTGCGCTGCTCGCTGCATGCCACCATCAAGGGCCACACCGCCTACCCTTACAGCGGCTCGGGCACCAGTACCTGGACCATTCTGGAAATCGCCGACGAGGATCCGAACAATTCCGGCAGGATCCTCGATGCATATCGCAACCACAGCTACGCCAAGGTGACCGATCGCGCCGGCAGTGGCAGTGGCCTGAAGTACAACCGCGAGCACACCTGGCCGAACTCGCTGGGCTTTGCCACCACCACCGGTGACAAGGGCCTGCCGTACGCGCCGTATACCGACACCCACATGCTGTACCTGACCGACGCGCAGTGGAACGCCGACCGTGGCAACAAGCCGTTCGGCAAGTGCGACGCCAACTGCGGCGAGCGCGCCACCGAGGCCAACAACGGCCAGGGCGGCGGCAGCGGCGGCTATCCGGGCAACTCCAACTGGGTGCGCACGCCGGACGGCAACACCGGCACCTTCGAGGTGTGGGGCAAGCGCAAGGGCGACATGGCGCGTGCGGTGATGTACATGGCGATCCGTTACGAGGGCGGCAAGGATGCGGCCACCGGCCAGTCCGAGCCGGACCTGGAGCTGACCGACGACCGCAGCAAAATCGTCAAGACCAGCAGTTCGCCGGCCTACATGGGCCTGCTGTCCACGCTGATCGACTGGCACCTGTCCGATCCGCCGGATGATGCCGAGCGTGCGCGCAATGACGTGATCTACAGCTTCCAGGGCAACCGCAACCCGTTCATCGACCACCCCGAGTGGGCAACCCCGGCCCTGTTCACCTCGGCCAAGCCGGCCACCTGCCAGCTGGCCAACTGACCGCGCAACGCAGCGGTCCACTGCCGCCGCCGGGCCCTGACCCGGCGGCGGCCCTATACTCGGCGGTCATGTCGACCGTCGATCCCGTCCTGCTGCTGTTGACCACCTGCCCGGACCGGGCCAGTGCCGAGCGCATCGCGCACGCGCTGGTCGGCGAGCGCCTGGCGGCATGCGTGACCCGCCTCGATGGCGCGCAGTCGACCTACCGCTGGCAGGGGGAGGTGACCACCGACGCCGAACTGCAGCTGCTGGTGAAAACCACCGCGAGCCGCGTCGATGACGCAATTGCCCGGATCGTCGCACTGCATCCGTATGAACTCCCGGAGTGCATCGCGGTCGAAACCCGGGCCGGCCTGCCGGCGTATCTGGACTGGATCCGGGCACAGACCCGGGAGGACACTGATTGAAGACTCTGTTTGCGCGCGGCGCCGCCTTGTGCGCCCTGTTGTGGCTCTCGCTGCCGGCCTTCGCGCTGGATGAGAAGGACCTGCTGCCGGTGGACCAGGCGTTCGCGCTGACCGCCAGTGCCCCCGAACGGGGCCAGGTGCAACTGCAGTTCAAGATCGCACCGGGCTATTACCTTTATCGCCACCGCACCAGCGTCAAGGCCGACCCGGCCTTCAATGCCGGCGCGCTGCAGATGCCCAAGGGCGACAAGCACCACGACGATTTCTTCGGCGAAGTCGAGACCTATCGCGAGCGCCTGCAGGCCACCCTGCCCGGCACGCCGTCCGAGGCTGCCGGCACCATCAGCCTGGAAGTGCGTTACCAGGGCTGCGCCGATGCCGGTGTCTGCTACCCGCCGCAGAAGCGCGTGGTGCAGGTCACCCTGCCGGGCGCCGGTGCGGCGGCGGCGGTGCCTGCCGCGCGTGCCGGTGCGGCCAACCCGTTCAACAACCCGCTGGCCGGTGCCGGCAACAGCGGTGGCCTGCGCCTGCCGGGCGCGGCCAACAACAGCCAGGCCCTGCCGCTGCCGTCGGAACAGGCGTTCGGCTTCGATGCCATCGCCAGTGACGGCAACACCCTGCTGCTGCGCTTCAGCCCAGCGCCCGGCTATTACCTGTATCGCGACCGCACCTCGCTGAAGCTGGAAGGCAGCGCCGGCGTGCTGGCCGGCAAGCCGCGCTGGCCGGCCGCGCAATCGCATCGCGACGAGCACTTCGGCGATGTCTCGGTCTACTTCAACCAGGTGGAAGTGCCGCTGCCGCTGCGCCGCACTGTCACTGATGCCGTCGACAGCACCTTGGTGGTGACCTTCCAGGGCTGCCAGACCGATGGCATCTGCTACCCGCCGATGACCCGCCGGGTGAAGCTGTCGATTCCCGCTGGCAAGCTGTCCGCCAGCATTGACCAGGCGCCAGCGCGCAACGAGGTGATCAGCCCGCTGCCCGCCGCCGGCGTGCCACGTGAATCCGCCAACGGCGCACCGTTGCGCCTGCTGCCGACCGTCCCCAACGACGGCATTGCCACTCCCGCCGCCAGCGGCAGTGAGGGTGCGCGCAATGAGTTCGCCGCCGACGCGCGCGATGGCAACGCACTGCGCACGCGCCCACCGGCGACAACCCCGAACCCGGACCGTTCGTTCGTGTGGGTGCTGCTGCTGGCGCTGGCCGGTGGCCTGGTGCTGAACCTGATGCCCTGCGTGCTGCCGATCCTGTCGCTGAAGGTGCTGAGCCTGGCGCAGAGTGGCGAAAGCCCTGAGCGGGCACGCAGCCATGCCCTCTGGTACACGCTGGGCGTGCTGGTCGCGTTCGCGGTGATCGGCGCGCTGATGGTGGGCCTGCGCGCGATCGGCAACGCCGTCGGCATCGGCTTCCAGCTGCAGCACCCGGGCGTGGTGGCGGCGCTGGCCTACATCATGTTCGCGGTGGGCCTGAGCCTGTCCGGCGTGTTTACCCTCGGCGGTGGCATCGGCAACCTCGGCCAGTCGCTGGCCAGCCGCAGCGGGCCGGCCGGCGATTTCTTCACCGGTGCGTTGGCCTGCCTGGTCGGCAGCGCCTGCGTCGGCCCGTTCATGGGCGGGGCGATCGCCTACGCGTTCATTGCCCCGCCGCTGAAGGCGATGACCGTATTCCTGTTCCTCGGCCTGGGCCTTGCGCTGCCGTTCCTGCTGATCGGCTTCGTGCCAGCGCTGGCACGCCGCCTGCCCAAGCCCGGCCCGTGGATGGAAACGCTCAAGCACGTGCTGGCCTTCCCGATGTATGCCACCGCGCTGTGGCTGCTGTGGGTGCTGGGCAAACAGCGCGGCGTGGACGGCATGGCACTGGTGCTGGGTGGCCTGCTGCTGTTCGCCTTCGGCCTGTGGCTGTTCGAGCGCAATCGCTGGACCGGCTCGCGTGCGGTGACCCTGCTCGGCGTGCTGCTGGCGATCGGCGCGCTGGTTCCTGCCTGGGGCGTGACCCAGCTGGCACCACCGGCGCGGGCCGCACAGGCCGCCAGCGAGAACGTGGTCGAGTATTCGCCGCAGTTGCTGGACCGCCTGCGTGCGGACAACCGCGTGGTGTTCGTCAACATGACTGCCGACTGGTGCGTGAGCTGCAAGGCCAATGAACGTGCCGTGCTGTCGCGGCCGGAGTTCAAGGAACTGCTCAAGCGCACCAACGCGGTGTACATGCGCGGTGACTACACCAACGTCGACCCGCAGATCACCACGTTCCTTGAAGAGCACAAGGCCGTGGGCGTGCCGCTGTACGTGGTGTACGGCCCGGGGGCGCCGCCGACCGTGCTGCCGACCCTGTTGACCCAGGCGGTGGTCGAGGAAGCGCTGCTGCGCACCGCACGATGAAGTGGCAACGGCCAGCGCTGCTGTGGACAGCGGTGCTGGCCGCCGGCCTCGGCCTGTGGGCCGGGCATCGATTCTCACCCGGCCCGTCTGCACCGGCCGCGCCAACGACGGCTTCCACAGCGACGGCCGTGAAGCCTGCCCTGCAGGTGGGTGATCCCTTGCCGGCGCTGATCCTGCCGGACCTGGCGGAACAACCGCTGGACCTGCGCGCCCGCTTCGCCGGCCGGCCGCTGCTGATCAATGTCTGGGCCAGCTGGTGTGCGCCCTGCGTGGAAGAGATGCCCGAACTGGCCCGCTTCGCCGAAGCCCAGGGCGACAACGGTGTGCAGGTGCTGGGCATTGCGCTGGATGCCCCGGACGACGTGCGCGCTTTCCTGCTGCGGGTACCGGTGGACTACCCGATCGTGGTCGAGACGCCGGGGCCAGGCGATGCCAGCGTGCAACTGGGCAATACGCAGGGCCTGCTGCCCTACAGCGTGCTGTTCGATGCACAGGGGCGGCGGGTGAAGGCAAAGCTGGGGCCGTTCGCCCACGGCGAGATCGACGGCTGGGTGAAGTGAGGGTGTTTTTTGCAGGGCTTGGAGCCCTGCACCCTGCTCAATGCAACGGCAACAGCCAAAGCGGGCTTTCCGTGGGATGGCGGGGCGCTGTGGCTGTGCAGGACACGCCGTAAACCCGTCCGTGGGGGCTCGATGGCGCCATCCATGGCGCCAACGGTCCTGCACAGCCACACCGCCCCACCTTCGACAGATTCCGGCGGCTGTTGGTAGGTGTCGACCTTGGTCGACACATCTGTCAGATATCGATATTCAGAACGGAATCAGACCCCGTGCCGACCAACGGTCGGCACCCACCAAAGCAGAACCTCGTTCCGACAGATCGCAGGAACTGTCGAAGGCGGGGTGGGTCCGGTTGAGGGGGTGTCCGCGGCATGGATGCCGCGGCCAAGGCTACAGGGACGTACTTGCGCCGTCCCCCGCAACCGGACCCGCCCCGCTTCCTCACAGGAAACCCGCTGTTGCTTCGGCTGTTGCTTCTGAGGTTGCCGGCCAGGCCGGCACTACCGCGGGTGCCGGGCGCAGCCCGGCCGGCAACCCCTGCTTGACCGCAGCCGGGGCGCCGCGGAGAATTCCGCGACTAATTCTCATTTGCTGTTGCGCAGGATGCGGGCGGCAGCCTCCCGGGCCCCTCTCCTTCGATGTTCAAGAACGTCCTGTTCCAACTGCATTGGCTGCTGGGCATTACCGCCGGTGCCGTCCTGGCCCTGATGGGCCTCAGCGGTGCCATGCTGTCCTTCGAGGACGAGCTGCTGCGCGCGGCCAATCCTGGCTTCGCTGAGATCGCCGAGCACCATGCGGACGGCCAGCATCCCCTTGCACTCAGCGAACTGGTGCCGTTGCTGCAGGCTGGCAGCGAGCGCCCCCTGCAACGCCTGCGCGTGGATGCCACCGGACAGCGGCCGTCGGTCGCGCGCTTTGCCGGCGGCAAGGAACACTGGGTGTACTTCGATCCGTACAGCGGCGAGCGCTTCAGCGCCCTGCGCGGGCAGGCATTCTTCGACGTCGTCGAGGACCTGCATCGCCACCTCGCTGCCGGTGAGCGCGGCAAGTGGATCACCGGCAGCTGTGCAATCGCGCTGCTGTTCTTCACCCTGTCCGGTCTCTACCTGCGCTGGCCACGACGCTGGTGGCACTGGCGCAGCTGGCTGGCGGTGGAGTGGACGCGCAGCGGCCGAGGCTTCCTGTGGAGCCTGCACTCGGTGGTCGGCACCTGGGTGCTGCTGATCTACCTGATGAGTGCGCTGACCGGCCTGTGGTGGTCGTTTGACTGGTACCGCAACGCGGCCAACACGCTGCTCGGTGTGGCGCCGGCGGCAAAGCACACGGTTGCCGCCGACGCGGCACTGGACGTCCATCGCATCGAGGCCACGCTGTACGCGCTACCCGGCGTGCGCACCGGCTTCATCGACCTGCGCCTGCCGGAGAAGCCGGGGCAGGCGCTGAACGTGCGGGTGATGGCCGGTGATCCGTCGCAGCGCGGCGGCCACCACGACCGTGCGCATGACCTGCTGCAGCTCGATCCGGCCAGCGGCGCGGTTCTCGATGCCCGCCCGTACGCACGCCAGGGCGCGGGCGGACAGCTGGCCACCAGCGTGTTCGCGCTGCATTCGGGCAGCTACTTCGGTGTGCCCGGGCGCGTGGTGGTGATGCTCAGCAGCCTGGGCATGAGCCTGTTATTCATCACCGGCTGGATGCTGTACCTGGACCGCCGCCGCAGCCAGCGTGCAGCGCGAGGGCTGCGCCGCGCGCTGCCGGCCACGACCACCGATGGCCGTGGTCCGCCGTGGCTGGTGGTGCATGCCAGCCAGAGCGGACTGGGCGAACAACTGGCGTGGCGTGCGGCCGCGCAGCTGCAGGCGTCCGGTCATGCGGTGCAGGTGCAGTCGCTGGCCCGCGTCGATGCCGCGACGCTGCAGGCCACCTCCCAGGCGCTGCTCGTGCTGAGCACGTTCGGCGACGGCGAGCCACCGGATGCCACGCGCCGCGCGGCGCGGCTGCTGCTCGCACAACGCCTGGACCTGTCGCGCCTGCAGTTCGGCCTGCTCGCGCTGGGCGACCGCCAGTACCCGCATTACTGCGGCTTCGGCCGCCAGTTCGATGGCTGGCTGATCGGCAACGGCGCGCGCCCGCTGTTCGAGCGCATCGATGTCGATGCCGCTTCGGTGCCGGCATTGCGCCAATGGCAGCAGCAGCTGGGTACGCTCACCGGCATCGTCACCGATGACAGCGTGCTGCCTGCGGCTACGCAGATGCATGAGTGGCGCCTGCTCGGCCGCGACCACCTCAACCCGGGCAGCGTCGGCGGAGCCATCTGGCGTATCCGTCTTGCCGCACCGGCCGACGTGCAGTGGCAGGCGGGTGACATCCTGCACATCGCACCCCGCCACAACGCGCGGCATGCCGGTGCCGTGCTGAAGGGACACGGTCTGGATCCGCTGCAGCCCCTGCTGGTCGATGGCCATCCGCGCACGCTGCTGGCGCTGGCCAGTGAACGCGAGCTGCCCGAGGCCGATGCCGCGCTGGCGGTGCAGGATGCCTGCCTGTGGCTGGCCGGGCTGCCGCTGCTGCCCAGCCGCGAGTATTCGATCGCCTCCTGCACGGATGACGGCGTGGTGGAGCTGGTGGTGCGGCTGGTGCATGACGCCTCCGGTCGCGCCGGGTTGGGCTCGGGCTGGCTGTCGTTGCATGCACCGATCGGTGCCGGCATCGTCGCCCGCGTGCATCGCAACCCCGGTTTCCATCGCGTCAGCGGCGCGCCGATGGTGCTGATCGGCAACGGCACCGGCATCGCCGGGCTGCGCAGCCTGTTGCGCGAAGCTGCCCACGCAGGCGAGCGCGGGCACTGGCTGCTGTTCGGTGAACGCCAGCGCGCACACGACTTCCTGTTCGCCGACGAGATCGAAGCCTGGCAGGCCAATGGCCATCTCACGCGGGTGGACCTGGCGTTCTCGCGCGATGGCGAGGGTGGTTACGTGCAGGATCGCCTGCGTGCGGCCGTCGATGCGCTGCGCGACTGGATGCAGCGCGGTGCGGTGATCCATGTCTGTGGGTCGTTGCAGGGCATGGCCGAAGGCGTGGACCAGGTGCTGCGAACCGCGCTGGGTGATGAAGCGGTGGAAACGCTGCTGGAAAACGGGCGCTACCGCCGCGACGTGTATTGATTCCTGCCGCCGAACGCTGGTGTGAGCCGAGCATGGGCTCGGCTCTACAGTGTTCGTGCAGCCGATGTAGCGCCGAGCCCACGCTCGGCTGACTAGGCCGCCGCGCGCGCCTGCGGCATCGACTGCAAGCGGAACGCGCCCACGGCTTCTGCCAAGGCACGCACCTGCGCCTGCATCTGCGCCGTGGAGGCACCGGCCTCTTCCACCAGGCTGGCGTTGCGCTGGGTGCTGGCTTCCATCTGCACGATGGTCTGGTTCACCTGAGCGATGCCCGCATGCTGGTCCTGCGACGCACTGCGGATACCTGCCAGCAGCTCGGCCAGCTGCTGCACGCTGCCGACGATCTCGCCCATCGTGGTGCCGGCCTGCGCGGCCTGCTGGTTGCCCTGGCCGACACGCGCCACCGAATCCTCGATCAGCCCCTTGATCTGCTTGGCCGCCTCGGCACTGCGCTGCGCCAGCAGGCGCACTTCGGCGGCCACCACGGCGAAGCTGCGGCCCTGCTCGCCGGCACGCGCCGCTTCCACCGCCGCATTGAGGGCAAGGATGTTGGTCTGGAAGGCGATGCCGTCGATCAACTGGGTGATGTCGCCGATCCGTCGCGAGGCTTCGCTGATGCCATGCATGGTCGCGACCACCTGGCCGACCGCCTCGCCACCCCGCTGGGCCACCGCCGCCGCGCCCTGCACCAGTGCATCGGCGCGGCCTGCGGCATCGGCGTTGCGGCCGACGGTATCGGTCAGCTCCTGCATCGACGCCGCGGTCTCTTCCAGGTTGGCGGCCTGCTGCTCGGTGCGCTGCGACAGATCGTGATGGCCGGCGACGATCTCGCCAACGCCGGTATCCAGGCTGGAGGTGGCCTGCTGGATGCGGGTGACGATGCGGCCCAGCTGCGCGACGGTGGCATTGGCATCGTCGCGCATGCGCGCGAACACGCCCTGCAGGTCCCCCTCCATGCGCACGCTGAGGTCGCCGCGGGCCAGCGCAGCCAGCAGTGCCTGCAGGTCACCAAGGTTGGTTTCAAAGGTGGCCAGCAGGCGATTGATGCTGGTCGACAAGGTGCGCACGAAGCCCTGCTTGCCCTCCAGCACGATACGGCCATGCAGGTCGCCGCGTGCTGCAGCATCGACCAGGGCAGCGACCTCGGTTTCCAGCAGCGTCTCCAGCGCACGACTGCGCCATTCCACCGCTACGCCGAGGAACTGCCCTTCGTCGATGATGGGGTTGGCAATCAGCTGGTAGCGCACGCCGGCATGGCCGATCTCGCGCTCCTCGCGCTGGCGCGCGCCGGCCAGGCTGGCCAGCGCCGGATGCAGGCCCACGGCATCGCTGCCCACCAGATCTTCGGCCTCGCGCTCGAGTTGCTGCAGCAGTGCCGGATTGACGTAGGCCACCCGGCCCTCGGCATCGATCACCATCAGCCCGGTCTGCGCACTGTCCAATGCCTGCCGCACACGGGTGTTGCCGCGCGCCACGGCACGCTCGGCCTCGATGCGCGCGCGCAGGCGCTGCTGCATGTCGACCAGGCGCTGCGCCAGCTGGCCGATTTCATCGTTGGCGTTGTAGACGCGCAGGGTGGTGTCGAGTCGGTCGTCGGCGACGTCGCTGGCGAAGCGCAGGGTGTCCTGGATCGGCTGGCGCACCGCACGCCGCACCAGCACCAGGCTGGTGATCAACACACCGGCGACCAGCAGCAGGGTCACCGCGAACAGCACGCTCATGGTGCGTGCGCCGGCCTGCTGGCGCGCCTGTGCCTTGGCCAGCGCCGCCACCTGGGCCTGCTGGAAGACGGCCAGCGCCGGCGCCACGCCGGCGGCGGTATCCAGCAGCGATTGCGCCTCTACATCCAGGCCCACGCGGGCGGCGGTATAGCCCAGCAATGCGGCCTGATAGGCCTCCATGCCGTTACGAAGGGCATCCTGCGCATCGGTCGGCAGGCCCACCAGTGCGAGATCGAACGGCAGCTTTTCTTCGCTCGCACGGTCGGCATGGGTGGAGTCGCCATCGAGCAGCAGCAGTGCCTCCTGGCGGCGCATCTTCTGCAGGGACAACGCCAACGAAGGCCGCTGCAACGCATCCACCTGCGCCTGCAGGGCGTCGGCGGCCTGCTGCAATTGCGCGGCGAGGCCGGCATCGCCACGACCCATCTCATCGACGCGTTCGAACAGGGCGGCCACACCCTGCGAGAACGCGCCGGCGGCTTCGGTCAGTGCCTGCAGCGCCTCGCGCCGGCCGGGATCCATCGGCATCGCGCGCAGCGCCTGAAGATCGGCCTGGAGCGCCTTCTGCGTCGCCAGCAGCTGCGCGCGGTCGGCATCGTCGAAACTACGTGCATACTGGGTCTGCAGACGACGCGCCTCGGCCACCTGCGTGGCCACGCTCGCGGCCAGATCGCTGCCGTGCTGGTAGCTGGCCTGGCTGCGCGCCGCCTGCGTGCTGGCATGGCCGGTCCAGGCGTAGACGGCGGCGATCGCGATCAGGCCCAGCCCACAGACCCACAGGGTCGCCTTGAGCTTGCTGGCCACACTGAGCCGATGCGGCTGCAGCCACAGCAGCAGGCCGGGGGACGCCGAGCGCAGTGCGGCAAGCCGCATGCGCAGGGACCGGAGGTGGGGGACGACGGCCGACATGACAGGCTCCAGGCGGAAGGACGCACCTGTATCGGCGGGAAATGGCGCAACTTTAGGGCGCTCCTGGTTCACTCCCACCGATTGCTGGCGGACGCGGCCTTTGTACCCGGCACAGGCGACGGGGGGATGACACCCGCGCAATGCTTGACCTCAACCCCGGTTGGGAGAGCACAGTAGATCTCCCTCCCCCGCCCGGCGCGCGCATGACGACGCTCGATGTCCCCCGCTACCTGCAACGCCTGCAGCTGGATGCACTGCCACCGCTGACGCTGGCGGGCCTGACCCTGCTGCAGCAGCGCCACAACGCACTGCTGCCGTTCGAAACCCTCAGCTGCCTGCTGCGCGATGCAGTACCGATCGACCTGGACAGCGTGCAGCGCAAGCTGCTCGACGACCGTCGTGGCGGCTACTGCTTCGAACTCAACGGCGGCCTGCTGGCACTGCTGCAGGCGCTGGGCTTCGATGCACAGCCGTTGAGCGCGCGCGTGCTGCTGGCCGCCCAGGACGGCGAACTGACCGCACGCACCCACCTGCTGCTGCGCGTGCAGGTGGACGGCGATGACTGGCTGGTGGATGCCGGTTTCGGCAGCCTGACCCCGACCGTGCCGCTGCGGCTGCATGATCCGCAGCCGCAGGCCACGCCCCACGAGCGCTTCCTGTTGCAGCGCCTGCCCGGCGAGGGGGATTTCGTGCTGTCCGCCGAGTCCGGCGATGGCTGGCGGGCGATGTATCGCTTCGACCTGCACGCGCCGGCACCGATCGACAACGTCGTGGGCAACTGGTACGTGTGCACCCATCCCGATTCCAGTTTCCCCGGCCAGCTGCGCGCATCCCTGACCGGGCCGGACTGGCGACGCACCATCGGCAGTGGCAACTACACCGAGTACCGTCCCGGCCAGGCACCGGACAAGCGTCCGCTGCGCGATGTGGGCGACGTGCGCGAGGTGTTGCAGCAGCGCTTCGGCATGCAGCTGCCGGACGACCCACGGCTGGACCCGGCGATCAACGACTGGCTGCAGCGCTCGCGCGCGGCCACGGTGTAGAGCCGGGCCGATGCTCGGATGAGCGTTGGCGGCTGGGTCAACAGCAGCCGAGCATGGGCTCGGCCCTAAAGAACCACGCGCGCCTGCAGCGCAATGCGATTGCCTTCGCTGTCGGCGATCTCGGCCACGCGCCAGTCACCGGCATCGGCCGGGCCGAAGCGCAGCTCGGCCCCGGCCTGCAGCGCACGCTCGAGGCTGGCATCCAGGTCATCAACCCCGATGTAGATGCGCGCACCGTGGACGGAGGGCAGATAGTCGGCCCCCCGCACCAGCGCCATGCTGGCACCGGTGGCCTCATCGGCAAACGGCAGGTAAGCCATCCTGCAGTCGTGCAGCAGGATCGGTTCGTCCACCGCCACCTGCAGCCAGTGCTGGTAGAACGTGATGGCCCGGCCCAGGTCAGTGACCGGTATCTCGACGTGCAGGATGGGGTTCATGTCCGCAGGATAACCGGATGCTGACACTGCCTTGCAGGTCCGTACTGGCATGCTGGACCGCCCTTTCCCCGCGGAGTCCTGCATGTCCCTGGCCGATCATCGTGGTGCGCTGGCACCGCTGGGCTTCCTGCGCGTGGCCATCAACCTGGGCAATCCAGTACTGGCGCAGGGGGACGCGCGCTCACCGCGCGGGCCGTCACTGGAACTGGCCACGGCATTGGCGCAGCGCATGGGCGTGCAGGCACGCTTCACCTGCCACGACGCCGCGGCCGCGGTGGTCGCTGCAGCCAGCAAGGATGCCTGGGACCTGGCCTTCCTGGCCATCGATCCGGCGCGCGCCGACCGCATCGCCTTCAGCGCCCCCTATGTGGAGATCGAAGGCACCTACCTGGTGCGCGAGGACAGCCCTGCGCAGCAGGTGGCCGACCTGGACCGCGATGGCCTGCGCATCGCGGTCGGTCGTGGCGCCGCCTACGACCTGTTCCTCAGCCGCGAACTGCGCCACGCCATGATCGAGCGGGCCGAGACGTCGGCCGCTGCCATCACCCTGTTCGATCTGCAGCGCCTGGATGCCGCCGCCGGCGTGCGCCAGCCGCTGGCCGCCTGGGCGCAGGCGCATCCCGGCCACCGCGTGCTGGCCGACCGTTTCACCGTGATCCAGCAGGCGGTCGCGGCGCCGGCCTCGCGCCCGGCCGATGCATTGCAGGCGCTGTTCGAGGAAGTGGAGGCGATCAAGGCAGGCTCGTTGCTGGGCGAAGCCTTCGCCCGTGCCGGGCAGGCGGTTACGTTGGTACGGTGACTGCGGGACACACGCAGTCGGGCATGGCTCGACGCTATAAATGCGCGTCTGCCATGTGCCGGACGTGCTCGGCCGCCTGAGCGTGCAGCCAGTCGCGGAAGGCCAGGAAGCCGCGATGGCGGGCCGAGCGCTGCGGGTAGACCAGCCAATGCGGCCAGGCGGTTTTCAGTCGCAGGCTGGACAGCGCCACCAGTTGGCCCGAATCCAGCAGCAGGCGCGCCCGCGTCACCCGTCCCAGCGCTACGCCCACCCCGTCCAGCGCCGCACGGTGATGCGCCTCCGAATCATCCAGCACCGCCACGAAGCGCGGCGGCGGGTTCTGCCCACTCAGCGCGAACCAGGCGCCCCACGCGCCATCGGGATCCCCCAGCAGCGGCCACTGGTTCAGCGGCACGCGGTCGATCCCTCCCATGCGTTCGATCAGCGCCGGGCTGGCCATCGGCAGCAGCCACTCGTCGAACAGCGGCTCCACCACCAGGCCCGGCCACTGCCCGCTGCCCAGCCGCAGCGCGGCGTCGAACTGGCGCTGTCGCTCGAAGTCAATCAGGCGTTCACTCGACTGCAGGTTGATCTCGATCTGTGGATGCTCGGCAACGAAGTGCCCCAAGCGCGGCACCAGCCACGCCGACGCCATCGACGGTACCGCGCTGATCGTCAGCACGTGCTCGGCGCGTGCGGCATAGGGCTGGAAGGCCTCGTTGATCGCATCCAGATGCGGGCCGACCTGGTCGAGCAGGCGCTGCCCTTCCAGGGTGAGGGTGACGCCGCGTGGCTGGCGGACCAGCAGTGGCTGCCCCAGCCGCTCTTCCAGCTGGCGCATCTGATGGCTGAGCGCACTGACGGTCAGGCTCATCGACGCCGCTGCGCGTGACAGGTTGCCCAGCCGCGCGGCGGCCACGAAGCCCTGCAGGGCGTGAAGGGGCGGACGGGACATCAGGCTTGAATTCCTCTCAAGGCATGCTTGCGGAAATGTCGCTTTTTCCGCGTCCATGCTGCCCGTATCGTGCAATCCACTCAAGTGGAGGGACGCTCATGAACATCTACGGCAGCCTGTTGTTCCTGCAGGGCCACGTGGCCAACGCCGAACTGGCCCGGCAGCTGGCCCGCCCGTCCACCGGCTCCCCCACGGGTGCGCCGCAACCGGCCGCGCCGGTTCAGAAACCGCGTGGCCGTTGAACACGGCTCAACCTGCATACCAACGCTGGACGTGTTCAGGCAGCCATGGCATTGGGTCGATATCCAGCGCCCGGCAACCGTCGAGGGTGTCACGCAGCACGCGCTCGCCGGGGCCACCGGGCATGCGCAGGCCATCCTCTTCCGGTAGCTGCACCGCCGCCCAGTCGTGCAGCCGGTCCATGCGCAGGCGCTGGGCGGCCTGCAGCCAAGCCTTGAGCTGGAAACAGCGATAGCCCTGTGCGCCCAACGCATCAACCGCGAGCGACAACGCCTGGTTGGCACCACGCACCCATTCGGTGCGACCTCCGGCCTTGTCCTGGACCGTCATCGGCGCCGGCGCGCGGTGCGCCTTGAACGGCGAACGCAGCTGCAGCTCCAGATCACGCGCATCGCGCTCGCTCTCCGCTTCCACCAGCGTACCGGCATCAAGGTCGAAGAACTCGAACCAGCGCCGGTGCAATGCGCTGATGCGCCCGAGCGGATCGCGTGAAAAGCCGATCTTCGCGTAGTCCTCCCACGCACAGGGGAAGACGTAGGCGAAGACACGACCGTCGATGCGGATATGCGACTGCATGTGCGCAGGCTGCCTCCACTGCAGCCCGGCCGCAACCGGGCGTTGCGGTGGGCGCCGCAGGGCTTTGGCAGTACGGCTTCATGCAGCCGCTTCGGACTATCCTCGCTGGCTGTCGCTGTCATCACCGCCACCATGCCTGCTCCTGCGCCTGCCCACCTGCCGGTCTCGTCCATCACCCTGGAAGCGGCAACCTTCGCGGTGGTCCACCAGCACAACGCGGACATCGCGCGGCAACCGGCCTCGCTGACCAAGCTGATGACCGCCTACGCCGCTTACGGATGCGTCGAAGAGAACGGTGGCACGTGGGACCAGGCGGTCACCATCGCCGCCGAGGATGTGCTTGCCGTAGCCGATGATGAAACACGCATGGGCCTGGTGCCCGGCGAAACGGTCACGCTGGCGCGCCTGCTGGAAGGGTTGATGATCGTCTCCGGCAATGATGCGGCGCTGGCCATCGCACGCCATCTGGACGGATCACAGCCTGCGTTCCTGGGCCGCATGAACTGGCACGCGCGCCAGCTTGGCCTGCGCAGCACGCGGTTCGCCAGCGTGTCCGGCATCACCACCCCGCACCATGCCTCCAGCGCGCGCGACATGGCGGTACTCGCCGCCTGCCTGCTGAATGACCATCCGCAGATCCTGGCAATCACCGCGCAGCGCACGTTCGCGCATGGCCGCTTCAGCCGCAGCAACCAGAACGCACTGCTTGGCGAAGACGGCGTGGATGGATTGAAGACCGGCTACACCCAGGCCGCAGGCTTCTGCCTGGCCGCCACTGCCTGCCGGGCTGTGCCCGGGCGGAACCTGCCGGTACGCCTGATCACCGTGGTGCTGGGCGCTGAAAGCCGCGACGCACGCGATGCCCTTGTGCGCGAGCGGCTGGCCGCCGGGTTTGCGGCGCTGGCCGACACCACCGCCGACGCCTGAGCGGATCAGCGCCGCTTGACCGTCGCCACGATCAAGCGCTGCAGCTCGGCCTCGGCGCCGACCTTGTCCAGCGCGCCTGCCGCCACGGCTTCGGACAGGGCTTCGGCCGCACCGAGAATCGCCCAGCGTCCGGCCAGGGGGACCGTGCCATCGGCCGCAAACGGGCCCAGCCAGGTGTCGCAGTTGTCGATGAAGTCCTGCTGGTAGCGCCGACGCACTTCATGGAGTTCCGGCGCGCCCACCAGCGCAGCGAGGATGCCCTGCACTTCACTGCCCTGGCTGAGGACGCAGTCGATGTAGCCGGAGGCGATGGCCGCCGCACGATCGGCCAGCTGCGCCCTGGCACGGCCGATACGCTCGTGGAAGACCACCGTCTGCCGCCCGTCATAGTCATCGTAGAGCGCGGCCAGCAGCCCGTTGCGGGTCACGAAGTGATCATAGGCCACCGGTTTGGTCACACCGGCCGCCTCGGCCAGCCGCCCCAGCGTCAATGCGTCGGTGCCTTCGTCGCCGACCAGCGCCCAGGCCACGTCCAGCAACTGGCGGGCGCGTTGCTCGCGGGTCAATCGGCGGCGCGTGGGAGCGGCGTTGGCAGGCATCGGTGGAGCACGGCGGTCAGCGCATCGGAGCACCGATTTTACGGCCGATCGCCAGCGCGGTCTGCAGATGCGCTTCGGCTGCACCGGAATCGGCGTCCAGCAGCAGGTCGGACGACAGCACGCGCGCGCCGCAGTAGTCGAAGATGCCCATGTCGATCTGGGTCTTCATCGCCGCACCGTAGCCGCGCCGTTCGATCATGTCCGCGCCAGCCCCGCCGATGCCGACCAGATGCACGCCCAACCGCTGCAGCTTTTTCTGCACCTTGCCATCGGCGCCGTCCTGGTAGGCCCAGCCCTGGGTGAACACACGATCGATCCAGCCCTTCAGCAGCGCGGGGAAGGACCACCAGTACAGGGGATAGACCAGTACCAGCGTGTCGGCAGCCTGCAGCCGCGCCTGCTCGGCGGCGACGTCAGCCGGAGTTGCGCCGGTGCCACGGAACAGCGCCTGGTCCTGCATGTTGAAGCGCGGATCGAAGCCTTCAGCCATCAGATCGGCGTGGGTCACGCTGTTGGCGGCATCCGACGCGGTGATGGCTTCGCCGATGCGCCTGGCGATGGCATGGGTCAACGCGCCGGGTTCAGGGTGGGCGGTAACGATGAGGGTGTGCATGGGGCATGTCCGGAGTTCACTAACTACCAATAGTAAGTAGTGTCACCCAGGATACCAGCGCCATGCGTGGGACGCTGTTTCCGCATCCACCGTATAGTGCGGCGGTTCCCACTGAGCTGCCCGACGATGCACCGGTATCTGCTTGCCCTTCTGCTGGCCCTGCCGATGGCAATGGACGTTACGCCCGCGCTGGCCGGTGAACTCAGTCCGGAAGACTCGGCCGCATTGCGCAAGGAGGTGCAGGCGATGATGGGCGCCTTCGCCCGTGGCGATACCGAGTTGATCATCGCGCGTACCCATCCCAGCCTGAAGCAGCTGGCCGGTGGCGACGAGGCCTATGCGCGGGCGACCCGCGACACCGTGAAGGCGCTGCGCAGGGCCGGCGTCAGCATCATCAGCGACGAGGCAGGCGTGCCGGGCCGCACCTATGCGGCCGGTGACGAGGAAGTCTGCTTCGTACCGCGCCAGTCACTGCTGCGCGTGCGCGAAGCGCCGATGCGCAGCACGTCATTCATGGTTGCTGTGAGACGCGTCGGTACAACGCAATGGCGCTATCTGGACGGCGCGGCGATGCTGGACAACCCGGCACTGCTGCGGCAACTGCTGCCGGCGCTGGAGCCGGGCGTGACGCTGCCCAGGGGCGGGATGGAAGCGCTGTAGTCGCAGGCGCGCGTCCATCCACGCCCGGGGTGGTCCATTGCAGGCCTGGGCATGTGTCAGCGGAACAGCGCGTTCAACGCCGCGCCCGAAGCCGCCTGCTGCAGGCCATCGAAGCGACCGTCCTGCATGATCGGCTCGATGGCCTGCATCAGCCCACCCCACGCAGCTCGCGCCAGCGCACCGCCCAGGCTGACCCGTCGCACGCCGAGTGCGGCGATGTCCTGCAGGCTCAGCGGTGTCGGTCCACCCACCAGCAGGTTCACCGGCTTCGCCCCCGCAGCGGCAACCACCGCACTGATCTGTTCGGGCGTGCTGATGCCCGGTGCATACAGCACATCGGCACCGGCCTCGGCATAGGCGCGCAGGCGCTGCAGGCTGTCCTGCAGATCCGGCACGCCAACGAAGAAATTCTCGGCCCGCGCGACCAGCAGCACATCGCCCCCCGCGCGGTCGATGGCCGCACGTGCCGCACACAGTCGCTCGACCGCCTGCCCGATCGGCCGCAGCGGCGCATCGGCCACGCCGCTGGCGTCCTCGATCGACAGCGCCGCGATACCGGTGTCGATGGCCGCCGCCACCGCCTCGCCCACTGCCTGTGGCGTGGCGCCGAAGCCATCACCGAAATCGGCGTTCAACGGCAGCGGTGTCGCGGCCGCCATCAGCCGCAGATGTTCCAGTGTGGCCTGCAGCGAAACCGCCCCATCCGGCCGCCCTTCACTCCAGGCGCAGCCGGCACTGGTCGTGGCCAGTGCCTGGAAGCCCTGCCGCTGCAGGTAGCGGGCGCTGCCCACGTCCCACGGATTGGGCAGCACGAAACAACCGCGCGCATGCAGCTGGCGGAAACGCGCGCGCTTGCGCTGGGTGTCGGCATCAAGCGGGGTCATGGCGGGTTCCCGGGCGGCGGACCTGCACCCTAGCCCACGCTGCGGCGGCACTCAATCACGGCGTGGGCCAACGTGCATGAGGTGATGCCGGCTGCTTATTGGACACCACCGTGCACGCTGCCCGAGCGTGCTTGCCTGCCACACAGTGCCCCACGGAGCCCCAGATGCACCCGGACCCGCAGACCCTGATCGACGCCGGCGACGATGACGCCCATTGGGCCGACCTGCTTTCACCCGCGCGCCGTCGCCTGATCGCGTCGGCCGGGCTGGCCGCTGGCGGCCTGGCCAGCGCGTCGGCTGCCACCGCAGCCGCGCGCAGCGACAACGCCGTGAACACCACCGAACCCGGGCGACCCGGCTTCCGCGCCATCGTTCCGCCGGCGCCCGAGGGCCGCAGCCCATGGGGCCAGGCCACGGCCAGCGAGCCTACCCCGCGGCCGGCCAGCGTGCGCCCCGGCGAGGCCACGCTGCCCACCCGGCCACGTGCCTACACCGCCATCAAGAGCTACCACGCCCACATCTACTTCGACGAGGACAGCTTCGAGAAGGCCGCGCTGCTGCGGCGCTGGGCCGCCGAGCGCTTCCCTGTGGAGCTGGGCAACTGGAACCTTGAGCCACGCGGGCCGCACGTCACCCCGTCGTTCTATTTCGGCTTCACCAACGACCTGTTGCCGGTGCTGGTGCCCTGGCTGCAGCTCAACAGCCTGGGCCTGACCATCCTGATCCACCCCAATACCGGCGATGGCCGCGCTGACCATCTGCATTACGCGTTGTGGGTGAACCGCGCGCAGCCGGTCAATGCCTACAACTGGCCGGCGCCGAAGCCCGGGCAGCCGGAACCGCTGGAAGAGGTGTTCCCGAACGTGGTGCCGACGGTGCCGCTGGAGATCTGAGCGGCCGGGTGCCGGACAGCTCCATGTTGGGGCGCAGTGTGCTGCCCACCGAACCCCGTCTCCCCGCATGGCGTGGATGCCGGCATCGTCGGCCTACGTGCACGCATCCCCGTCCAGCACCACGTTCAGCGCGCCTTGATCCAGCGCCCGCCATACGGCCGCAAGCGCTCCGGCAGATTTCAAACATACGATTGAAACGCTGCAAACTTCGCCGAACTGGACAGCATCCGCCGGTTCCGCCAGACTGCCGCCCTTTCCCGTCTTCCGGATCCCATGGCGAAGCTGCTGGTCCTGCACGGCCCCAACCTCAACCTGCTCGGCACCCGCGAGCCGGAGGTCTACGGCCACACCACGCTGGCCGACATCGACCAGGCCCTGGCTGCCCAGGCATCGGCCGCCGGACACACCGTGGAACGCCTGCAGTCCAACGCCGAGCATGTGCTGGTGGACCGCGTGCAGGCTGCGCGCAGCGACGGAACCGCTTTCATCCTGATCAACCCCGCCGCCTTCACCCACACCTCGGTCGCCCTGCGCGATGCGCTGGCGGCGGTGGCGGTGCCGTTCATCGAGATCCACCTGTCCAACCCGCATACCCGTGAGCCGTTCCGCCAGCACAGCTACTTCAGTGACAAGGCAGTGGGCGTGGTATGCGGTTTCGGTGCCGACAGCTACCGCTACGCGATGGACGCGGCGCTGCTGCGCGTGCAGGCGGCCAGCGCGTGAAGATGCCGCCGCGCGTGCTTGCCGGCATCCTGCTGTGGGCCGGTCTGTGCGGCGCCAGTGTCGCTGCCGAGCGCGCGGCCGCGGGCATCGACTGCGCACAGGCAAGCGGCGGCTACGAGCGCGACATGTGCGATTCCGATCGCCTGGATGATGCCGACAGCGCATTGAACGCCGTCTACGCGCAGGCGCGTGGCGAACTGAAGGCGCAGGCAACCGATGGCAGCTGCAGCCGCTGCGCGGCGGCCGAACAGCAGCTGGTGAAGGCCCAGCGCATCTGGATCACCTTGCGCGATGCAGATTGCGAGGCGGTGTATGCCTTCAATGCAGACGGCACCTCGCGCAACCCCGCGAAGATGCAATGCCTGATCACCCAGACGCGCGACCGTACGCGGCAGCTGCGCGAGTTCTACGAACTGCTTTGAACCGAGTGCAACCGCACTCTCCACCACACTGACATCACGAGCAAAGAGGCCACCATGGATCTCCGCAAAATCAAGAAGCTGATCGACCTGCTGGAAGAGTCGAACCTGGCTGAAATCGAAATCAAGGAAGGCGAAGAGTCGGTGCGCCTGTCGCGCGCCCCGGTGGCCGGCTATGCCGCCCCGGTCGCCGCGCCGGTGTATGCCGCTCCGGCCGCCCCGGCGCCGCAGGCGATGCCGATGCAGTCGCCGACCGAAGCCTCCACCGGCGGCAGCGCCAAGCCGGGCCCGGCACTGCCGGAAGGCCACGTGCTGCGCTCGCCGATGGTCGGCACCTTCTACGCCTCGTCCGCCCCGGACAAGCCGGCCTTCGTCACCGTGGGCCAGCAGGTCAAGGAAGGCGAAACCCTGGCCATCATCGAAGCGATGAAGATGTTCAACCCGATCGAAGCCGACACCTCCGGCACCATCGTTGCCATCCTCGGCGAGAACGGCCAGCCGGTGGAATTCGACCAGCCGCTGTTCGTGATCGGCTGAGGGGCGCGCCATGCTCGACAAAGTCGTCATCGCCAACCGAGGGGAGATCGCGCTGCGCATCCTGCGCGCGTGCCATACCCTCGGCATCCGCACGGTGGCCGTGCACTCCACGGTCGACCGCAACCTCAAGCACGTGGCCATGGCCGACGAGTCGGTCTGCATCGGTCCGGCGCCGTCGCCGCAGAGCTACCTCAACATCCCGGCCCTGATCGCGGCGGCGGAAGTCACCGATGCCCAGGCCATCCACCCGGGCTACGGCTTCCTGTCGGAGAACGCCGACTTCGCCGAACGCGTGGAAGAATCCGGCTTCATCTTCATCGGCCCCAAGGCCGACACCATCCGCATGATGGGTGACAAGGTCGAAGCCATCCGCGCGATGAAGGCCGCGGGCGTACCGTGCGTGCCCGGCTCGGGCGGCCCGCTCGGCGAGGACATCGTCGCCAACACCAAGATCGCCCGCGAGATCGGTTACCCGGTCATCATCAAGGCGGCCGGCGGTGGCGGTGGTCGCGGCATGCGCGTGGTGCACGCCGAAGCGTCGCTGAAGACCTCGATCGAAACCACCAAGAGCGAGGCCAAGGCCGCGTTCGGCAATGGCGAGGTCTACATGGAGAAGTTCCTGGAGAATCCGCGCCACGTGGAAATCCAGGTGCTGGCCGATGGACAGGGCAATGCCATCCACCTCGGTGAGCGCGACTGCTCGATGCAGCGCCGCCACCAGAAGGTGGTGGAAGAGGCACCGGCGCCGGGCATCACCGCCGAGCAGCGCGAGCAGATCGGCAAGGTCTGCGTGGAAGCCTGCATCCGCATCGGCTACCGCGGCGCGGGCACGTTCGAGTTCCTGTACGAGGACGGCCGCTTCTACTTCATCGAGATGAACACCCGCATCCAGGTGGAGCATCCGGTCACCGAAATGGTCACCGGCATCGACCTGGTGGCCGAGCAGCTGAAGATCGCCGCCGGCCAGAAGCTGTCGATCAAGCAGAGCGACGTGGTGCTGACCGGCCATGCCATCGAGTGCCGCATCAACGCTGAAGATGCTGAAACCTTCGTGCCGAGCCCGGGCACCATCACCGGCTTCCATCCGCCGGGTGGCCCCGGCGTGCGCGTGGACACCCACATCTACAGTGGCTACCGCGTGCCGTCGAACTACGACTCGATGATCGGCAAGCTGATCGTGCACGGCCCGGACCGCGAAACCGCCATTGCCCGCATGCGGGTGGCACTGAGCGAAATGGTGGTCGATGGCATCAAGACCAACATCGCCCTGCAGCAGCGGATCATGCGTGACAAGGGCTTCCAGGCCGGTGGCCAGAACATCCACTACCTGGAAAAGCGCCTGGCCGAGCGCAAGAACAAGCCGATTGCATTGACCTGATCGGCGCCAGGTGCTGGACATGAAAAGGGCGGGGATCTCCCCGCCCTTTTCTGTTCCTGTAGAGCCGGGCCCATGCTCGGCTTGCCGCCAAGCACAGCCGAGCATGGGCTCGGCTCCACAGCGAGCACGTCAGCGCTTGTCGGCCACGTCGGCCGGAATCTGCGAATGGGCCAGCGGCCGCACGCCATTGGGCGAGGTCGGATCGACGATCACCATGGTTTCGGTCGAACCATCGGGCCACACCACCTGGAAGGTGCTGCCGGCCGGCAGTGAAGCGAATGGCATGCCACTCTGCGCGCGGTAGACCGCAGCGACCTGGCTGGCACCGGCGCGGCGCACGTCTTCCTGCGCCTTCACCGTGGTCAGCTCCACCTTCGACAGATGCCGGTAGCGGTCCTCGTAGGTATCGATCATCAGCAGGCCAACCGCCCCAGCCGAGTAGGCCACGAACAGCGCCACCCAGAACCAGAACTTGGCCCCATGCAGGAATCGACGGTAATTCATCGCCCGTCCCTCTTTCCAACCAATCGCTTGATCCATTCCTTCATTTTCCCAGCACCTTGCCGCGATACCGCAGCGTCATACACGAAATCCCGGAAATCCTGCGCTCCATCCTGCGAACAGATCCCTCCGTTCGCACAAAAATTGTTGACCAGCACGCTGTCCGCTCCACAGGCCAGGCCGAGTTCACAGGCCGCAAGCCGCCATGCAAGTTCACTGAGCTGCTCGCCCGCCACCAGCCCGTCAAGCGCGCGGTCACCGGCCGCACGCACGCCCATGCCTGGCGCGATGGCCATGTAGGCCTCGGGGTCGCGCGAGGTACGCACGCGCTCGACCAGGTCGCGGCGGTACTCGGCACTGTCATGCAAGGGCTCGCCCTCGGCGAACAGCGACGCTTCCGCGGCCAGGTTGCCCTGCGCGGCCGCCTTGCGGCGTTCGGCCAGCACCAGCGCCGCGCCCAGCTTGTCGCCCGGCACGAAACCGCCACACCGCTGTGCCACCCGCTCGCGTGCCTCGATCATCGCCGGCGCCGCAGTCAGGCCCAACCCGCTCAGTACGTTGTTGTCCAGGCGGTAGCCACCCGGATCCAGTGCGTACTGCGCGCAATAGTCATAGACGCGGCTGAGCATCCAGCGCGCCTCGTGATTGCCGTTGTCGGCCTGTGCGCGCAGGCGCTGGGCGTAGGCATACAGGTCGCTGGCGTCTTCGATGTCGGCGCGCAGGTCCAGCGGCAGGCCCGACGGCAGCGTGTTGCCGCGCTCGAAAGCCGCCAGCCGACGCGCCAATGCTTCCGGCACCACCGGCAGCGGCGCTCCGCCGTCACGGCTGGCCATGACCAGCGGCAGGTCCGGCGACGCCGACGTCGACGCCACGCCCGCGGCATGGCCGCTGGCCCGATACCCGGCCACGCCCAGCACGGCCACCGCCGGCAGCACGAGCAACCAGGTTTTCAGGGTCGGAGCGAAGGCCATCGGCGGTGGTGAGCGTTCACGGCACACAGGAAAGCGCCGAGTTTAGCAAGGCCCGGCAGGCCTGTCTGAACTGCCCCCATTCATCTCAAAGCGGCATCTCAGGCAATACGGAGACGCCCCGATGGTCTAGCATTGCCCCCTTTCCCGCGACTGTCCCCACCGCCATGCCGTTCCTGGAACTGACCCTGCGCTGCACCGAAGCCACCCAGCCCCGCTATGAAAATGCGCTGGAGGACGTCGGCGCACTGGCCGTGACCCTGCTTGATGCCGAAGCCGACACCAGCAACGAACAGGCCATCCTCGAACCCGGCGTGGGTGAAACGCCGCTGTGGGACACCCTGGTGCTGAGCGCGCTGTTCCCCGCCGACAGCAATGCGCTGCTGCTGCTGGCCGCCCTGGAATCCTTCGACCCGGAACTGGACTGGAGCAATGGCAGCTTCCGCGCCATCGAAGACGAAGACTGGGAGCGCGCATGGCTGGACCAGTTCCAGCCGATGGATTTCGGCAGCCGCACCTGGATCGTGCCGTGGAACCATGAACTGCCGGACGCTGCACAGGCCGCCGATGCCGCCGTGGTGCGGCTGGACCCGGGCCTGGCCTTCGGCTCGGGCACCCATCCGACCACCGCCCTGTGCCTGCGCTGGCTGGACCAGCTGGCCGTGGACGGCCAGCTGCAGGGCCAGCGCGTGCTCGACTTCGGCTGCGGCTCGGGCATCCTCGCGCTGGCCGCGCTGAAGCTGGGCGCCGCCGAAGCGATCGGCGTGGACAACGACCCGCAGGCGCTGGTCGCCACCGCCGACAATGCCGAGCGCAATGGCGAGCAGGCCCGCATGCAGGTGTACCTGCCGCAGGACGAACCGGTCGCCACCTACCCGATCGTGGTCGCCAACATCCTTGCCTCGGCGCTGGATGCGCTGGCCGAGCTGCTGGCCGCACGCGTCGCCGCCGGCGGTCGCATCGCCCTGTCGGGCATCCTGCAGGGCCAGGAAGGCGAACTGCTGCAGCGTTATGCCGCGTGGTTCGACGATCTGCAGGCCACCCAGGATGGCGACTGGTTGCGCATCACCGGCACGCGCCGCGCCTGATCGTGATTGAATGACCGCTGGATCCGAGCCCGCGCCCTGAGCATGTCCGAGCCGAACCCGCCGCGCCGCCCTTTGGCCACCTTCCTGCGCCCCGCGTCGGAAGGCGAGGCCGCACCTGCGACCGACGCGCGCACGCCCGACCCGTCGGCGCATGACATCCCTGCCGCGAAGTCCGGGGACCCGGTCGACGTGGCGCTGCCGCCGATGGCGGAGACGCGACAGCTCGATGACACCGTCATCCTCGACGAAGCGACCGTGATCGAACCCGTCCTTGCCGTCCCGGCCGCGCAGGCGGTGGCCGGCGATGCGCCGAGCTTCCTGGGCACTTCGCGGCCGCGCGCGCTGCCGACGCCGCGCTGGCACTGGGTGCTGGTCGCCGGGCTGGCACTGCTGCTGGTACTGCAGAGCGTGCTGGCCGATCGTGCGCGACTGGCCGCCGACGCCGGCAACCGCACCTGGCTGGGCGCACTGTGCGGCGTGCTGCGCTGCAGCCTGCCGGCCTGGCACGAGCCGACCGCGTTCACCATGACCAGCCGCGAGATCCGCCCCCTGCCCGGCCAGGCCGGTGTGCTGCAGGTGCAGGCCAGCATCCGCAACGATGCGCGCTGGGCACAGGCCTGGCCGGACCTGCGCCTGTCACTGTCCGATGCCGATGGCCGGGTGATCGGCAGCGGCGTGTTCACGCCCGCGCAATACCTTGGCGAAAGCCCGGCCACGACCGTGCTGGAACCGGGCCAGAGTGCGCGCATCGCGTTCCGCGTGCAGGAACCCGCCGCGTCCACCGTCGCATTCACCTTCGACTTCCTCTGACCAGGGTAGAGGCGACCAGCCGTGGCAGGTCGGGCACGCTCGCGCTAGACTGGCCGCCACCACCTCGTCCGGCCGCGCGCTCCGCGCGCACGGGCCAACCGAATCGGGAACCCCCTTGAACGCTGTCCTCTCTCGTCCTGACAACAGTCGTGGCGCTCCCCGGCCACCGCTGCGTGAACACGTCGCCCAGTCCGTGCGCCGCTACCTGCGTGATCTTGATGGCTGCGACGCGGACGATGTCTACGAGATCGTGCTGCGCGAGATGGAAATCCCGCTGTTCGTGGAAGTGCTCAACCACTGCGAAGGCAACCAGAGCCGCGCCGCCGCGATGCTGGGCATCCACCGCGCCACCCTGCGCAAGAAACTGAAGGAATACGGCATCAGCGCCTGAGCGCGCGCGGGTAGTGCCGGCCGCTCGCCGGCAACCCCATGAACGATGGCAGGATGTCGCAGTTGCCGGCCAGCGGCCGGCACTACCGGTAGATCCACGCCATGCGTGGATGCAGCCCCGGCGGGATCACCCGCCGCCGCCCGCCTTCCAGTAGTACCGCACCACATGGAAGAACACCGGCGCGGCGAAGCACACCGAATCTAGCCGGTCGAGCATGCCGCCATGGCCCTCGATCATGTGGCCCCAGTCCTTGATCCCACGGTCGCGCTTGATCGCCGACATCACCAGGCCGCCCCAGAATCCCATCAGGTTGATCAGCAGCGACAGGCCGAACGCCTGCAGCGGCGTGAACGGGGTGATCCACCATAGCGCCGCCCCAAGCGCGCTGGCGCTCAGCACGCCACCCACGAAGCCCTCCACCGTCTTCGACGGCGACAGCTTCGGCGCGATCAGGTGCCGGCCCAGCAGCTTGCCCCAGATGTACTGCAACACGTCCGAGGACTGCACCACGATCACCAGGAAGGCGAACAGCAGCACGTTGCGCGAGGGGTCGTGACCGGGCACGTGCAGGTTCAGCAGCAGCGGCACGTGCGAGATGCAGAACACGCAGATCATCAACCCCCACTGCACCTTCGCGGTGCGCTCCAGGTAGTGCGTGGTATCGCCACCGATGGTCGACAGGATCGGCAGGAACAGGAACGCATAGACCGGGATCAGCAGCGTGTACATGCCGTACCAGTCGATCCACACCAGGTAGTACTGCCACGGCAGCACGATGTAGAACGCAGCCAGCAGCGCGTAGTAGTCGCCTGAACGGGTCGGCGCCAGGGTGATGAACTCGCGCAGCGCGAACAACGAAATGATCGCGAACAGCACGATCACCCCGGCGCGGCCGAAGAACAGCGCCAGCCCGACCACGATCGCCATCACCCACCATGCACGGATACGCGACACCAGGTTGGCGATCACCGCGCTGGGCTGACCGCGCTGGCGCCAGCGCAGGGTCTCGGCCACCAGCGTGGCCAGCACCAGCACCGCGCCGACGCCGGCAAACAGCAGGCCGGTCTGCTGGCCGACACTCTGCGTTGCCAGATCGCCAGATACATCCAGCACGAAACTCATGCACGACCTCCATTCGGCGCCAGGTCCAGCAGCGCCTGCCGGCTGCGGGCCAGGAATGCGGCCTTGTCCTCGTCGGCCTGCAGCCGCAGCGGCGTGCCGAAGGTGGCCGTGCACAGCAGCGGCAACGGCAGGAACCGCCCCTTCGGCATCACCCGCTTCAGGTTGTCGATCCATACCGGCACGAACTCCAGCTCCGGCCGTTGCCGCGCCAGATGGTAGATGCCGCTCTTGAACGGCAACAGCGGTTCATCGCCGGTATTGCGCGTGCCTTCCGGGAACAGGATCAGCGAGCAGTCTTCGTCCACCGCATCGCGCAGTACCTGCAACGGGTCCTGCTGGCGATGGCCGGCCTCGCGCTCGACCAGAACACCGTTGAACACCGCATCGATCAGGTAGCGACGCAGGCCATCACGCTGCCAGTACTCGGCCGCGGCCACCGGGCGCACCTGGCGCCGCAGTGCCGGTGGCATCGATGACCAGATCAGCACGAAGTCACCATGGCTGGCGTGGTTGCCGTAGTACACGCGGCGCTCGCTGGACGGCGCGCAACCGATCCACAGCGCGCGTGCGCCGGTCACCACATGGATCGCGCCACTGCAGGCGCGGGCAATCAGTTCGGCAAACATCGGTCACTCCCATTCACGTCTGCGGCCACACCACGGCCAGCACCAGCAGTGCGAACTGCACTGCGGTCAGCAGGTACTGGCGCAGCAGCAGGCGGCGCATGCCGGACCAGCGCGCATCCCAGCCACGCAGTGGCGCATCGGGCGACGCGCGGCGCAGGCCGCTGTCGTGCAGCAGCTGATCGATGCGGCGCGCGGCGGCTTCGCCCTCCAGGCCTTCATCGCGCAGCAGCTGCAGCAGGCTGGCATCCAGCCCCACCCGCCACGCGTGGTAGGCCTGTGCGATGCCCGCGGCAACACTGAGCAGCAACAGGCCGGCAGCGATCATCGCCAGCCCCGGCTCGGTGCCGAGCAGCAGCAGTGCCACCAGCAACATCCCCAGCGACAGCAGCGCCGGCCAACGCCCCTGGCGCAGCAGCAGCTGCATGGTCACCAGATCGGGAACCGTGCTCATGCGCGCGCTCCTGCCGCAGCAGTGATGGCATGCAGATGCGCCGCGTGCAGCACGATGCCGGGGCGTGCAGCCCGCACGATCGCCACTGCCGCGTTCGCATCGGCGGCACGACCACTGCGCAGCAGCCAGGTGGCGACGCTGGCGGCACTGCGCGAATAGCCCAGCGCGCAGCACGCCAGCAGCGGCCCCTGCACGCGCAGACGCTCGATGGCATCGGCCGCCTCGCGCAGCTGTTCCGGCGTGGGCACCACCAGGTCCAGCATCGGCACGCTGGCATACGCCGCGCCCGGCGCGCGGCAGGACAGTTCAGCACAGGTATCGACCACGCCGACCAGCGGTGTTGGCAACGCAGCACAGGGAATGCGTCCCAGCCACACGTCATCCATCACCGGCACCGGCTGCGGCGCACGCCGCGTCCACAGCCGCGAATTGACCCAGGCTGCGCCCAGGTACGGCGCCAGCAGCCAGCGTGCCGCCATGGTCAGGCGACCATCGGCGCGCTTCTGGAACACCGCGGTACCCAGCCCGGCATAGGCCAGCGCCACCAGCAGCAGCGACACCACCGGCCACAGCAGCCACAACGCGGCGCCACGCAGAAGCACCACCGGCACCAGCAGTACAGCGGCCCCCAGCAGGTACACCCCTGCCAGGCGCCAGCGCTTGGCATCACGTGCCGTGCGCCATGCACGCAGCGGTGGCGTGCCCTGCTCCGGCCACAGCCAGACGCACAACCAGCCGGCCAGCAGGCCGGTCGGGATATCGATGAAATGATGCTGGAACGTGGTCAGCACCGATACGCCGATCAGCAGCGCCCACACATGCAGCACCCAGCGCCACACGCCGTGCAGGTACTGTGCGAACTTCACCCACAGCACGATCAGCAACACGATGTGCAGCGACGGTGCCTGGTTGAACGGCTTGTCGAAGCCCAGCAGCACATCGAACAGCCAGCCGAACACACCGCCGATCTGCGGACGCTCGAAGCTGAAGCGCAGCGGCCACAGCAGGAAGCAGCTCACGGCGATCAGCTGTGCGCTGAACAGCCGCAATGCGTGCCGGTCCAGCTCCAGCCGTTGCCGGCACAGGAAGAACGAGACCGCGTAGAACAGGTCGATCGACCAGTACGGCACGATCGTCCATGGCACGAACGGGATGCGGGTCTCCCAGCCGAACGCCATCACCGGCAGGGTGGCGTGGCGGCCGGCCATCCAGTTGGCGAAGCCATAACTGGCGAAGAAGAACGGACCCAGCAGGGCCAGCCACAACAGGGCGCGCCGCCAGGGGCGCCCCTCTGCGGCCAGTGGGGATGCGGCGAGCGTCGCCATCACGCGGTCCGGCGCGCCAGCGATACGGTGAAGATGCCGAAGTCGTCGATACGCTGCGCCACCTTCTCGAACCCGGCCAGGCGCACCAGTTCGTCCATCTCCTGCTGGGTACGGCGGCGCATCACCCACGCCGCGCCACCGCGGTGGCTGGTCAAGGCACGGGCAATGAATTCCAGCTGCGGGTGCCAGGGCTGGCCGGTATAGGCCAGGTAGCCACCCACTGGCACCGCTGCGGCAATGCCCTGCAGCGAGCGCAGCACGGCGTCGTTGTCGGGGAACAGTTCGTACAGGCCCGAGACTACCGCCAGCGTCGGCGCTGGATCGACCTTGGCCAGCTGTGCCGGGTCGAACGCATCACCCTGCTCGAAGCGCGCGATGTCGGCCGCGCCCAGGCGCTGGATCAACGCCTGGCCCTGGGTCACGTTCAGATCGCTGAAGTCGCGCAGCACGATGCGGTCGGCGCGCTGCTCGCCCTGGCCCAGTGCTTCCAGCACATAGCGGCCATGGCCGGCGGCCACGTCCAGCACCCGCACCGGCGTGCCCTGCCCGCGCAGGCGCTGTGCGGCGTCGCGCAGCAGTTCCTGCAGGTGCTGGCCACGCACGCGGATGCCACGCCAGCCGATCGCATCCAGGTAGTTGCGGTCGACCATCCGCCCCAATGGGCCCTTGCCGCGCGCCTCATTCCGGTAGATGTAGTCCAGCGTGCTACCGGAATCGAAACCGGTCTGCAGGCCCAGCGCGATGCCTTCGGACAGCGTGCCGCCGAAGCGCAGGCCGCCACGTACCACGCGCCAGCGCAGGTCGGCCAGGCTGTTGCGTTCCGGTGGCCAGGCCAGGATCTCCGACTCTTCGAAGGTCGGCCCATGGCGGTGCGCGTCGCGCCGTGACAGCTCGCGCAACGGTTCGGCGAAACGCGCCTGGATGAAGCTGCGGATGCGCGCCAGTGCCGGTGCCCGATCGCGCTCGCCCAGCGTGTCGTGGAAGAAGCCCGGCAGGTGCACCCGCTCCTTGATCGGGCTGGACAGGCGCTCATAGAAGCGATCCTGCGGGCCACGGTGCACCACGAAATCCGAGCCGGACACCAGCAGCTGCACCGGCACGCTGATCGCCTGCGCATCGGCCACGATGCGGTCGGCCGCTTCGTACAGGCCCAGCAGCACGCGCACCGAGATCGGCCGGGTGATCAGCGGATCGGTACGGTAGCTTTCCACCCGCGCCGGGTCATGGGTCAGCCACTGCGGCTTGACGTAGCTGTTGACGAAGAAGTTGCCGCGCAGCTTCTGCATCAAGGCCAGGCCCGGCCGCGCGAACGGCACGTACAGCTTCACCTTGAACGCCGGTGAAGCCATCACCAGCGCACGCAGGCGTGGCGCGTAATCGTGCACCCAGGTCGCGGCGACCACCGCCCCTACGCTCTGCGCGATCACCACGATGTCTTCCACCGCAATGCCGTGCTCGGCGCCGATGTGGGCGATGAAGCTGTCCAGGTCGCGCACCAGCGCCGGGAAGCCCGGTGCATCGCCACGCGCACCCGGCGAACGGCCATTGCCGCGCGCATCCCAGGCGAAGAAGGCGGTGTCGGGCAGGTCCAGCTCATCGACCAGGTGGGTGACGCGCCCGGAGTGCTCGTGGCCGCGGTGCAGCAGCACGATGGCCCGGGTGGCCGGGGTTGCGGTGGTGCCCGCCCAGTACCGGTAGAACAGCGGTACCTGGTCGAAGCTGTGGAATTCCCGTTCCTGCGCCTGACGCATGCAATCTCCTGATTGTCTTTTTGTATCTGCTTGATTAATTCGACGAAACCGCCGTTTCCCGCAGTCCGCGACGGACGCGGTTGATCATGGTCAGCATGCACAGCACCGCCATGGCCGCAGCCACGCCCGTGACCGTCATCGCGCCAACCCACTCAGACGCCAGCAGCAGACCCAGCACGCCGACGACGAAGGCGCGGTCACTCTTGCCCATCGGGCCGTCATAGCGGCGGCTGGCACCGACCATCAGCCCCAGCACCCCGGCGTACTCGCTCAGCGCCGCCGTCCAGGCCAGCAGCCACAGCACTTCCGGGCGCACGCCCGGCACGCTGAGCAGGCTCAGGTACAGCGCCGCATCGGCGATCACATCGCACAGCTCGTTCAGATAGGCGCCCAGCCGCGACTGCTGGCCGAACTCGCGGGCCAACATGCCGTCCACGGCGTTGAGCGCCATGCGCAGCAGCATCCACAGCGGCAGCAGCAGGTACAGCAGGGGCTGGGCCGGCGCGCAGCACCAGACGGCGGCAGCGACCAGCAGCGAGACCGCGGCCGCGGTCACGGTCACCGCATTGGCGGTGATCCCCATGCGGTACAGACCGCGTACGGCCGGACGCAACAGGTCCTGAAAACGTCCTTTCAATGCATAGATCGACACGATCCGAACCCGCTGATCCTTGGCAGTTCCGGCACAGCCTACCCGATTGGAGCAGCGCGCCCCATCGAATTGCTTGCGGACCGTCCCCGGCCAGGCTGTGCTGAAGGCGGCCACAGGCCGTGGGTGCGGGTCGATTTTCCCCGCCGGCGCCCGCCACCGGCCCCCACCGCCTACAATATCGGCCCCGCTCCGCTGCCGATTCTGTCCCATGACTGCTGATCTGTTGCCCGTCCGCCGGGCCCTCCTCTCCGTTTCCGACAAGACCGGCCTGGTCGAGCTGGCCACTGCGCTGGCGGCACGCGGCGTGGAGCTGTTGTCCACCGGCGGCACCGCCAAGGCGATCCGCGATGCGGGCCTGGCCGTGAAGGACGTGGCCGAGGTCACCGGCTTCCCGGAAATGATGGACGGCCGGGTCAAGACCCTGCACCCGACGGTGCACGGCGGCCTGCTGGGCCGCTCCGGCCTGGATGACGCAGTGATGGCCGAGCACGGTATCGGTGCCATCGACCTGCTGGTGCTGAACCTGTACCCGTTCGAATCGGTCACCGCCCAGGCCGACTGCACCCTGGCCGACGCGGTCGAGAACATCGACATCGGCGGCCCGGCCATGCTGCGCTCGGCGGCCAAGAACTTCGCCCGCGTGGCGGTGGCCACCGATCCGTCGCAGTACGCCGAGCTGCTGGCCTCGCTGGAGGCCAACAACGGCCAGCTGACGGCGGCCACCCGCTTCGCATTCTCGGTGGCCGCGTTCAACCGCGTCGCCCAGTACGATGCGGCGATCAGCAACTACCTGTCGGCGGTCACCGCCACTGACGCCGCCGTGCCGGCCCGTGCCGAGTACCCGGCGCAGATGAACTCCACCTTCGTGAAGGTGATGGACCTGCGCTATGGCGAGAACCCGCACCAGAGCGGCGCGTTCTACCGCGACCTGTACCCGGTGCCGGGCACGCTGGCCACCTTCCAGCAGCTGCAGGGCAAGGAGCTGAGCTACAACAACCTGGCCGACGCCGATGCGGCGTGGGAATGCGTGCGCCAGTTCGATGCGCCGGCCTGCGTCATCGTCAAGCACGCCAACCCGTGCGGCGTGGCCGTCGGCGCCGGCAACGGCGATGCCTACGAGCTGGCCTACGCCACCGACCCGACCAGCGCCTTCGGCGGCATCATCGCCTTCAACAAGCCGCTGGATGCCGCCACCGCCAAGGTGATCCTCGACCGCCAGTTCGTCGAAGTGCTGATCGCCCCGGACTACGAGCCGGCCGCGCTGGAGTACGCGCAGAAGAAGGCCAACGTGCGCGTACTGCGCATCCCGCACGGCGACGGGCTGAACAACTTCGACAGCAAGCGCGTCGGCTCGGGCCTGCTGCTGCAGTCCTCGGACAACCGCGGCATGACCCGCGACGAACTGAAGGTGGTCAGCAGGCTGGCGCCGACCGACAAGCAGTTCACCGATCTGCTGTTCGCCTGGAACGTGGCCAAGTTCGTGAAGTCCAACGCGATCGTCTATGCCAAGGACAACCGCACCATCGGTGTCGGTGCCGGCCAGATGAGCCGCGTGTACTCGGCCCGCATCGCCGGCATCAAGGCCGCCGATGCGAACCTGGTGGTCGAGGGCTCGGTGATGGCCTCCGACGCCTTCTTCCCGTTCCGCGATGGCATCGATGCCGCTGCAGCCGCCGGCATCAAGGCGGTCATCCAGCCGGGCGGTTCGATGCGCGATGCCGAAGTGATCGCCGCCGCCGACGAACATGGGCTGGCCATGGTGTTCACCGGCGTGCGCCACTTCCGCCACTGATCCGCATCACCAAGCCGGGCCCTGCCCGGCTTTTCTCTTCCGTACCCGAGAACCCTGTCCCATGAAGATCCTCGTCATCGGCTCTGGCGGCCGCGAACACGCCCTGGCATGGAAGCTGGCCCAGTCCTCCCGTGTCACCGAAGTGATCGTGGCGCCCGGCAACGCCGGTACCGCCAGCGAAGACACGTGCCGCAACGTGGCAGTCAAGGTCACCGATATCGACGGCCTGCTGGCGCTGGCCCAGGCCGAAGGCGTAGCGCTGACCGTGGTCGGCCCGGAAGTACCGCTGGTGGCCGGCGTGGTCGACCGCTTCCGCGCCGCCGGCCTGCGCATCTTCGGGCCAACCGCCGCCGCCGCGCAGCTGGAAGGCAGCAAGGCCTACGCCAAGGACTTCCTGGCGCGCCACAACATCCCCACCGCGTACTACGCCGTGCACAGCGACGTGGACGCCGCGCTGGCATATGTGCGCGAGAAGGGCGCACCGATCGTAGTCAAGGCCGATGGCCTGGCCGCCGGCAAGGGCGTGATCGTGGCGATGAGCCTGACCGAGGCCGAGGACGCGGTGCGTGACATGCTGTCCGGCAACGCGTTTGGCGATGCCGGTGCGCGCGTGGTCATCGAGGAATTCCTCGACGGTGAGGAAGCCAGCTTCATTTCGATGGTGGACGGCGTGCATGCGCTGCCGATGGCCACCTCGCAGGACCACAAGCGCGTCGGCGACGGCGACACCGGCCCGAATACCGGCGGCATGGGCGCCTATTCGCCGGCGCCGGTGGTGACGCCGGAGGTGCATGCACGGGTGATGCGCGAGGTGGTGAACCCCACCGTGCAGGGCATGATCGCCGACGGCATCCCGTTCACCGGTTTCCTCTACGCCGGCCTGATGATCGATGCCAGCGGCGCACCGAAGGTGATCGAATTCAACGTGCGCTTTGGCGACCCGGAAACCCAGCCAGTGATGCTGCGCCTGCAGTCGGACCTGGTCGAGCTGGTGGAAGCGGCTATCGATGGCCGCCTGGATGAGGTCGAAGCGCAGTGGGACGCGCGCCCGTCGCTGGGCGTGGTGCTGGCGGCCAGGCCGTACCCGGAAGCGCCGATCACCGGTGACGTGATTTCCGGCCTGGACGACGTGCCGGCCAGTGCCAAGGTGTTCCATGCCGGTACGGCATTGGATGCGCAGGGCCACGTGGTCAGTGCGGGCGGTCGCGTGCTGTGCGTGGCCGCACTGGGCGACAGCGTGCGCGACGCGCAGGCCAATGCCTATGCCGGCGTGGCCAAGGTGAGCTGGGCCAACGCGTTCCACCGCAACGACATTGGTTGGCGCGCGATCGCACGCGAGGGGTGAGGCACCCCCCCGCTTCCATGCATGGCGCGGATTGAATACCACAGTAAAGCAAAGGCCCGGCATTGCCGGGCCTTTGCTTTACAGGACTGCTTCGAGACCCTTCCGATCAATCAGGTTCAAAAGCTTCAGCGACGGCCCGCTCGGCTTCTTCCCGCCCTGTTCCCAGCTACGGACCGTCGAAACGCTGGTGTTGAGCACACCTGCGAACACCGGCTGGCTAAGTTCCAACGACGTGCGAAGTGCACGGATCTGGGCGCTGCTGTATTCGGGCACAGGCCCAAGACAAAGCGCCTCGTACATGCTCATGCGCCGCTTGTCGATGAAGCCGCTGGCGTAAAGGCCCGCCGCGCCTTCATGCACCGCATCGAGGATCGCACTCTTTGCACGTCCATGTTCAACCGTCTTTGTCATGGCAAATCTCCTGCAGTTCTCCGCAGATAACTGCCCTGTCCAACTGTTCAGGGCTCATTCTCAAGAACTCAGACGCATACAGCTGAAGGGCGTCCCGTTCCGCACTACTGATGGTCGCGCGCGCGTTCTTCTCGTAGCAGAAGAGCAAGAACCAGTAGCGCCCCACCCTAGTTGCGACAATAACGCGGGCGCTACCGCGCTTTCCGCGGCCCGGCAGCGCAACCCGCTTTTTGAGAAGGCCGCCCCCTATATCTGCATCAATCAGTCCTTGACGCATTTCCACCACCGCGCGGCACAAGGCTCTATCGGTCAGTGAAGAACGTCGTGTACTGCGGTTGAAGCTTCGAGTGCGGAAGACACGTGACCTGATCATACCGTGCCACCGAGTGGTACGGCGTGAAAATCAGCGTCCAGCGCATGCTCCGGTCGGCGCAGCTGCCGCCCTGGCGTCAGGATTGATCCACGCCATGCGTGGATGCGCTCCAGAAACAAAAAGGCCCGGCATCTCCGCCGGGCCTTTCTTCATTCCAACGCCACCCCGCTTACGCGGTGAACAGCGCCTTCATCTTCTTCAGCGCGTTCGCTTCAACCTGGCGGATGCGCTCGGCCGACACGCCGTACTCGTCGGCCAGTTCCTGCAGCGTCACCTTGCTGTCCGCGTCCAGCCAGCGGCGGCGGATGATGTCGCGCGAGCGGGCATCCAGTTCCGCCAGGCCTTCGCGCAGCAGCTGCATCTGGTTGTCTTCGCTGTCCTCGCGCTCGTAGGCCATCGACGGGTCTTCGTCATCGGCAACCAGGAACGCAGCCGGCGACGGCGGCGCGTGCTCGTTGTCCTCGTCGGTCGGCGCATCGAACCCGATATCGCGACCCGACAGGCGCGACTCCATTTCCATGACCTCGCGCTCGGACACGTTCAGGTCCTTGGCCACCGCGCTCACTTCCGCCGCGTTCATCCAGCCCAGGCGCGTCTTCGACTTGCGCAGGTTGAAGAACAGCTTGCGCTGCGCCTTGGTGGTGGCGACCTTCACGATGCGCCAGTTCTTCAGGATGAACTCGTGCATCTCTGCACGGATCCAGTGCACCGCGAAGGAGACCAGGCGCACGCCCATGTCCGGGTCGAAGCGCTTGACCGCCTTCATCAGGCCGATGTTGCCTTCCTGGATCAGGTCGCCCAGGGCAAGGCCGTAGCCGTTGTAGCCGCGGGCCACGTGCACCACGAAGCGCAGGTGCGAATGCACCAGCTCGCGGGCAGCGTCCAGATCGTTGCCGTCGCGGAAGCGACGGGCCAGGTCCTGTTCGTCATCGACCGACAGCACCGGGATCTGGTGCACGGCACCGATGTAGGCGTCCAGCGAACCGAGCGCACTGGGAATCGGGAGATTGTTTGCCACAAGGGCAGTAGAGGTGTTCTGGCTCATAGGCACCCATCTTAGCAGTCCGGGATTTGGACTGCTAAAGGAGGAAAAAGTTCCAGCATCCCATTGATGCAACACTGGTCCCAAACAGAGCCCTACCGTAGCGCGATTTGATGACAGTGGCGAGCATGCTTTTTCGGGATTCACAATCCCTTGGAATTCAAGCAATTACCTGCCGTAAAGCGGCCGATTCCGGTCAAGCGGAGCTGAACGGGCCGTTCTGAAGGCCCATTCAGGCCCGGGAACGTTGCCCGGTGTTCAGGCCCAGCGGCCCGCCGGCCCTCAGAGTGCCGAGCGCGGCGGCAGCGACCAGTCGATCGGGGCCTGACCGCGGCGCTGCAGGTACTCGTTGGCCATCGAGAAATGACGACAGCCGAGGAAGCCCCGATGGGCCGAAAGCGGCGATGGATGCGGCGACTTCAGCACGCGATGGCGGCGGGTGTCGATCACCTTGCCCTTCTGCTGCGCATAGGCGCCCCAGAGCATGAACACCAGCCCTTCGCGCTCGCGGTTGAGCACATCCACCACGTGGTCGGTGAAGCCTTCCCAGCCACGACCCTGGTGCGCACCGGCCTTGCCCTCTTCCACCGTCAGTACCGCATTGAGCAGCAGCACGCCACGCTGCGCCCACGGAATCAGGCAGCCGTGGTCCGGACGCGGGATACCGAGATCGCTCTCGATCTCCTTGTAGATGTTCAGCAGCGACGGCGGCACCGGCACGCCCGGCGGCACCGAGAAACTCAGGCCATGTGCCTGGCCGCGACCGTGGTACGGGTCCTGCCCGAGGATCACCACCTTCACCTGCTCGAACGGCGTGGCGTCGAACGCGGCGAAGATCTGCGGGCCGGGCGGGAACACCGCCGCGCCACTGGCCTTGCGCTGGCGCAGGAAGCTGGACAGCTCGCGCATCTGCGGCTGCAACAGGTAATCGCCGACATGCTGCTTCCAGCTCGGTTCCAGCTGGATCGTCGGGGTGTCGGCTACTTCATCCATCATCGCAACAGAGGTCCATCGTTCAATCGGGCCAGCCTCAGCTGGAACAGCACCTTGGTGACCAGCAGCCGTTCTTCGATCGGCTTGAGCACCAGGTCGTTGGCACCGGACTGCAGCAGCCCGGTCTGGTTGTGCGGGTTGCCATCGCCGGTCATCACCAGCACCGGCAGGCGGCGCTTGCCGTAGCCGAAATCCACGCGCACGCGCTGCACCACGTCGCGACCGCTCAGTTCGCCCTTCAGGGTGACGTCGGTCAGCACCAGGTCGATGCGGTGGCGACTGCGGCCCAGCGACTCGGCGGTGAGCAGGGTGAACGCTTCTTCGGCGCTGACCACGTGCAGCACGTTCAACTGCTGGCGTTCCAGCATGCGCTTGGTGGCCTCGGCCACCACGCGGCTGTCCTCGATATAGAGGATGGTGGCACCGGGGATGGTCTGCGGCTGCACGTAGCCGCGGATGAAGGTCGCCAGTGCTTCATGGCCGAGCGATTTGTCGAAATAGTCGGTGACGTACTCGGTGAAGCGGCGCTGCTCCAGGTGCTGCTGGGCATCGCCGGAGACCACGATCACCGGCACATAGGCCTGGCCGGCCGCTTCGCGCACCATCCGCGCCAGCGCCAGGCCGTCGCCATCGCGCAGGGTCAGCGAGGTCGTCACCAGGTCCACCGGCCCCTGTGCCAGCGCCTGCTGTGCGTCCTCGATGCTGTCGCAGCCGATCACCTCCACGCCCGGCAGGTCACGCTGCAGGACGTCGGCGATCAGCTTGCGCACCAGCTTCGAGCCATCGACCACCATCACCCGCGTCGCGGGCCCTTCAAGGTGTTTCAGCGCTTGCGGTTGCATGCCGGTCTCAGGTGTCGGTCGGGCGGGTCTGGCGGAGGAAGTGGCCGGTGACCAGCCAGGCGCCCAGCCAACCCAGCAGCAGCGTGCCGAGCAGGACCAGGCCGCCGTGCAGCAGGTCCAGGCCGTGCAGTACGAACGGGCTGCCGTAGCTGCGCGAGAGTTCGGCCAGCGGCATGCGCAGGGCGGCACCCGCAGCGCCGATCAGGGCCAGCGCCACCGCGCCGGCGCCCAGGCCGTACCACGCGCCCAGGTACAGGAACGGGCGGCGGATGAAGCCATCGCTGGCGCCGAGCAGCTGCAGCACGCCGATCTCTTCGCGGCGGGCCTGGATGTCCAGGCGCACCGTGTTGCCGACCACCAGCGCGGCACCTGCGCCGAGCAGGACCGACAGCACCTGCACCAGCCGCGCACCGAAGGCAAGCCAGGCATCCAGTCGCTGGCGCCACAGCGCATCGTGCTGCACCAGATCGGCCTCGGGCAGGCTTTCCAGCGCGCGCGCCAGGCGTGCGTCGTCCTTGCCCTGGCCGGGAGTGATCACCAGCAGCGAAGGCAGCGGATTGTCGTTGAGTGCGTCGATCGCCTCACCCAGGCCGGCATCGCGCAGTTCCTGCAGGCCCTGCTCGGGCGTGCGCACGTTCACTTCGGCCACGTCGTCGCGGTCGCGCAGCTGGCCGGCCAGGCGCAGCGCGCCGGGTGCATCGACGTTGCCCTTCAGGAACACGTTGATGTCGCGCGACTGCTGCACGCTGCCGGCGAACTGCTTGAGGTTGTCCAGCGCGATCGACAGGCCCAGCGGCAGCGCCAGCGCCAGCGCCATGACCATCACCGTCAGCAGGGTCGCCCATGGCTTGCGGCAGGCGCGGCCCAGGCTGAACACCACGCTGTGCACGTGGTGCTGGAACCAGACGCCCACGCGCGAGGGGGCGGCGGCTTCGCTGTTTTCGTTCTTCGCCATCGGTTACTCCGCCAGGTCCTGCGGCGAGATGTCATCCACCAGCCGGCCATGGTCGAGGATCAGCACGCGCTTGCGCATGCGGCGCAGCAGCGGCAGGTCGTGGCTGACCACCAGTACGCTGGTGCCGCGCGAGGGCAGCTCGGCGAACAGGGCCATGATCTCCGCCGCCAGGGTCGGGTCGAGGTTGCCGGTCGGCTCATCGGCCACCAGCAGCTTGGGCTCGCCGACGATGGCGCGGGCGATGCCCACGCGCTGCTGCTCGCCGGCCGACAGCTGCGAGGGCAGCGCCTTCTCGCGATGGCCCAGGCCCATCCGCTCCAGCACCGAGCGCACGCGCTTGCTGATGTCGCCACGGCGGGTGCCGCGCAGGATCAGCGGCAGCGCCACGTTCTCGGCGATCGAGCGGTCCATCAGCAGCCGGTGGTCCTGGTAGACCGCGCCCACCGCGCGTCGGTGGCGGGGCACGTCGCCGCCGCGCACCTTCAGCAGGTTGCGCTCGTCGAACACCACCGCGCCGCGGCTGGGCCGCTCGTCGAGGTGGATCAACTTGAGCAGGGTGCTCTTGCCCGCACCGGAATGGCCGGTGACGAACAGCATCTCGCCCGGCGCGACCTCGAAGCTGACATCGATCAGCGCCTCGTGGCCACCGGCGTACTGTTTGCTGACATTGTCGAAGCGCAGGACACTCATGCCCCGATTATGCAGGAGCGGCGCGACCTCGTGGAGACGGTCGCGCGATAGGTAGTGCCGGCCGCTGGCCGGCAGCCATGTGGGTTGCCGGCCAGCGGCCGGCACTACCGGTCAAGGTCACCCGACCAACGGTCGGGGGCTACCTGCTGATCGGCAGCGCCGATCAGCTGCCCGACAGCATCCGGCGGATCTTGCGGCCGATGCGGGTCAGGAACGAATCGCCGCTGTCGGCCGCCGTGCGCACCGGCTTGGCCACCACCTGCACCGGGGTCACCGGGCTGGCGCCGTTGCCGGCGTTGGCCTGCACGCCCTCGCCACCCTCGACCGGACGGCCGTGGCGACGACGACGGCGCTTGCGCGGCTTGCGCTCGCCATCCACGGCACCTTCCGGCGCGCCCTCGGCGCGGGGCGGGCGCGGCGGACGCGGAGCCTGGGCGACAGCGGCTTCAGCACTTTCGGCCGGGGCAGCTGCAACCTGCTCGCCTTCCACGCGCGGCTTGCGCGGGCCACGCGAACGGCGCTCGCCGCTGCGCTCACCGTCGCGACGCTCGCCACGGCCACCGCCGGAGCGGCCCCCACTGCGACCACCACCACGGCGCTCTTCTTCAGCGGCGCGGGCTTCGCGCGCTTCACGGAAGATCTGGCCGACGCTCTCGTTCTCCTCACCTTCCTCGCCAGCAGCCGGGGCCGGGCGTTCCGGGCGCGGCAGCGGCGTCAACAGTTCCTTGGTGACCGGCTCGGACGGGATCTTCTGCTCGATGTAGGCCTCGATGTCCGGCAGGCCCATCGCGTAGCGTTCGCAGGCGAAGCTGATCGCATCACCCTCTTCGCCCAGGCGCGCGGTACGACCGATGCGGTGCACGTAGTCTTCGGCGTCGAACGGCAGGTCGTAGTTGTAGACGTACTTGATGCCGTCGATGTGCAGGCCACGCGCGGCCACGTCGGTGGCCACCAGGATTTCCAGCTGGCCCTTCTGGAAGCGGTTGAGCAGGCTCTCACGCTTCTTCTGCGGCACGTCGCCGGACAGCACGCCAACGCGGTAGCCGGCCTTTTCCAGCGAGCGGGCGACGCGCTCGACGAACACCTTGGTATTGACGAACACCATGGTGCGCGCGCCTTCACTGCGCGACAGCAGGCCCAGCAGCAGCGGGATCTTCTCGTCGTCGGCCGGGAAATAGATGCGCTGGCGCACGCGCGCAGCGGTGATGGTCTCGGCTTCGACCACCAGCTTCTGCGGCTCGTTCATGTGCTCGTAGGCCAGCTCCAGCACGCGATGGCTGAGGGTGGCACTGAACAGCAGGGTCTGGCGGATGGTGCGTTCCGGCATGCGGCGCAGCAGGAAGCGGATGTCCTTGATGAAGCCCAGATCGAACATGCGATCGGCTTCGTCCAGCACGCAGATCTCGCAGGCATGCAGCGAAACCACCTTGTGCTGCTTGACGTAGTCGATCAGGCGGCCCGGGGTGGCGATGATCACGTCCACGCCCTGCTGCAGCAGCTCACGCTGCTTGTCGTAATCCACGCCACCGTAGACCAGCGCGAAACGCAGGCCCAGGTCGGAACCGAACTTCACCGCATCCTTGTGGATCTGGATGGCCAGTTCGCGGGTCGGGGCAAGGATCAGCGCACGCGGATCCTCCGGCTTGCGGTCGGCCAGCGCCGGGCGGGTCAGCAGGCGGTTCACGACAGCGACCAGGAAGGCCAGGGTCTTGCCGGTGCCGGTCTGGGCCTGGCCGGCAACATCACCGCCGGGCAGCGCGACCGGCAGGGTCAGCGCCTGGATCGGGGTGCAGCGGGTGAATCCGGCTCCTTCAAGGCCGGCCTGCAGGGCCGGATGCAGCTCGAAGGAGGAGAAGGTCAAATCGGTCAGCGGTTTGTCGCTCATGAGTCCGTCTTGGTATGGCCGCCGGCCCGTGGGGCGGCTGGCACTTCATCGTCTAGGGGCACCGTCGCAAACTGCGGCCCCTGCGGCGGGTTGGCAGGCTGGGACCACCGGTCCGCGCGCCGCACAATGCCCCAGTTTACCGCACTCGGGCAGGCAAACCGGAATGCGGCGTCTCATGGCGTCCAGAGACGCCACCTTCACCCAGCCACACCGGACTTGAACGGCCTGCCCGGGTTCGCTGGTGTCGCCCACTGCCAGCCCCATGTACAGGAAGACAGTGAAATCCGACACATACCGGCCATCGAAGCGATCACGATACGCTGGGTTCCAACCGGCGCCTGTCCCTGCCCTGCGATAGGGGTACACTGCCGGCCGTGAGCGTCCAGGCATCCCGCCGAACGCACCGCGGCAGTGCGCCGCGAGGCAACGACGAGGGTCGCGCCACCGGGCATGGCCCAGTTCACCCACCTCCGGCATGGCCGGGTGCAATCCAAGACGAGAAACCAAGATGAGCGACAAGGTTGTACATGTCGGCGACGCCGACTTCGATAGCGCAGTGCTGAATTCCAAGGAACCGGTGCTGGTCGATTTCTGGGCCGAGTGGTGTGGCCCCTGCAAGATGATCGCCCCGGCGCTGGACGAACTGGCCGATGCCTACCAGGGCCGCGCCAAGATCGCCAAGGTCAACGTCGACCACAACCGCGCACTGGCCGCCAAGTACCACGTGCGTTCGATTCCGTACCTGGTCGTGTTCAAGGACGGCGAGAAGGTCGGCGAGCAGATCGGTGCGGTGGGCAAGGCCCAGCTGGCCGGCCTGCTGGACAAGGCCCTGGCCTGATCCTGCTGTTCCCGGCAGCCGCTGCCCGCGGCTGCCGGCGGGCGCCCCGCGTCCATCATGAATGCTGTTCCCGGCGACCCTTGCATGCCGCCGCAGGCCGATGATAGTGTCGGCATATCCGGCCGCGCTCGCGTGCCGCACCCTCTGGACGCAGTTTCTTCCAGACCCATTCCCAACGTTCGCCGCCCCAGCCGGGCGCTCGCACCTTCAAGCGAGGAATAACGCTCTTGTCCGATAACACTTCCGAAACCGGCAGCGCCGATGCGCCCGCCGAAAAGCGCGTGCGCAAGCCCCGCGTGAGCAAGGCCGCCGCCCCGGCAGCCGCCGAAACCAGCGCCGCTCCGGCGCAACCGACCCTGCCGCTGGCAGCCGCGCCCGAAGCGCCGGCACCGGCTGCAGCCGCCCCCGCGCCGAGCGCGCCTGCCACTGAAGCCCCCGCCTCCGGCGGCGGTGAGGGTGGCGAAGGCCGCGAATCCGGACAGCGCCAGCAGAACCACCAGGGCGGTGGGCAGCACCAGGGCCAGGGTCAGAACAACAACCCCTACAACCAGAACGGCCAGCAGGGCCAGGGCAATCGCCGCGACCGTTTCCGCAACCGTCGCGACCGCGACCGCAACCGCGGTGGCCGCGATGACGGCATGCCGCAGGACGGCGGCGAGCAGCAGCCCTTCGTGCCGCGCCCGCACGCCAACGTGCCCGAGGGCTTCCCGGTCTACTCGCTGAGCGACCTCAAGCGCATGCCGGCACAGAAGCTGCTGGAGATCGCCGAGCAGCTGCAGATCTCCGAAGGCGTGGCCCGTGCCCGCAAGCAGGACGTGATCTTCGCCCTGCTCAAGGTGCTGACCCGCCACGGCGACGGCGTTGCCGCCGATGGCGTGCTGGAAATCCTGCCGGACGGCTTCGGCTTCCTGCGCGCGGCCGAAGCCAGCTACCTGGCCGGCCCGGACGACACCTACATCTCGCCCAGCCAGATCCGCCGCTTCAACCTGCGCACCGGCGACCACATCTCCGGCCGCATCCGCTTCCCGAAGGACGGCGAGCGCTACTTCGCGCTGAACATCGTCGACACCATCAACGGTGAGCCGATCGAAGCGTCGAAGAACAAGGTGCTGTTCGAGAACCTGACCGCGCTGTTCCCGCGCCGCCGCTTCACCCTGGAGCGTGGCAACGGTTCGTCGGAAGACATTACCGGCCGCATCCTCGATCTGATGGCGCCGCAGGGCAAGGGCCAGCGCTCGCTCATCGTGTCCCAGCCGAAGGCCGGCAAGACGATGATGATGCAGCAGGTCGCCACTGCCATCACCACCAACCATCCGGACGTGCACCTGATCGTGCTGCTGATCGACGAACGCCCGGAAGAAGTGACCGAAATGCAGCGCACCGTGCGCGGCGAGGTCATCAGCTCGACCTTCGACGAGCCGGCCGCGCGCCACGTGCAGGTGGCCGAAATGGTCATCGAGCGCGCCAAGCGCCTGGTCGAGCACAAGAAGGACGTGGTGATCCTGCTCGACTCGATCACCCGTCTGGCCCGCGCCTACAACAACGTGGTGCCGAGCTCGGGCAAGGTGCTGACCGGTGGTGTGGATGCCAACGCCCTGCACCGCCCGAAGCGCTTCTTCGGTGCCGCGCGCAACGTGGAGGAAGGCGGCAGCCTGACCATCATCGCCACCGCGCTGGTCGACACCGGCTCGAAGATGGACGAGGTGATCTACGAAGAGTTCAAGGGCACCGGCAACAGCGAAGTGCACCTGAGCCGCCGTATCGCTGAAAAGCGCGTGTTCCCGGCCATCGACATCAACCGTTCCGGCACCCGCCGCGAGGACCTGCTGATCGAGCCGGAACTGCTGCAGAAGATCTGGATCCTGCGCAAGCTGCTGCATCCGATGGATGAAATGGCCGCGATGGAGTTCCTGCTGGACAAGATGAAGAACACCAAGTCCAACGACGAGTTCTTCGGCTCGATGAAGCGCTGATCCACGGCATTGCATCGAAAGGAACCTGCCGCTCGCTGCGGCAGGTTTTTTTTTGCCTGCAGGGCGACCCACTTCACTTTGCCGCCGCCGACTTTTGGCGATAATCCGCCCGATACCCTGCCCGGCCCTGCGGGCGTGGCCACCGATTCCGCTGTCGCCCCTTCCGGAGAACCGGTCGGGTCCAGCCTCCTGCCGGATCCGTCGACGCATGCGAACGCTGTCTCCCCGCCTCAACCTGGGCAAGCTGATCCTCGCCCTGGCCCTGCTCAGCGCCATCATCGCCCTGGCCAATACACTGCTGGCCAGCTACCGCGTGCAGCGCGACCAGCTGGTCGGCAATACCCTGGAAGCCAACCGCGTCTATGCCACCAAGCTGGCCGAGACCACCCAGAACTTCCTGTTGGCCGCGCAGCAGGAGCTGGCCTACGCCGCCACCCGGCTCGGCCAGAGTGACCTCGATCCGGCACAGGCGCAGGACGAGGCCAGCCGCCTGCAGCTGCAGACCAACAGCTTCAATTCCTCGCTGGTGGTGGACGCCGACGGCCTGGTGATCGCCACCTCGCCGCAGACCCTGCAGCTGCAGGGCGAGATCCTGCACAGCGTCGGCAACAATGCCGCATTGGCTGCACGCCAGCCGATGATCAGCGACCCGTACCAGTCGACCACAGGCAAGCTGCTGGTCTCGCTGTCGCACCCGATCTTCGACCGCCAGGGCCACTATCGCGGCTACGTCAGCGGCACCCTGTACCTGCGCCAGCGCAGCGCGCTGCATACGCTGCTGGGCAAGCACTACTACCGCGACGGCTCCTACCTGTACGTGGTCGACCGCCATGGCCGCCTGCTGTACCACGCCGACGGCAAGCGGGTCGGCGACTACGTGGTCGGCAACCCGGCGGTGAAGGCGGTGGTGCGCGGTGAGCGCGGCGCGCAGCAGGTCCGTAACAACCTGGGCGTGTCGATGCTGGCCGGTTACGCGCCGGTACCGGCCACCGGCTGGGGCATCATCGCCCAGCGGCCGACCGAGGCCACATTGCAGCCGTTGTCACGGTTGATGACCGCGGTGATCTGGAACGCGATCCCGCTCGGCCTGCTGTCACTGCTGATCACCTGGTGGTTCGCCCGGCGCATCTCGATGCCGCTGTGGCAGCTGGCGCGCAACGTGCAGGGTGGCGAGGACACCGGCAGCGCGATCAACCACGTCAGCGGCATCCGCGCATGGTACTTCGAGGTTGCCCAGCTCAAGCAAGCGGTCCTGCACAGCTTCAACGCCCTGCAGGACCGCATTGGCACACTCAACCGCGCCAACCGTACCGATCCGCTGACCGGCCTGCTCAATCGCCGCGGCCTGCAGCAGGCGCTGGATGCGCTGCAGGTGCAGGGCATTCCGTTCGCGATCCTGGCGCTGGACATCGATCGCTTCAAATCGATCAACGACAGCCACGGCCATGACGTCGGTGACGCCGCCATCGTCCATATCGCCGACCAGATGCGCCGCTACTCGCGCGACAGCGACATCCTCTGCCGTGCCGGTGGCGAGGAATTCCTGCTGCTGCTGCCGGGCATCAGTACCGACTCGGCGCGCCAGGCCGGCGAGCGCCTGCGCCAGCACATCGCCGATCATCCGTTCGAGCCGGTCGGCACCATCACCGTGTCGCTGGGCGTGGCCCACTTCCCCAGCTTCCATGTCGATGCCGAGCAGGCGCTGCGGCTGGCCGACAAGGCCCTGTACATGGCCAAGGAACAGGGCCGCAACCGCGTGGTGGTCTACCCGTACGCGGACTGAAAAGCGGCCGGCCTGGCCGACCGCTCCATCGCACCGGGCTCAGCGCTGCGCCAGCGGCGTCAGCAGGCGCAGGCCGCGCTGGGTGCCATCGACCATGTACACGCCGCCGGCCGGCAGCAGATCACTTCCCGCCTGTCCGGCGCCATCCGGCGTGCGCCAGGGTGCGGCCTGGCGCGGGCCGGGGATGAAGGCACGCCAGCGGCCGTAGCGTTCCGGCTGGCCGTTGTCGCTGTTGTTCAGGGCGAAAGTGACCGGCACGCGCACGGTCCATGAATCCCGCGTGCTGTCCTCGCCGGTGGTCGGCGGCGAGAAGGTCCACTTGCGGGCCGCACTGATACTGGCCTTGGCGAAGATGTCGCGCATCCTGGCCATGGTCCGTTCCGGTGCGACCACGGTCATGTTCACCTGCTCGGCAATGACATCGGCCACGGTGCCGTCGCGTGCGACCTTGACCAGCAGCAGTACGTCACCCTGCCCGCCATTGCGGAAGGCCTCTTCGGGGTAGCGCGGCGGCGGCATGCGCTTCTGGGTGATCGAATCGGTAGCCTTCGGATCATATTCACTGAAGTCGACGCTGGTCATGCTGATCTGGTAGTTGCCGTCTTCCTGCTGCTTGCCACGCAGGCGTACGCGCAGCGGTGCGTGGACGGCCACCGGCGTACCATCACGCAGCGTCGGTTCGAACTGCCAGCCGCGGATGGCGCCTTCCACGAACGACACGATGCCGGGTGCGAGCATGGCACGCTGGTCCAGGACCAGCGTGCTGACCGAACCATCGGCTGCCACGTCGATACTGCCTGACAGCACCATGCTCATCTCGGCAGTGGCGCGCACGGCGCGCGCGTTCTGGGCCACGGCATCGGCCGGCAGCAGGGGCGCACCGGCGGCGAACGCCAGGGCCAGCGCAAGGAACAGGGGGGAACGCATCATTGCCGGATCCATGGTGATGAGGTGAACCCCGAGCGTACCGCAGTCCGAGCGGGACCGGCAGGCAGTCCACGCCACGCCGTTCAGGCCAGGCGATGGACCGCCGCATAGGGCGGCGTATCCGGATAATCACCGCTGGCGAAGCGCGCCTGCAGGCCCTGCCACCACGCGGGATCAAACAGGTGCCGGTAATGTTCGCGCACCGCCGCCAGCTCACCCGCCGGCAGGCCCATGAACGGGCCGAAGCGCTCGGGAAACACGTCGCGTGGCCCGACATGGAACCAGGGTTCGTCGGCCATGGCTTCCTCCGGCGTGCGCGGCTGCGGCCAGGCGCGGAACACGCAGTCGCTGACCAGGCACAGCTCGTCATAGTCGTAGAAGACTGCCCGGCCATGCCGCGATACGCCGAAGTTCTTCGGCAGCATGTCGCCGGGGAAGATGTTGTTGCGCGCCATGTCGGTGATCGCCTGCGCGTAGTCGAGTACCGCCGCACGCACCGCGTCGCCGCCCTGCTCGCGCAGGTAAAGGTTCAATGGACGGAAGCGACGCTGCACGTAGCACAGTGCGACTTCCACCTGGTCGCCATCAACGCGCACGCTCTGCGCGCACTGCGCAAGCAGCTCCTGCAGCAAGGCCGGTGCGAAGCGGTCGCGCGGGAAACGCAGATGGCGGTACGGCTGCGCATCAAGCAGGCGACCGACACGGTCGAGGTTGAACACCAGCGCATACTTCTCTTCCACCTGCTGCCGCGACATCGACTTCGGCCACGCGAAGCGGTCGCGGATCAGCTTGAACACCAGCGGATAGCTGGGCAGGGTGAACACCGCCATGACCATGCCTGGCGTGCCTTCGGCATGCACCAGCCGCTCCTGCGGATGTTCGTTGAAGTGGCGGAAGAAGGTGCGGTAGCGCTCGGTCTTGCCCTGCTTGGCGCGGCCCAGCACCGTATAGATCTCATCAATGGGCTTGCCCGGCAACAGGCTGCGCAGGAACACCACCGCATCGCCCACCGTGGCAAGGTCGGCCTGGAAATAGCTGCGCGACACGCCGAACAGATGGGCAACATCGCGACGCCGGGTCAGCACCGCATCTGCACGCAGGCCCTGCCCATCGTTGACCAGGGCGATCACGCACGGTGAGAAGCGGTGCTCGCCGAACACGCGACCCACCAGGTAGGCACGGCGCTCGCGATAGAACACGGTGTCGAGCAGCTCGATGCTGCGCACCGGCGTATCGCCCCAGTGGGCCAGATCGTCCTGCAGGCGCACAGCGATGGCCGCCGCGCAGCGCAGCTGGTGTGCATACGGAATGTCGAAGCGGTAATCGGCCAGCACGCGCTGGAGAGCCTCCACCGGCCGCGTCGGCGAGACCGCATAGGTATGCCGTGCGACCGGGTGGGTGATCGCATCGGACGGCTCGACATCGAAGGCGATGAACTCCAGCGCCGGGTCCACGCCACGGGTGGAGAACAAGCGCCGCGACAGCGTGTTGTAGAAGGTCTTGTACAGCTCGGCGTCGATCAGCCCCCGCAGCAGTGCGCTATAGCGCGCATGCACCTGCAGCCACAGCGCACGTTCCCCGATCGCTTCGCCGGCGAGACGCCGCAGCGCATCCATCTGTTCGGCGATGCACAGGTCGTACAACGCGATGCGCTCGACTGCATCCCGGCGCGCGCCCACCCAGTCGCGCTGCTCGAAACGCTGCCGCGCACGGGCGGTGATCGCCGTAAAGCGGGCGTGATACTGCTCGAAGCCGGCGTGAATGGCGCCGGCGATGCGCGACGCCAAGTCGGCAACGGTGTCAGGCTCGGACATGCAGGGCTCACCCGGGAGGACCTGCCTCACCATACGCTGGCGTGGGGTGGCTTGTGTAGGGCCACTGCATGCCGCGACAAACGCAACGATTCCTACAGACCTGATGCCTCCCTGCTGCCTACCCTTTCAGGCCCAACAACGGCACGAGGTGACGCATGCAGCAAATGACCTTTATTCCGCGCGTGGAGGAAGGCAACGTCATCCCGCAGCGCGCCCGCGACGGCTACATCAGCGCGACCGCCCTGTGCCAGTCCGTCGGCAAGCGCTGATCCGACTACCGGGCACTGAAATCGACGGAGGAGTTCCTGCAGGAGCTCATGGCGCAGACGAAGCTGTCCGAGAATGAGCTTATCCACGTGGTATCCGGTGGGAACCCGGCCATGCAGGGCACCTGGATCCACCCGTACCTCGCCATCCACCTCGGCCAGTGGCTGTCGCGCAGGTTCGCAGTGAAGGTCTCGCAGTGGGTGGTGGAATGGCAGCAGGGTCGCGCCAATGCGTTGCTGCCCGTGCACATCGACCGCTACATGCAGAACCGTGCCAAGGTGCCGTACACCCATTTCTCGATGCTCAACGAGCTGACGTTGAACCTGATCGCACCGCTGGAGCAGGCGGGCTATACGCTCCCGCAGGCGCTGGTGCCGGACATCTCCGAAGGCCGACTGTTCTGCAAATGGCTGAGGGATCATCGCGGCGTCGACACCGATGCGCTGCCCACGTATGACCACGCCTACCCGGACGGCCGCACGGTGCAGGCCAAGCTGTATCCCAACGAGTTCTACGAGGACTTCCGCCGCCACTTCAACGAAGTGTGGCTGCCAGATCATGCGCCCAGATACTTCGCCGCACGCGACAGCAAGGCTCTCTCGTTCGTCTCTGCACTGCTGCTTCCAGCAGCCTGAAGGCAGCGCCGAACGTGCTCGGCTGCTTCGGCTGGAAGCAGCCGAGCATGGTCCGGCGCTACGGAGGCGGCCGCTCAGATCGCCAGTTCGGCCTCCACGTCCTGCACCTTGCGCCGGGCCAATGCCAGGTTGGACTTGGTACGGTCCAGCACGATGTAGAAGAACAGGCCCTTCTTCTTCGCCACCGGGCGCATGATGTGGTACGCCTTGCCCAGCGAGATCAGGATGTCCTCGATGCTGTCGTTGAGGTTCAGCGATGCGGCGGTCTTCATCTTCGCGCGGATCACTTCGGTATTGCCGGCGGCGGCCACTTCCATGTCCATGCCGGCACCGGCTTCGCCCAGCAGCATGCCACTTTCGTAATCGACCAGCGCCACTGCCTGCGCGCCGTCGATGCCCATCAGTGCGTTCAACGAATCATTCAATCCAGCCACGTCGCACCCCTTGTCGATGTTGGTCCGAGCCCCTTGTTCCCCTGCGGCCGGGCTCACGATCCGCCGAGTTCGGCCAGGATCGCCTGGCCACATTCCCTGCTCTGCCACAGCACCTGGCCGATCACGCTGCGCTGGTCGCAGGCCGCCATCAGCAGCAACGGTGCGCGCCCTTCGGCCTGGATCGCCAGCATCAGCACCTTTCCGCCCGCCGCTTCCAGCATCAGTGTCTGCAGATCGCCCAGCACCAGTTCGCGCCCGACCGCCGCAGCCAGCGCCAGCATCGCGCTGGTCATCGCCGCCAGCCGTTCGCCGCGCCCTTCGGCGCCGGCGCTGACCAGGGCAAAGCCATCGACGCTGGCCAGCACGACCGTGCGCACGCCTTCGACCCGCTGCTGCAGGTCCTGCAGCAGGGGCTGCAGGCGCTCACGCTGACCGGCGTCGGGCAGTACCGCCAGCTGCCCGTCAGCCATGTGCAGCCACCAGTGCGTGCGCTTCCATTTCGCTCATCAGTACATCCATCAGCAGCAGTCCCTGTCCTCGGTCACGGGCATCCACGGCCAGCAGCGGCAGCGGCTGGTCGTCAAGGCAGGCACGGATGGCCCAGTCATCCAGTGCGGCCTGCGGTGCCTGGTCCAGGTGGGTGACCGCCACGACCAGTGCCAAGGATGATGCGAACGGCTGCAGCACCTGCAGATAGCCTTCCAGCTCGCTGGCCAGGCCGGCGCGGCGCGCATCCAGCAGCAGCACCGGGCCACGCGCGCCCTGCAGCAGGATCGGCCACAGGAAATCGAAACGCTGCTGGCCGGGTGTGCCGTAGAGACGCAGGCGTTCGCCGTTGGGCAGGTCGATGTCTGCATAGTCCAGCGCCACGGTGGTGGAGGCCTTGTCGGCGCCGAGGCGATCAGTGTTGGCCACATCCGTGTCGACCACCGCGCCAGCCGCGATGCTGCGTACCAGCGTCGACTTGCCGCTGCCCATGCCGCCCAGCACGACCACCTTGTGCTCACGCATTGCGCTCGCTCCCGCGCAGGTGCCGCCACAGGCGGGCGAGCAGTCCGTTGTCGGTGCGGGTGCCACCTGCCGCCATCATCAGCGTCGCCGGGGCGGCCTGCAGCTGCGCGTAGCCACACAGATAGGCGGCATGGATGAAATCGCGAACGGCCGCCGCCGGCAGTTCGAGCAGCATCGTGCATTCCTCAACCGTACACGCACGCTTGAGCAGCAGCGAGCACAGGCGGAAGCCATCGTGGTCATGGCCCAGTACGCGGAAGTCCGGCCAGCGCAGCAGCTTCACCGAGGCGCCGCGCAGGCGCTCGTCCAGCGCCTGCCAATGGCGGCTGCGTTGCGCCCATTGCCACAGCAGTGGCCGCAGCGGCTGGCGTGGCCGCTCGCCGGCCAGGGCCTGCAGGCGCGCCGGTGTCAGCGCGTCCAGCTGCAGGCGCTCAAAGGCATCGGCCAGCCGCTCCACCAGCGCCGCAGCCGGCTCCTGCAACAGCACGGCCTGATCGTGCTCCAGATCCATCAGCAGCAGAGGCTCGCCTGCATCACCCAGCAGTGCCTGGCCCTGTCGCAGCGGCAGCCGCTCGCGCAGCAGACGGGTGATGGCGTGCGCGCCATCTGCCAGGCGGATCGGCGCAGGTGTCTGCATGACCAGGGGCTCCGGTGCCAACTGCATGCGACGCAACGCGCGACCGATGGCACCGTCATCAAGCACGTCCTGATGCCCGTCGCCATCACGCAGCTGGCCGCCGATGTCCTCGATCCAGCACTGCAGGCGCGGACGTTGCTGTCGCATGCGCTGGGCGGCGTTGCGCAGCGCCGGGGTATCGCGGATGACCAGCAGATCACAATCGTCCAGATCCTGGCTGCGGCGGACCTGGCCATCCGGCAGCGCCGAGGCCAGGCGCAGCCGTTGCAGCAGGGCCTGCTCGCCCTGGATATCGGTTCCCACTACCAGCACGCGTGCCATCCGTGTTCCCCGTGCGGCCACCTCCCCGGTGGCCTCGCGTCGCCAAGGCTAGGGCATCGCCAGCGGCGGCCGTCGTGATCGATTGCTCAGATTCAAGGCGACTGCGAAACCGCGCCGATCCATTCTGCGACCGCCATCGCGGGCAAGTTTCATGCCCCGTTGACGGCATTCCGACGACCGACGGATGTCACGGTTCTGGACACGGGTCGAATGGGGTCAGATCCCTTTTGCTTGCAAAAGGGATCTGACCCCAGCGCCATAAAAAGAAACCCGCGCCGAAGCGCGGGTTCCGGTGTCACGGCCGAACGGCAGTGGATCAGCCGCGCAGCTGTTCCAGCGCGGCGTTGAAGGTCGCGCTCGGGCGCATCGCCTTGCTGGCCTTGGCCACGTCCGGGCGGTAGTAGCCGCCGATGTCCACGGCCTTGCCCTGCACTGCGATCAGCTCTTCGACGATCTTCTGCTCGTTGTCGGTCAGCGTCTTGGCCAGCGGGGCGAAGCGCGCCTTCAGGGCGGCGTCCTCGTCCTGCGCGGCCAGGGCCTGGGCCCAGTACAGCGCGATGTAGAAGTGGCTGCCACGGTTGTCGATGCCACCCAGCTTGCGCGATGGCGACTTGTCGTTGTCCAGGAACTGGCCGTTGGCTTCGTCCAGCGCCTTGGCCAGCACACGGGCAGCGGCGTTGTCGTAGCGGTTGCCCAGGTGTTCCAGCGACGCGGCCAAGGCCAGGAACTCACCCAGCGAATCCCAACGCAGGTAGTCCTCTTCAACGAACTGCTGCACGTGCTTCGGGGCCGAACCACCGGCACCGGTCTCGAACAGGCCGCCACCGGCCATCAGCGGCACGATCGACAGCATCTTGGCGCTGGTGCCCAGTTCCATGATCGGGAACAGGTCGGTCAGGTAGTCACGCAGCACGTTGCCGGTCACCGAGATGGTGTCCTCGCCCTTGCGGATGCGGTCCAGCGAGAACGCGGTGGCTTCCACCGGCGGCAGGATGCGGATGTCCAGGCCGGTGGTGTCGTGGTCCTTCAGGTACTGCTCGACCTTGGCGATGACCTGCGCGTCGTGGGCGCGGGCGGCGTCCAGCCAGAACACGGCCGGGGTGCTGCTCAGGCGGGCGCGCTCGACGGCCAGCTTGACCCAGTCCTGGATCGGCGCGTCCTTGGTCTGGCACATGCGCCAGATGTCACCGGCTTCCACGGCGTGCTCGAACACCACGGCGCCGGCATCATCGGTGACCTTGACCACGCCATCGGCGGCGATCTGGAAGGTCTTGTCGTGCGAGCCGTACTCCTCGGCCTTCTGCGCCATCAGGCCGACGTTCGGCACCGAACCCATGGTGGCCGGGTCGAAGGCACCGTGCGCCTTGCAGTCGTCGATGACGGCCTGGTACACGCCGGCGTAGCAGCGGTCCGGAATGACCGCCTTGGTGTCCTGTAGCTTGCCTTCGGCATTCCACATCTTGCCCGAGTCGCGGATCATCGCCGGCATCGAGGCGTCGACGATCACGTCGCTCGGCACGTGCAGGTTGGTGATGCCCTTGTCCGAATTGACCATGGCCACGCCCGGGCGCTGCGCGTACTCGGCGGCCAGGTCGGCCTCGATCGCGGCGCGGGTGGCTTCAGGCAGCGACGGCAGGCGCGCAGCCAGGTCACCAATGCCGTTGTTGGCATCGAAACCGGCCTGCTTCAGCACGTCGGCGTGCTTGGTCAGTACGTCCTTGTAGAACTCGTTCACCGCCACGCCGAACATGATCGGGTCGGAGACCTTCATCATGGTCGCCTTCAGGTGCAGCGAGAACAGCACGCCCTGGGCCTTGGCATCGGCAATCTGCTCGCCGATGAACGCGGCCAGTGCCTTGCGGCTCATGACGGCGGCATCGACGATCTCGCCCGCCTTCACTGCGGTCTTTTCCTTCAGCACGACGGCGCTGCCGTCCTTGCCGTGGAAGGTGATCTTCAGCGAACCGGCGTTGGCCAGGGTGGCCGACTTCTCGCTGCCGTAGAAGTCACCGGCGGCCATGTGCGCGACGTGCGACTTCGAATCCGACGCCCAGGCGCCCATGCGGTGCGGATGCTTGCGCGCGTAGTTCTTCACCGACAGCGGTGCACGGCGGTCGGAGTTGCCTTCGCGCAGCACCGGGTTCACCGCACTGCCCTTGACCTTGTCGTAGCGCGCCTTGTAGTCGCGCTGCTGGTCGTCGGCCGGGGTTTCCGGGTAATCCGGCAGCGGATAGCCCTGGTCCTGCAGTTCCTTGATGGCCGCCTTCAGCTGCGGCACCGAGGCGGAGATGTTCGGCAGCTTGATGATGTTGGCGTCCGGGGTGGTCGCCAGCTGGCCCAGCTCGGCCAGGTCGTCGCTGACCTTCTGCGCGTCGCTGAGCAGTTCAGGGAACAGCGACAGGATGCGGCCGGACAGCGAGATGTCACGGGTTTCCACCACGATGCCTGCGGTGGCGGTGTAGGCGCCGACGATCGGCAGCAGCGACTGGGTGGCCAGGAACGGTGCTTCGTCGGTCAGCGTGTAGAGGATCTTGGACATGGGGGACTTGGACTCTGTAGCAGTGCTCAGGGGAAGGCCGGCGCCAGCGCCGGGCCACGTGCAACCGTGTCGCGCGCGGGGCCGGGCCCCACGCTTTCCCCCGTCGCCGTCAGGGTGGGCGCGCGGCGGGGAAACCCCTGCATTGTCGCGTTTTCAGCCGCGCGGGGCAAAGCTGTGCCATACGCGGCGGTACTGCACGGCGGCAACGCTGTGATCCATCCGCGCCAGGATGAAGCCCCCCACAGCATCAGCAGATCCACGCCATGCGTGGATGAAGCCAGCCATCGCCCAACAAAAAAGGACGCAGCCTCGCGGCTGCGTCCATCGTGAGCCCTGCCGGGAGAGAGTCGGCAGGACTTACTTGACCTCGAACTCCTGCGGCGTTCCGGCCGCCTTGCCATCGACGGTGACCTCGGCGCGGTACTTGCCGGCCGGCCAGCCCTTTGCATTCTTGAACGTGACGTTGGTGGTTTCCGCACCACTGGTGTTCAGGGTGGCGTTCTGTTCGCCGGCTACCTGGCCGTCCTGATAGGTCAGCTTGGCGCCAACGGTGACGTTGTTGGCAGCGCCGTCGGTCTTGACCGAGACGATGATGTCATCCTTCGGTGCGAACAAAGCCGTCGTCGCAACCGACTTGTCGGCGGCGGCGGTCTTGCCGACGGTGACCGACGAGACGTTGACCGCAGCGGCTTCGGCCATCGGCGGCGGTGCGCCGGTCATCGGCGCGGGAGCTGCGGGTTCGGCCGGGGCGGTCGCTGCCGGAGCGGCGTTGCTGTCGGTCGACTCTTCCTTCTTCTTGCAACCGACCAGAGCAACGCTGCCCAGCAGGGCGGCGATCAGGGCGGTCTGTAGCGGGGTGGTCTTGATCATTCGGGGTTCCTCCCAGGGATTGTCGGACGGCGTTCGATGGCCGGCTTACTTCGGCGGCAGTTTCAGGGTCTGGCCCGGGAAGATCTTGTCCGGGTCATCAAGCACATCGCGGTTGGCTTCGAAGATCTTTTTCCAGGCATTGGCGTCGCCCAGATGCTGCTTGGCGATCTTCGACAGCGAGTCACCCTTCTGCACGGTATAGGTGCCGCCGCTGACAACGTCTGCGGTGCTGTCCACCGAAGCGCTGACGCCGGAGAAGTCCGCCTTCGGCACCTGCTCGGCGGTACTGTCGACACTGCCACTGACGCCGGAGAAATCGGCTTTCTTCTCGGTACTCATCCACAACTCCCGTCTGCATGACTACGTGATTCGCACGGTGCCATGGAGGTTGTTAAATGGGGATGGTGCAGATGTGAAGCCGCCCCCCGGGGCGGCTGAACAATCGGGGGAATGGACGCCCGGTAGTGCCGGCCGCTGGCCGGCTGTGCCAGGGGGATCCGGCCTTGGCCGATTGCCGGCCAGCGGCCGGCTCTACCCGTAACCACCTGCGAATCATGGTAGTGCCGGCCGCTGGCCGGCGCTCGCCGGGCATGGCCCGGCGCAACGGGCAACCGCCTATGGCGGTTACTGCCGCAGTTCGCGGTAGGTCGCGGCCGGGGCGGCGATGCCCGGGCTGGCACGCCAGGGGTTGATATCCAGGCCGCCACGACGGGTGTAGCGGGCCTCCACTTCCAGCCACTGCGGCTGGCAGCGCGCAGACACCTCGCTGAAGATCCGTTCAACACACTGCTCGTGGAACTCGGCGTGCTCGCGGTAGCTGACCAGGTAACGCAGCAGGCCGGCGCGGTCGATCTTCGGCCCGCGGTAGCGCAGGCTGACCGTGGCCCAGTCCGGCTGGCCGGTAACCGGGCAGTTGGACTTCAGCAGCGCCGAGACCAGGGTTTCCTCCACCACCTCGCCGGCATCAGCGGCGAGGAAGTCTGCCTGCGGCGGGCCGTAGCAGTCGATCTCCAGGTCCAGCCCATCGATGGATTCGCCGAGCGGCGTCTCACGCAGGCCCGGCAGGCCGAATTCGACCTCCACCGGCGCACCGGCGCAGGCCGACAGATCCGCCACGATGCGCGCGCGCAGTGCCTCGGCGCTGCCGATACGGGTGCTGTTGAGGGAGTTCAGGTACAGCTTGAACGACTTCGATTCGATCAACCGCGGCGAGGTGCACGGCACCTGCACGGTGGCGACGGCGACCTGCGGCTTGCCACGCGCGTCGAGCCAGCTCAGCTCGAAGGCATGCCAGCGGTCGTGGCCAACGAACGGCAGCGCGGCGTCATCGAGGCCGATCTCGGCGCGGGCGCCGCTGCGGGGGATGGGAAACAGCAGGCCGGGATCGTACTGCGACGGGTAACTGACCTCGCGACCGAGGCTGGAATCCTGTGGGGTGTTCATGGGCGCCATTGTATCGCGCGGACGGCGGGCCTTCGGCCGGGCTGGCCAACGGCGGAGCCCCTCCGTGGTGGGGTTGGTGGGTCGTCGAAAGCCTGGGTTCCGGGGTGTGGGCCAGGCGGGCGGGATGGGCGGGGACGCCGTGAACCCATCCCTGGGGGCTTAGCCGCGCCATCCATGGCGCGGATACCCCGCCCATCCCACCCGCCCGGCCCTCCGACACATTTCTGTCGCCGATCCACCACGGGAAAGATCAGGAAAATCAAAATCAGAATCCGATCCTTCAGACGTTCATGACGTCCGCCGTGCCGACCAACGGTCGGCACCCACCAACAGCAGCGGGCACCAACAGCCGCGGGAAACTGTCGAAGGCGGGGTGGGTCCGGTTGAGGGGGTGTCCGCGGCATGGATGCCGCGGCCAAGCCCCCAGGGACGGGTTTACGGCGTCCCCCTCAACCGGACCCCCCCCGCCATCCCACGGAATGCCCGCTGTTGACGTTGACGTTGCCGTTGATCCAAGCGGGTGCAGGGCTGCAAGCCCTGCGGAAACCCTCACCCCGCCGGGGTGCCGGCACCGTGCAGGTAATCCAGGCTCACCTGCAGCAGCGCGCGGAACCCGACATCCAGCGCCTTCTCATCCAGCAGGAACTTCGGCGAATGGTTGGCCGGCGCCGTTGCCGGGTCGATGCCCGCGCTGGTGGAGCCGACGAAGAAGAACATGCCCGGCACTTCCTTCGCGTACAGCGAGAAATCTTCCGCACCCATCTGCAGCGGTGGCTCGTATACGTTGTCCTTGCCCACCACCGCCTGCAGGCTCGGCAGCATCTTCGCGGTCAGTGCCGGGTTGTTCACCGTGGCCGGGTTGCCATCGGCTTCGTAGATCTCGGTCACCGCCTTGGCACCATGCGCGGCGGCGGTGTGCTCGGCCACGCTGCGCAGGTCGGCGAAGATCTGCTGGCGCATGCCTTCGTCGAAGGTGCGGATGGTGCCGACCATCTCCACTTCATCGGGAATGATGTTGTAGCGGATGCCGCCGTTGATCGCGCCGAAGGTCAGCACTGCCGGCTGCTTGGACAGGTTGGCGCGGCGGCTGACGATGGTCTGCGCGGTGCCCACCAGGTCGGCGGTGGCGACGATCGGATCAACCCCGTTCCACGGCGCCGAACCATGCGTCTGGCGGCCGATCACCTTGATCCCGAACCGGTCCGAGGCCGCCATCAACGGGCCACCGCGCACCGCGATCTGACCCACCTGCACGCTGGAGAACACATGCAGGCCGAACACCGCTTCCGGCTTGAAATCGGCGAACAGGCCTTCCTTCAGCATGAGTGCCGCACCACCCTCTTCCGGCGGCGGTGCGCCCTCCTCGGCCGGCTGGAAGATCAGCATCACCTGGCCCGGCAGGTCCTTCTTCATCGACACCAGTGCTTCGGCCACGCCGAGCAGGGTCGCGGTGTGCGCGTCATGGCCACAGGCATGCATCACGCCCACGGTCTGCCCGCGGTACTGGTCAGTGGCCTTGGAGGCGAACGGCAGGCCGGTCTGCTCGGTCACCGGCAGCGCGTCCATGTCGGCGCGCAGGGCGATCTTCGGCCCCGGCTTGCCGCCCTCGATGATCGCAACCACGCCGTGGTGGGCGATGCCGGTCTTCGGCTTCAGGCCCATCGCACGCAGGCGCTTGGCGACCTCGGCCGAGGTGCGCGCCTCGCGGTTGGACAACTCCGGATGCTGGTGGAAATCGCGGCGCCATTCGACCACCTTGGCCTGCAGCCGCTGCGCGGCGGCGGTCACTTCCGGGCGCTGCCCGTCCTGGGCGTGGGCAAGGGCCGGCAGGGCCAGCAGCAGGGCGGACAGCAGCAGCGAACGGTGCATCGCAATCTCCACAGCAGAAGGGTTCCAGCTGAATGTAGGGCAACACCGCCGCCACGGGAACCTCCGGCGCTCGATCCGGTCTTAGCGCCCGTCCCATCCGTCATGCAGGAAACGTGATGTGGCACAGGTATGCTTTGCGCATTGCCCCGGCGTCCCGCCTGGTCCAGCCCTCTCGGAGTCCTCGTAATGTCACGTGTTTGGAAGATCGTGCTGCTGGTCGTGGCAGTGCTGGTGCTGGCCGTGGTCGGCCTGCGCGTCATGGGCGGGGGCAAGGACAAGGCCGGTGGTGCAGCTGCGGGGGCGCGCCAGGGCGGCGAGGATCCGAATGCCGGTCCAGTACCGGTGACCGTGGTGGAGGCCACGCGCCAGGACGTGCCGGTGTATGCCAGCGCGCTGGGCACGGTGACTGCGATGAACACCGTTACCGTCAGCCCGCAGGTCGGCGGCCAGCTGATGAGCCTGAATTTCCGCGAAGGCCAGGAAGTGAAGCAGGGTGACGTGCTGGCGGTGATCGATCCGCGCACGGCCCAGGCCAGCTATGACCAGGCCGCCGCAGCCAAGCGCCAGAACGAAGCCCTGCTGGCCACTGCGCGCTCCAACTTCCAGCGCTCGAACGCGCCTGAGTATCGCCAGTACGTCGCCAAGACCGATCTGGATACACAGCGAAACCAAGTGGCACAGTACGAAAGCGCCGTGGCCGCCAACGAGGCCAGCATGCGTTCGGCGCAGGTGCAGCTGCAGTACACCAAGGTCACCGCACCGATCTCCGGCATCGCCGGCATCCGCGCGGTCGACGCGGGCAACGTGGTCAACGCCGGCACCGCGCTGGTCACGCTGACCCAGATCCATCCGATCCACGTGCTGTTCAACCTGCCCGAGCGCCAGCTCGGCGACGTGCGCCAGGCGCAGGCCGCCGGCACGGTGCCGGTGGCCGCGCTGGACCGTGCCGATTCGCATGTGTTGTCCGGCGACGGCAAGCTCGACGTGGTCGACAACCTGATCAGTGCCGACAGCGGCACGTTCAAGGCGCGTGCGATTTTCGACAACACCGACAACGGCCTGTGGCCGGGCCAGTTCGTCAACGTGCGCATGCAGCTGCGCACGATCGCCGGTGGTGTGGTCATCCCCACCCAGGCGGTGCTGCGTGGCCCGGATGGCGAGTACGTCTACATCGTGCAGGGCGACAACACGGTAAAGATGCAGACGGTGCGCAGCGGCGTGGAAGTGGGCGACAGCCAGGTGCAGATCGCCGAAGGCCTGAAGGGCGGCGAGCGGGTGGTCAGTGAAGGCCAGTTCCGCCTGAAGCCGGGCAGCAAGGTCACCGCGCTGAAGCCGGGCGAGACCCCGGCCGCACCGACCGAGGCCGAACTGAAGGCGGCCGAGCAGAAGAACGCAGGCGGCGGTGGCCGTCGCGGTGGTGGCCCGCGCTGAGCGCAGGCCACTGATCTCCCTCGCGCCGGCATACCCGCCGGCGCCGACATTGAAGTGCCAGCAAGGATCAGTCCGTGGGCTTTTCGACGATCTTCATCCGCCGCCCGATCGCCACCTCGCTGTTGATGGCGGGCCTGTTGCTGCTGGGCATCCTCGGTTACCGCAAGCTGCCGGTGTCGGCGCTGCCGGAAATCGATGCGCCCAGCCTGGTGGTCACCACCCAGTACCCCGGTGCCAACGCCACCACCATGGCTTCGCTGGTCACTACCCCGCTGGAGCGCCAGTTCGGGCAGATTTCCGGGTTGGAGCTGATGACCTCCGACTCGTCGGCCGGGTTGTCGACGATCATCCTGCAGTTCTCGATGGACCGCGACATCGACATCGCCGCGCAGGACGTGCAGGCGGCGATCCGCCAGGCCACCCTGCCCTCGTCGCTTCCCTACCAGCCGGTCTACAACCGGGTGAATCCGGCCGACGCGGCCATCGTCACCCTGAAGCTGACCTCCGACACGCGCCCGCTGCGCGACGTCAACAATTACGCCGACTCGATCCTGGCCCAGCGCCTGTCGCAGGTGCAGGGCGTGGGACTGGTGTCGATCGCCGGCAACGTGCGCCCTGCCGTGCGCATCCAGGTCAATCCGGCGCAGCTGTCGAACATGGGCCTGACCCTGGAGCAGCTGCGCAGCGCACTGACCCAGGCCAACGTCAATGCGCCCAAGGGCTCGTTGAACGGCAAGACGCAGTCCTACAGCATCGGCACCAACGACCAGCTGGCCAGCGCCGCCGAGTACCGCGACACGATCATCAGCTACAAGAACGGCCGCCCGGTGCGGCTGTCGGACGTGGCCGAGGTGATCGATGGCGTGGAGAACGACCAGCTGGCCGCCTGGGCCGATGGAAAGCCGGCGGTGCTGCTGGAAGTCCGGCGCCAGCCTGGTGCCAACATCGTGCAGACCGTCGAGCGCATCCGCGCGATCCTGCCGCAGCTGCAGGGCGTGCTGCCGGCCGACGTGCACCTGGAGATCTTCAACGACCGTACCGAGACCATCCGCGCCTCGGTGCATGAAGTGCAGTTCACCCTGATCCTCACCATCGGCCTGGTGGTGGCGGTGATCTTCGTGTTCCTGCGCCGGTTGTGGGCCACGATCATCCCGTCGGTGGCAGTGCCGTTGTCGCTGGCCGGCACCTTCGCGGTGATGGCGTTCGCCGGCATGTCGCTGGACAACCTCTCGCTGATGGCGCTGGTGGTGGCCACCGGCTTCGTGGTCGACGATGCGATCGTGATGATCGAGAACATCGTGCGCTACATCGAGCAGGGCAAGAGTGGCAAGGAAGCGGCCGAGATCGGCGCGCGCCAGATCGGCTTCACCGTGCTGTCGCTGACCGTCTCGCTGGTGGCGGTGTTCCTGCCGCTGCTGCTGATGCCCGGCGTCACCGGACGCCTGTTCCACGAGTTCGCGTGGGTGCTGAGCATCGCGGTGGTGCTGTCGATGCTGATCTCGCTGACGCTCACCCCGATGATGTGTGCCTACCTGCTCAAGCCCGACGCCCTGCCCGAGGGCGAAGACGCGCATGAGCGCGCGGCAGCGGCCGGCAAGCAGAACCTGTGGACGCGCACCGTCGGCCTGTACGAGCACAGCCTGGACTGGGTGCTGGGCCACCAGCGCCTGACCCTGGCCGTGGCCGGTGGTGCACTGGTGCTGACCGTGCTGCTGTATGTGCTGATTCCCAAGGGCCTGCTGCCCGAACAGGACACCGGCCTGATCACCGGCGTGGTGCAGGCCGACCAGAACATCGCCTTCCCGCAGATGGAACAGCGCACCAAGCAGGTCGCCGAAGCACTGCGCCACGACCCGGATGTGACCGGCGTGTCGGCGTTCATCGGTGCCGGCAGCATGAACCCCACGCTCAACCAGGGCCAGCTGTCGATCGTGCTGAAGGAGCGCAGCCAGCGCGATGGCCTGGAGCAGATCCTGCCGCGCCTGCAGAAGGCGGTGGCCGGAATCCCGGGCGTGGCGCTGTACCTGAAGCCGGTGCAGGACGTGACCCTGGATACCCGCGTGGCCGCCACCGAGTACCAGTACTCGCTGTCGGACGTCGATTCGGCAACGGTGGCGACCCAGGCCACGCGCCTGACCGAAGCGCTGCGCAAGCGCCCGGAACTGGCTGACGTGGACAACAACCTGTCCAACCAGGGCCGCGCCCTGGAGCTGAACATCGACCGCGACAAGGCCAGCGTGCTGGGCGTGCCGATGCAGACCATCGACGACACGCTCTACGATGCGTTCGGCCAGCGCCAGATCTCCACCATCTTCACCGAGCTCAACCAGTATCGCGTGGTGCTGGAAGTGGCGCCGGAGTTCCGCACCAGCACCGCGTTGATGGAGCAGCTGGCGGTGGCCTCCAATGGCGCCGGCGCGCTGACCGGCACCAACGCCACCAGCTTCGGCCAGGTCACCTCGTCCAACTCGTCGACCGCCACCGGCATCGGCGCGCAGAACACCGGCATCACCGTCGGCGCCGGCAACATCATCCCGCTGTCGGCGCTGGCCGAAGGCAAGGTGAGCAGCGCGCCACTGGTGGTCAGCCACCAGCAGCAGCTGCCGGCGGTGACGGTCTCGTTCAACGTGGCGCCGGGCTATTCGCTGTCCGAAGCGGTGCGTGCAATCCAGGAGACCAAGGACAGCCTGGACATGCCCACCCACCTGCATGCCGAGTTCATCGGCAAGGCCGCCGAGTTCACTGGCAGCCAGACGGACGTGGTGTGGCTGCTGCTGGCCTCGCTGGTGGTGATCTACATCGTGCTGGGCGTGCTGTACGAGAGCTACATCCACCCGATCACGATCATCTCCACGCTCCCGCCGGCCGGTGTCGGCGCGCTGCTGGCGCTGATGCTGTGCGGCCTGAGCCTGTCGGTGGATGGCATCGTCGGCATCGTGCTGCTGATCGGCATCGTCAAGAAGAACGGCATCATGATGGTGGACTTCGCGATCGAGGCCCGCCGCGCCGGTGCCAACGCGCACGAAGCAATCCGCCGTGCCTGCCTGCTGCGCTTCCGCCCGATCATGATGACCACCGCCGCGGCCATGCTGGGCGCGCTGCCGCTGGCCCTGGGCACCGGGATCGGCTCGGAGCTGCGCCGCCCGCTGGGCATCGCCATCGTCGGCGGCCTGCTGCTGTCGCAGCTGGTCACGCTGTACACCACGCCGGTGATCTACCTGTACATGGAGCGCTTCTCCGAGTGGCTTGCCCGCCGCCGCGAGCAGCGTGCGTTGCGCGACGGGTCGCTGCAGGAGCCGCAGGCATGATCCACGCCCCGCTGCTGCAAGGGGCCGCACGATGAACCTGTCCGGCCCCTTCATCCGCCGCCCGATCGGCACCGCGCTGCTGGCCATCGGCCTGTTCATGGTCGGCCTGATCTGCTACCTGCGCCTGGGCGTATCGGCACTGCCGAACATCGAGATCCCGGTGATCTTCGTGCATGCCAGCCAGTCCGGCGCCGATGCGGCGACCATGGCCTCCACGGTTACCGCGCCGCTGGAACGCCATCTCGGCCAGCTGCCGGGCATCGACCGCATGCGCTCGTCGAGCTCGGAAGGCAGCTCGCTGGTGTTCATGATCTTCCAGAGCGGCCACAACATCGATTCGGCCGCGCTGGACGTACAGACCGCGATCAACTCGGCGCAGGCCGACCTGCCCTCGGGCATGGGCTCGCCGATGTACCAGAAGGCGAACCCGAACGACGACCCGGTCATCGCCATCGCGTTGACCTCGCAGACGCAGTCGGCCGATGAGCTGTACAACGTCGCCGATTCGCTGCTGGCGCAGCGCATCCGCCAGATCAGTGGCGTCGCCTCGGTCGACATCGCCGGCGCGTCGACGCCAGCGGTGCGCGTGGACGTCAACCTGCGCCTGATGAACGCGCTGGGCCTGACCGCCGATGACCTGCGCAATGCGGTGCGCGCGGCCAACGTGACCTCGCCCACCGGCTTCCTCAGCGACGGCAACACCACCACCGCGATCATCGCCAACGATTCGGTGGCGCGTGCGGCCGACTTCGCCGATCTGGTGGTCAAGACCCAGGGCGATGGCCGGGTGATCCGCCTGAAGGACATCGCCAACGTCTACGACGGCCAGCAGGATGCCTACCAGGCCGCGTGGTTCGACCACAAACCGGCGGTGGTGATGTACGTGTTCACCCGTGCCGGCGCCAACATCGTGGAGACCGTGGACCGGGTCAAGGCGCAGATCCCGACCCTGCGCGACTACCTGCAGCCAGGCACCACGATGACGCCGTACTTCGACCGTACGCCGACCATCCGCTCGTCGCTGCATGAAGTGCAGATCACGTTGCTGATCAGCCTGGCGATGGTGGTGCTGACCATGGCGCTGTTCCTGCGCCGGCTGGCACCGACGCTGATCGCCGCAGTGACCGTACCGCTGTCGCTGGCCGGTGCCGCGTTGGTGATGTACGTGATGGGCTTCACCCTGAACAACCTGAGCCTGCTGGCGCTGGTGATCGCGATCGGCTTCGTCGTGGACGATGCGATCGTGGTGATCGAGAACATCATGCGCCACCTCGATGAGGGCATGCCGCGCATGCAGGCGGCGCTGACCGGTGCGCGCGAGATCGGCTTCACCATTGTCTCGATCACCGCCTCGCTGGTCGCGGTGTTCATCCCGCTGCTGTTCGCCAGCGGCATGATGGGCGCGTTCTTCCGCGAGTTCACCGTCACCCTGGTGGCGGCCATCGTGGTCTCGATGATCGTTTCGCTGACGTTGACCCCGGCGCTGTGCAGCCGCTTCCTCAGCGCCCATGACCACAGCGCGCCGCCGTCGCGCTTCGGACGCTGGCTGGATGCCGGCCACGAGCGCATGCTGCGCATCTACACCGTGTTCCTGGACTTCTCGCTGCGCCACGCGCTGCTGCTGTCGCTGACGCCGCTGATCCTGATCGGCGTCACCATCTTCCTGTTCGGGGCGGTGAAGAAGGGCGCGTTCCCGCCGCAGGACACCGGCCTGATCTGGGGCCGCGCCAATTCCAGCGCCACCGTCTCCTTCGAGGACATGGTCGCCCGCCAGCGTCGCATCACCGACATGCTGATGGCCGACCCTGCAGTGAAAACCGTGGGTGTGCGCCTCGGCAGCGGCCGTCAGGGCTCCAGTGCACAGTTCAACATCGAGCTGAAGTCACGCAGCGACGGTCGCCGCGAAACCACCGCACATGCGTTGGCGCGACTCAGTGCCAAGGCCGATCGCTACCCCGACCTGCAGTTGCGCCTGCGCGCGATCCAGGACCTGCCCAGCAACGATGGCGGCGGTTCCAGCCAGGGCGCGCAGTACCGCATTTCCCTGCAGGGCAACGACCTGGCTGCTTTGCAGGAATGGCTGCCCAAGCTGCAGGCGGAACTGAAGAAGAACCCGAAGCTGCGTGACGTCGGCACCGACGTGGACAATGCCGGACTGCGCCAGAACATCCAGATCGACCGCGCCAAGGCCGCGCGCCTGGGCATCACTGTCGGCGCCATCGACGGCGCGCTGTACGGTGCGTTCGGCCAGCGCCAGATCTCCACCATCTATTCGGACATCAACCAGTACAGCGTGGTGGTCAACGCCCTGCCCTCGCAGACCGCCACCCCGGCGGCGCTGGATGAGGTGTACGTGCGTGCGCGCAACGGCGACATGGTGCCGATCACCGCGGTGGCCACGCAGATGCCCGGCCTGGCCCCCTCGCAGATCACCCACGAGAACCAGTACACGACGATGGACCTCAGCTACAACCTGGCTCCGAACGTGAGCATGGGTGAGGCCAAGGCGATCATCGATGCCACCGTCGCCGGCATGCGCATGCCTGGCGACATCCGCCTGGCCGACGATGCGGGCTTCGGCTTCAATTCAGATCCCAGCGACATGCTGATCCTGGTGTTTGCCGCGATCCTGACCGTCTACCTGGTGCTGGGCATGCTCTACGAGAGCCTGATCCACCCGGTCACCATCCTGTCCACGCTGCCGGCGGCGGGCGTCGGTGCGCTGCTGGCGTTGTTCGGCACCAACACCGAACTGTCGGTGATCTCGATGATCGCGCTGGTTCTGCTGATCGGCATCGTCAAGAAGAACGCGATCATGATGATCGACTTCGCCCTGGTGGCGCAGCGCGAGCATGGGCTGGCGCCGCGCGATGCCGCACGCGAGGCCAGCATCGTGCGCTTCCGCCCGATCATGATGACCACGATGGTCGCGATCCTGGCCGCCGTGCCGCTGGCGATCGGCCTGGGTGAAGGGTCCGAGCTGCGCCGCCCGCTGGGCATCGCGATGATCGGCGGCCTGCTGTTCTCGCAGAGCCTGACCCTTCTCAGCACGCCGGCGCTGTACGTGATCTTCTCGTGCCTGGCCGAGCGTTGGCGCGCACGCCGCGCACGCAGGCGCGAAGCCAAGCTGCTCAAGCGCGCGCAGCGGGCGTAGAAGGGCCCATCCACGCGCGGCGTGGATCTATGGGTAGAGCCGGCCGCTGGCCGGCTTTCTCCGTACCGCAAATCTGCCGGCCAGCGGCCGGCACTACCGGATTCCTGCGCGGGCTGTCCCCTTCACCCCACACCCGCAATAATGGTCGGAGACCCTTCCGCCGAGCCTGCATGTCCGCCCGACAATCCCGCCTCAGCCGCCTGTGGGCCCACGAGAAGGCCAGTTACGGCCTGCGGGTGTTCATCGCCCTGACCGCGGCGCTGGCGGTGTGCTGGCAGCTGGATGCGCTGACCGCCTTGCCCGGCGTGTTCCTCGGCATCATCGCCAGTGCCATCGCCGAAACCGATGACAACTGGTGGGGCCGGACCAAGGCGGTGGCGCTGTCGCTGCTGTGCTTCTGCATTGCCGCAGCATCGGTCATCTGGCTGTTCCCGTGGCCGTGGATCTTCATCGGCGCGCTGGCGCTGTCCACCTTCGGCCTGACCCTGCTCGGCGCGCTCGGCGAGCGCTATGCGTCCATTGCCCAGGCCACGGTGACGCTGGCGATCTACACCATGATCGGCCTGGAACAGCACGGTGCCAGCGACCTGCACAGTGCGCTGGAAGCGGTCAGCCACCTGCTGGCCGGTGCGGTCTGGTACGGCCTGCTGTCGATCCTGTGGACCGCGCTGTTCGCCAACCGGCCGGTCCGCGAGCGGGTGGCGCGACTGTACGTTGAGCTGGGCCGCTACCTGCAGCTGAAGGCCGCGCTGTTCGAGCCGGTGCGCGAAGCCGACCTGCAACGTCGCCAGCTCGACCTGGCCGAACAGAACCGCCGCGTGGTCGGCGCGCTGAACGAGGCCAAGACCGCGATCCTGGCCCGCTTCGGCCGCTCCGGCCGACCCGGCGTGAACTCCGGCCTTTACCTGCGCCTGTACTACATGGCGCAGGATTTCCACGAGCGCGCCAGTTCCTCGCATTACCCGTACGGCGCGCTGGTGGACGCGTTCTTCCACAGCGACGTGCTGTACCGCTGCCAGCGCCTGCTTGACCTGCAGGGACAGGCCTGTGCCCGCCTGGGCGAGGCAATCCGGCTGCGCCGTCCGTTCGTGTACGGCGAAGGCAACCAGCAGGCCGGGCGCGACCTGGCCGATGCGCTGGCCTACCTGCGCGACCAGCAGCGGCCGCAATGGCAGCGCCTGCTGGGCTCGCTGGACCTGCTGGTGCACAACCTGCGCAGCATCGAACGGCGCCTGCTGGATGCCGAGCGCTCCGAAGCCAGCCTGGACAACGTCGATACCCGCCTGCGCGACAGCAACCCACACACCCTGCGCGAGATGGGCGTGCGCATCCGCCAGCAGCTTACGCCCGGCTCGGTGCTGTTCCGGCATGGGCTGCGCATGGCGCTGGCGCTGATTGCCGGCTTTGCAGCGATCCGCCTGTTCAATGCGCAGAACGGTTCGTGGGTACTGCTGACCATCGTGTTCGTGTGCCGGCCCAACTTCGGCGCCACCCGCCAACGCCTGGCCCAGCGCATCGTCGGCACCCTGGCCGGACTGGTGCTGACCTGGGCGCTGCTGCAGCTGTTCCCGCAGCTGCACGTGCAGCTGCTGATCGCCTTGCTCTCTGCACTTCTGTTCTTCTTCACCCGCACCGACCGCTACCTGGTGGCGTCGGCGGCGATCACGGTGATGGCGCTGACCTGCTTCAACCTGATCGGCGACGGCTTCGTGCTGATCGTGCCGCGCATGGTCGATACGGTGCTGGGTTGCGCGATCGCAGCGGCGGCCGCGTTCCTGGTCCTGCCCGACTGGCAGGGCCGGCAGCTGCATCTCGTCCTGGCACGCGTGCTGGACACCGCGGCTCGCTACCTGGATTCGGTGCTGGGCCAGTACCGCAGCGGCATGCGCGACGACCTGGCCTACCGCATCGCGCGGCGCGACATGCACAACGCCGATGCCGCGCTGTCCACCGCACTGTCGAACATGCTGCGTGAGCCCGGCCATGTGCGCCGCAATCTGGATGCCGGCTTCCACTTCCTGGCGCTGTCCAACACCCTGCTGGGACACCTGTCGGCGCTGGGCGCGCATCGCGACCAGGTGGACAGCTATGCGGGCGACCCGCTTGCATTGGCGGCCGGCGAGCGCGTGCGCAAGGCACTGCAGCAACTGGCCTCGGCGCTGACCGCACGGCAACCGGTCGCCGACGATGACAACGACGCCGACCGCGCGGTGGCCGCCGAGCTGGAGCAGATCGACGAGGCGATGCCGCCGAAACTGCAGCTGATCCGCACGCAGATGGCGCTGGTACTGCGAATGCTGCCGAAGGTGCGGGCAGCGGCCAATGAAGCGGTGACCAGCCTGACCTGACTCCTCATCGCTGATCGGAGAGCCCACCCACGCGTGGCATGGGTCAATTGCGCCGTGTGCAACGGCGCGTTGCGCCTGGCGCTGCGGTTCGATCACGCGGCCGCGCGGATACTGGGCAATCCCCCCGCTCCGGACTATCGCCATGAAAATCGAGCTCAGTGGCCGCACCGCGCTGGTCACCGCCTCCACCGCCGGCATCGGCCGGGCCATCGCCCAAGGACTGGCCAGCGCTGGTGCGCGTGTCATTCTCAATGGCCGCAGCACCGACAGCGTCGAGCGCGCCCGCCGGCACCTGCTCGCCACCGTGCCGGGAGCCGACGTGCTCGGCGTCGCCGCCGATCTCTCTGATGCAGCCGGTGTCGAAACACTGCTGGCCGGCCTGCCCAAGGTCGACATCCTGGTCAACAACGCCGGCATCTTCGGCCCACAGGACTTCTTCGAGACCGATGACGCGACCTGGGAGCGCTACTGGCAGACCAACGTGATGTCCGGCGTGCGCCTGTCGCGTGCGCTGCTACCGGCAATGGTCGATGCCGGCTGGGGCCGCGTGCTGTTCATTTCCTCCGAATCAGCGCGCAACATTCCCGCCGACATGATCCATTACGGGGTCAGCAAGACCGCGCAGCTGTCGTTGTCGCGCGGCCTGGCCAAGCGCGTGGCCGGCAGTGGCGTCACCGTCAACGCGGTGCTGCCCGGCCCGACCCTCTCCGATGGTTTTGCGGCGATGTTCGAGGATGAACGCCAGCGCAGCGGCAAGCCGCTGGAGCAGATCGGCCGTGAGTTCGTGATGGCGCACCGGCCGTCCTCGGTGATCCAGCGCACCGCCACGGTCGAGGAAGTGGCCAACATGGTGGTGTACCTGGCCTCGCCGCAGGCCTCGGCAACCTCGGGTGCGGCGCTGCGCGTGGATGGCGGCGTGGTCGACGATATCGTCTGAGAGTGCTGGCAGGTGTGCGGACCAACGGTCCGCACCCACAGGTCCGCATCCACAGCGGAGGGGAAGGAATGCTAGGCTGCGCCGGTCAAGGAGGTTCCATGTCCGGTCACAACCAGTTCGCCCTGCTGCGCCAGCGCCGTTTCCTGCCGTTCTTCGTGGTCCAGGCGCTCGGTGCGTTCAACGACAACGTGTACCGGCAGGCGATCATCAGCATGTTGCTGTTCATGGCTGTGCCGGAGGAAGAACTGGGGTTGTACGCCACCCTGGCACCGGCCATCTTCATCCTGCCATATTTCCTGTTCTCGGCGCTGGCCGGGCAGATCGCCGACAAACTGGAAAAATCGCGACTGATCGTGATCACCACCACCATGGAGATCGTGATCATGTCGCTGGCGGCCACCGGCTTCCTCACCCAGAGCCTGCCGGTGCTGCTGGTCGCGCTGTTCTGCACCGGCATGCAGTCCACCCTGTTCGGCCCGGTGAAGTACTCAGTGCTGCCGTCGGTGCTCAGGCCAGAAGAGCTGACCGGCGGCAACGGCCTGGTCGAGATGGGCACCTCGATGTCGATCCTCTCCGGCATGATCGTCGGCGGCCTGGTGTTCACCGTGGCTGGCAGCCACGGCACGGTGGTGGCCGCGTGCGCGATCATCGCCCTGGCGATCTGCGGCAACATCGCCGCCCGCCTGATTCCCAAGGTCGATGCCGGCGACCCGAATCTGAAGATCAACTGGAACCCGTTGCCGGAATCGCTGGCGGTGCTGCGCATGGCGCGCCAGCAGAAAGCCGTACGCAACTCGATCCTGGGCGTGTCCTGGTTCTGGTTCGTCGGCACCGTGCTGACCTCGCAGTTGCCGGCCTATGCGGTGACCAACCTGGGCGGCCAGCCGACCCTGTACATCTTCGCGCTGGCCCTGTTCTCGGTGGGCACCGGCGTCGGCTCGCTGCTGTGCGAGAAGCTGTCAGCACGTACGGTGGAAATCGGCCTGGTACCGCTGGGCGCGTTCGGCATGACCGCGTTCCTGCTCGACCTGTACTTCGCCCGCAGCGGCGAAGCGACAGTGCACGGGCTGACCATCGGGCCGTTCCTGCAGCAGCCCGGCAGCATCCGCATCGTCATCGACCTGATCGGCATCGGCCTGTTCACCGGCATCTTCGTGGTGCCGCTGTTCGCACTGATCCAGAGCCGCACGCCGAAGGCGCAGATGTCGCGCGTGTTCGCCGCACTGAACATCCAGAACTCGGGCTTCATCGTCGCTGCGGCGCTGCTGTCGCTGGCCGCCCACAAGCTGCTGCACTGGACCATTCCGCAGCAGTTCCTGGCGCTGGCCATCGCCAACGCGCTGGTGGCGATCTACATCTTCACCATCGTCCCCGAATTCCTGATGCGCTTCCTCAGCTGGCTGATGGTGCGCACCCTGTACCGGCTGCGCCCGCACGGCATCGAGGCCAACGTGCCGGACGAAGGCGCCGCACTGCTGGTCTGCAACCACGTCAGCTACATGGACGCGCTGATCCTGTCGGCGACCATCCCGCGCCCGGTGCGCTTCGTCATGTACTACAGGATCTTCAACATCCCGGTGATGCGCTGGATCTTCCGGACCGCCAAGGCGATCCCGATTGCCGGGGCGCGCGAAGACCCGGCGCTGATGCAGCGTGCGTTCGATGAGATCGACGCGGCGCTGGCCGAAGGCGAACTGGTCTGCATCTTCCCCGAGGGCGCGCTGACCCGCGACGGGCAGATGGCGCCGTTCAAGTCCGGCGTCGAGAAGATCCTCGAGCGGCGGCCGGTGCCGGTGGTGCCGATGGCGCTGCGCGGCATGTGGTCGAGCATGTGGAGCCGCCGCGACAGCCGCCTTGGCCGCATGCGGGTGCCGCGTCGTTTCCGCGCCACGGTCGAGGTGGTGGCGGCACCGGCCGTGGATGGCCGCACCACCAGCGCCCCGGTGCTGGAGGCCCAGGTGCGGGCCCTGCGTGGTGATCACGCCTGATCGACCGCACGGACACGGGTAGACCGTCCCAGCGACAAGCCCCCATCCTCGCCCTCCGATGCATCGCAGAGCTCCGTCAGATGCGTCAGATCAAGGGCCATACCGGCCAGTATCTGACTGTAACCGCATACATGCAGCGCGGGTTGAGGTAGATTACGCACCCACAGGGGGGAGGTTCGGCCGTTTCATCATGGCCGGCCACCAAGGAATGGAGTCTTGCTTTGAATCAACCGCCACCGCTCAGCCGTCCGGTCTACATCCCCAACCATCTGGTCTGGGCGATCCTGACGACGCTGTTCTGCTGCCTGCCGTTGGGCGTGGTGTCGATCGTCTATGCCTCCCAGGTCGATGGCCGCCGCGCCGCCGGCGACCTGCCGGGGGCCTACAGTGCGTCGCGCAAGGCGGGCTGGTGGGCGGTGGCTTCGGCCGTGGCCCTGCCGGTCCTGTTGCTGTTGTGGTTCGGGCTGTTCGGCGGCTTGGCCGTACTGGGCGCTCTTTCCGACCAATGATTCACCACCACCACCCATCAAGGAGCTTGAACCCATGAACACCGCCACTCCGCAGGTCCCGAACAATCTGGTCTGGGCCATCCTGAGCACCCTGTTCTGCTGCCTGCCGGCCGGCATCGTGTCGATCGTCTACGCCGCGCAGGTCAACGGCAAGCTGGCCGCTGGCGACATCGCCGGTGCCCAGGACTCCGCCGCCAAGGCCAAGAAGTGGGCGATCTGGTCGGCCATCGCCGCCGTCGTGGTCGGCGTGCTGTACGGCATCCTGATCGTCGCTGTCGGCGGCATGGGTGCAATGAACAACAGCGGCTACTGATCCGCGTGGACGGATCCGGCGCCCGCGCCGGATCCGTTGCTGCAATGTCCGCACTTCCCGCCCGCTCCCGATTCGCCCGCTGGGCACCGCTGCTGGCCGCCACCGGCCTGGCCGCCGGTGCCGCGGTGGTGCTGCGCAACGTCAATCCGTATGTCGCCGGCAATCCTTTGCCGAGCTGCCCGCTGTACGCGCTGACAGGCCTGTACTGCCCGGGCTGTGGCAGCACCCGCTGCCTGTATTCACTGGTACATTTCGACCTGCCCGGCGCGATGGCGATGAACCCGCTGCTGGTCATCAGCCTGCCGTTCCTGCTGCTGATGCTGCTGAACGTCGCCGGCATCCGGCCGCGCGTGCTCGACCCGCTCATGCGGGTACTGGCCAATCCAACGTTCTGGCTCTGGGTGCTGCCCGGGTATGCGCTGCTGCGCAACCTGCCGTGGGCGCCGTTCACTGCACTGGCACCGATCTAGGTTTCCAGCCAACGGCCGCAGCCCCTCGTGGTGGGCGGCGTTTGAAGGCAGAAGCCTTGGGGTTGGCCGGGCGGGATGGGTTTGCGGGGGACGCCGTGAATCCGTCCGTGGAGGCTTGGCCGCGGCATCCATGCCGCGGACACCCCCGCAAACCCATCCCGCCCGACCACGGACAGTTTCCGTGTGCGTCCACCACGGAAAAGAAAGAGAAGATCAAAAGCGGAAGCGGATCGCTTCGCTGCGCTCGCTCGGAGCCGAGCATGGCTCGGCTCTACAGAACGTCAGTGCGCGGAAAACTGTCGAAGGCGGGGTGGGTCGGATGGCGGGGGTGTGAGCCGCATGGATGCGGCGACCAAGCCTCCATGGACGGATTCACGGCGTCCCCCGCCATCCGACCCACCCCGCCGACCCGCTGCAATCCTGCCGTTGCAGTTGCTGTCGACTCTGCAGGTGCAGGGCTGCAAGCCCTGCAAAGCAACTACGTCACCCAGCCTGCAATCACTAGCAGGGCGAGGACCGCCAGCCACAGCAGCAGCATCCGCCACACCAGGCTCATCGCATCACGCAGGTCCGGCAACCGCTGCCACACCGGCAGCAACCCTGCCTCGGTGTAATCGTGCGCATCCTCACGCAGCTCGGCGTTGACGCTGGCCCGCGCCACCGCGCCAAGGAACCCGATGTTGCCGGCCAGGCGTTCGCCATGGGCCTGGCGCCAGGCCTTCCACGCCGTATCGAAATTGCCCACCAGCGCCATCGAGAAGGCCATCAGCTGCGCCACCGGCCACTCGATCCAGCCCAGCAGGCGCTGCGCCAGCGCCAGCGGCTCCACCGGCACGCGTGCGCGCATCGGGCTCTCCGCCATCAGCGCCAGCAGCCGGTAACCGAGCGCGCCAGCCGGGCCCAGCAACAGGAACCAGAACAGCACCGCGAACCAGCGCCGCAGTGCGTTGAGCACCGTCGCCTCGACCAGTGACGGAATGTCCTCGCGCAGGCTGCCGCCGGCCGACTGCAGGTTGCGCACTGCAGCCTGCCGCGTCGCCGCATCATCGGCATCGATAATGGCCTCGATATCGCGGTCCAGGTCACGCGGGCCCCAGCACCAGGCCAGCACCGCCACGCCCAGCAGCAGCGACGGCAGGCCGAACAGCACCCCGCGCAACAGCCACGCCAGCAGCACCATCAGCAACAGCGGCGGCAGCAGTGCCAAGGCAACGCCGGCCGGTCCCTGCCAGGCCTTGCCACCACGCGCATCCAGCCAGCCCAGCCAACGCCGGAAACCGTCGAAACGGCGCAGCGAGGCAGCAGCGGCCGGAGCAACATGGCCCAGGGCCAGTGCCACCAGCACGGCGGCCAGAGTGGTGAACATGGCAGGTCTCCCTACGAAACAGAACGCTCGGCGCCGCTACCTTACCTGTCGCAGCGGCGCCCTCCGCGATGACCCGCACTGTAACCCGGGCCGTGTTCAGGTGGCGGCAATGCAATCGCCCCAGCCGGCCCGGCTCAGCCCTTCTGCTGCCGGTACCAATGCTCGATCAGGCCGCGCGAAATCGAGATCGGCGGCGACAGGCGGATACCCTGGCCATCGTCCTCCACGTCGCGCGCCAGTGCCGCGCCGACCTCGTCGGCACTGAACCAGCGCGCGTCTTCCAGCTCACCGTCCACGGTCGGCAGGTCATCCTGCGCCTGTGCGCGGAAGCCAACCATCAGCGCACCCGGGAATGGCCAGGGCTGCGAACCGAGGTACTGGCAGGCCGTCACCCGCACCTTGCTCTCTTCATGGACTTCGCGCACCACGGTCTGCTCGAAGGTCTCGCCGGGTTCGACGAAGCCGGCCAGCACCGAGTAGCGACGCGGGGCCCAGTTCGACTGCCGGCCCAGCAGCAGCCGGCCCTGGTTTTCCACGGCGACGATCACCGCCGGGTCGACACGCGGGTAGTGTTCGGTGGAACACTGCCCGCAGCGGCCGACGAAGCCACCACGGGCAAACGCCACGGCGCCGCCGCACACGCCGCAGAAGCGGGTGCGCGAGTGCCAGTACGACATGCCGCGGGCATAGCTGAAGGCGGTCGCATCGGCCATCGACCACAGCAGCGCGGCCTGGCGCAGATCAAGCCGGCGTGGTGCGCTGATGGTCACGTTGGTGGCTTCAACCGAGAACCACGCCTGCTCTCCGCGCAGGCCGAGGAAGATCGCGGCACCCGGGCCGCCGCCGATGTCGGCGCCGGTCAGCGCCAGTGGCTGATCGTCATCGCCGGTGAAGGCGCTGCCGTCCTGATCGAGCACGAGAATGCGCGCGCCCGGCCACAGGCGCGCCAGTGCATCGGCATCTTCGCGCAGGGCATCGGCGCGCTCCAGCGGTTCACCCACGAAGGCGAAACCGGAAAGCGGCGAAGGAGTATTGGGCATCCTGCAAGCGTGCCGCCAATCGATGCGGGTGGCAAGGTCGGCGCTGTGCGCAATCTGCCGTTGTGGATGCAGGAAGGATCATCCACGCATGGCGTGGATCTGCCCGCTCTGGCAGGTGCCAACCCTGGTTGGCACATTCCGGCCACAGGCCTTTTACATGCTGAAGCTGCTGCCGCAGCCGCAGGTGGTCTTTGCGTTCGGGTTGCGGATCACGAACTGGGCACCGGTCAGGCTCTCGGTGTAGTCCACCTCGGCGCCCATCAGGTACTGCAGGCTCAGCGGGTCGACCAGCAGGGTCACCCCGCTGGTCTGTACCGCCAGGTCATCCTCGGCACGGTTCTCGTCGAACTCGAACCCGTACTGGAAGCCCGAACAGCCGCCGCCCTCGATGTACACACGCAGGGCCAGGTCGGGGTTGCCCTCTTCCTGGATCAGGGATTTGACCTTGGCGGCCGCCGACTCGGTGAAGTTCAGCGGGCGCTCCAGCGATTGGTAATCGGGCGCGGCAACCGGGGTGGCGCCGGGCAGGGAGACTAGCGTGCTCATGGTGCCAGCATGGGGGTGCCGGGGATGGCTTTCAAGCCATCGCCTCGGCCAGCTTGCGGCGTGCGGCGGTGTCGCCCTTGCTGCCATTGGCCTCATCGCCTTCCGGCGCCGGCAGGGCCGCCATCGGGGCGCTGGCATGGATCAGGCGGCCGTTCAGCTGGGCGCCCGCATTCATCTCCACCACCTGGTAATGGACGTTGCCATTGACCCGTGCGCTGGGGGTCAGCTCGACCTTCTCGGTGGCGTGTACATCGCCGTCCAGACGGCCGCTGATGACCACCACCTGGGCCCGGATCTCACCCTCGATCACGCCATGCTCGGCGACCGTCAGGGTCGCGCCGCTGGCGCCTTCGGTGGCGATCACCTTGCCGTGGATGCGACCTTCCACATACAGGCCACCACTGAATTCCACATCACCGCGGATCACCACCTGGTTGCCGATCAGGGCATCCACCACCAGCTGGCCTTCACGGTTGGATTTGCTGCTTCCGAACATCTGCCTACTCCCCTTTGCTGGCCGGCGCGCCGGCCTGTTTCCAGTCGAATACTTGGGTGGTACCCCCCGTACCACTCCCCAATGTCACCCGCACGCGTTGCGGGGTGAAGTCAGCCGGCAGCATCACGCTGCCGGTGAGCTGCTGGAAGTACCGGAACGAGTAATCCTGTCCCGGCACCTTGCTGCGCTGGTGCAGATCATCCCAGCTGATCGTGGCCAGCTTGCCGTTCTTCACGCCTTCCACGGTGAAGCGCATCTGCCCCTGGCTGATGGCGCCGCGGTTGAGGTTCTGGGTCAGCACGGCGGTGTACTGCCAGGTGCCGGCCGCTTCCGGGCTGAACTCGATCGAGTGGGTGTTCAGGCCCTTGCGCTGGCTGGTCGAACCCACCAGGCGCTCATAGAAGGCAACGTCGGCGCGCAGGCCGGCGATTTCCTCATCGCGCTCGGCCAGCGAGGACTGCACCTCGGTATTGGCGGCGCGGCTGATGCGGTCGGAGGCTTCCAGCGTGGCCTGCTTCTGGCGCAGCTCGGTCAGCTGCGCCTGCAGCGTCTCGGCGCGCTTCTCGGCAGCCTGCAGGCGCTGGCCCTGGGCATCGCGTGGCGTGGCCATCCAGCAGCCACCCAGCACCGCCAGCACCAGGCTGAGCAGCCAGATGCCGCCGATCACCAGCAGGCGGCGACGGTCGGCCGGCGGTTGCGGCGCGCCGGGCAGGCGTACCTGCACGCGCATGGGAGGACGGTTGGTCATGGGTGGTTTCCGGGGTATCGCGAGGGCGACACCGGTACGGCCCCTGTGGCAAACGACGGGCTAGTGTATGACAGGACGGGTGGGTTTCCTGCGCCGTGGCCGGCCACGGTCTGTGGCGTTCAGACATGCCATCGTCGATAGTGTGGTCCCCTGCACAGTTCCGTCGCCGGAGCATCGCCATGACCGAAGCCCACCTGTTCGTGATCGGCATCCTGCTGGCCTGGCTGGCCGGCATCCGCGTCTACCTCACCGTGTTCGGCGTCGGCCTTGCCGGCCTGCTCGGCTGGGTCGACCTGCCGCCCGCCCTGCAGGCCACCGAATCCTGGTGGGTGCTGGGCACGTCGGCGGCGCTGGCCATCGCCGAGTTCTTCGCCGACAAGATTCCCGGCGTGGACTCGGTCTGGGACCTGGTGCAGACGCTCGCACGCGTGCCGGCCGGCGCGTTCCTCGCAGCGGCTACCCTGTCGCCGGACGGTCAGCTCGGCGCCGGCGCACTCGCCGCCGGTGCCGGCGTCGCCCTCGCCAGCCACGGCCTGAAGGCCGGTACCCGCGCGCTGCTCAATACCTCGCCGGAACCGGCCAGCAACTGGGTCGCCTCCGCCGCCGAGGACACCGTGGTAGTCGGTGGCCTGGCGCTGGCCCTGGCACACCCGTGGATCGCGCTGGTGGTGGTGCTGGCCTGCAGCCTGGCCGGCGCGCTGCTGGTGTGGCTGGTCTGGCGCGCGCTGTGGAAGGGCGTGCGCTGGCTGGCGCGCGGTGCATCGGCAGCACCGCCGGGGCACAGCAGTACCGGTTGAGCACCGGGCTTGTCGCATAATGGACGCGAACACCAGGAGCACCGATGGCCGCAAACGAATCCCCCGCGGGCGCCCGCCCGGGACGCGCTGAAACCCCTCCGGCCGATCATTGGCAGCGCTGGGCGCCCGAGGCGGCAGGCCCCGCTGTGGCCGCACCGACGGCTGCGACCCCGCCGCCCATCGCGACCGATACCCCGGCGCCGGTCAACAGCGCACCGCCGCCGCTGCCCGGCCCGATCGCACTGGCCGAAGCCGGCAACAACGATCTGGCCCCGCCGCCCTCGGACTCGCCCTACCGCGTGCTGATCGTTGAAGACGATCGCGCCCAGGCGCTGTTCGCGCAGAGCGTGCTGCACGGCGCCGGCATGCAGGCGATCGTGCACAGCGATGCCGATGCCGCGCTGCAGGCGATCAAGGAGCACCGCCCCGACCTGATCCTGATGGATCTGCACCTGCCCGGGCTGGACGGCATGCGCCTGACCGCGCTGATCCGCCAGCAGCCCGGCCTGCAGCTGCTGCCGATCGTGTTCCTCAGCGGCGATCCGGATCCAGAGCGCCAGTTCGAAGTGCTCGACAGCGGCGCCGACGACTACCTGAGCAAGCCGATCCGGCCGCGCCACCTGATCGCAGCGGTGGCCAACCGCATCCGCCGCGCACGTGCCCAGGCCGCGACCCTGCCGGGCGCCACCGGCGCACCGGCCACCAGCAATCCGGAAACCGGCCTGCCGACGCGCCACCATGTGCTGCAGCAGCTCAACACCGCACTCGCCCACCGCGACCGGGGCGGCGTGTTCTTCATCGAAGTGGCCAGTGCGCTGGGCCTGCGCGAACGCTATGGCTATGCCGCGTTTGAACGGCTGATGGTGCAGGCCGGGCAGCGCCTGGCCGAAGCCGGCCATCCGCACCTGCTGGCGCGGCTGAACGACAACAGCTTCCTGCTGCTGGCCCGCAACGCCGACGAGGACGCCCTCGAAGGCATCGCCGCGAGCCTGCGCGAGCAGCTGTCGGCCCGCGCCTTCGTGATCCGCGACGACGAATCCGTGCATCTGCGCGGCGTGGTCGGTTATGCGCCGCTGTCGCCGGGCTTCGAGGATGCCAGCAGTGCGCTGGAAGCGGTTGAGCGCACCACCCTGCAGGCGCGCCTGCTCAGCGCCGGCGTGGCGGGCCATGTGCATCGCCAGGCGGTCACCGAACAGGAACACCTGGCGCTGCTGGAGGGCCAGCTGGAACTGGCCTACCAGCCGATCGTCGCCGTGGCAGGCGGCAACACCGCGCAATACCAGTTGCTGCTGCGCCTGCGCCAGGCCGATGGCACGGTGCTGGCGGCCGGCCAGGTGATCCCCGCCGCGGAAGCCGCCGGGCGCATCGCCGACCTCGACCAGCAGGTGATGGACCACGCACTGGGCCTGCTGGATCTGTACCGGCACGCAACGCAGCCGCTGAGCCTGTTCGTCTCGCAGTCGCTGCGCACCCTGCAGCGCGATGCCTTCGCCGACTGGCTGCTGGAATCACTGCAGCAGCGTGACCTGCCTGGCAGTGCGCTGGTGATCGACGTGCGCCTGCCCGACGCACTGATCCACACCGTGCCGCTGCAGCAGTTCTGCCAGCGCATGGCCAGCGCGGGGGTGCGCTTCTGCCTGAGCCAGTTCGAACCCAGCGGCGAGGCCGATGCACTGCTGACCCAGCTGCCGCTGTCGTTCGTGCGCATGGCTGCGCGCTTCTCCAGCAGCCACTCCAATCCGGCCACGCGCGAGGAACTGCGCAAGAAGATCGAACAGGCCCATGCCGCCGGACTGCAGATCATCGGCCAGCAGATCGAGGATCCGCAGGCTGCAGCGGCGATGTGGGTAGGCGGCGTCGACTACATCCAGGGCAACATGGTGCAGTCGGCCGGCAGCGACCTGAACTTCGACTTCCACAACGCGGTGCTCTGACGTGCCGCTGTGGGGCGTGCTGCTGGTTGCCCTTGCTGCGGCCGCCATCGCGCTGCTGCTGTTGGGCCTGCGCCTGCGCGCGCGCAACCATGCGCTGGCCCAACTGCAGCGCACGCACAGTGCGCTGGCCGCCGAACGCGACCAGCTTCGCCATACCACCGAACGCCAGGGCCAGCTGGAGCAACAGCTGCTGCAGGCCAAGCAGGCCGCCGAGGCGGCCGTGCTGGCCAAGGGCGAGTTCCTGGCCACGATGAGCCACGAGATCCGCACCCCGCTCAACGGCATCCTGCCGATGCTGGAGCTGATCGCACGCGGGCCGCTGGGCGAAGACCAGCGGCAGATGCTGGCCACCGCCTCGGCCAGTTCGCAACAGCTGCTGCGCATCGTCGACGACATCCTCGACTACTCCCGGCTGGAAGCGCAGGCGCTGGAACTGGAGATCACCAGCTTCAACCTGCGCGACCTGCTCGATGGCGTGGTACAGCTGATGCAGCGGGCCGCCGACGCCAAGGGCCTGGCCCTGGGCCTGCAACTGGATCCATCGGTGCGCCTGCCGGTGCGCGGCGACCCGGTGCGCCTGCGCCAGGTGCTGAGCAACCTGCTGGCCAACGCCATCAAGTTCACCGCCCGCGGCCAGGTGCAGCTGCGCGTGCTGCGCCTGGGTGAAAGTGCCGCGCAGCACCAGCTGCGCTTCGAGATCATCGATACCGGCATCGGCATCGACGACGCGCTGCAGGCGCGCCTGTTCCAGTCCTTCAGCCAGGCCGACGCATCCACCACCCGCATCTATGGCGGCACCGGCCTGGGCCTGGCCATCTGCAAGCGCATCATCGACCTGATGCACGGGCACATCGGCGTGCACTCCACGCCGGGCCGGGGCGCAACCTTCTGGTTCGAGATCCCGCTGCTGAAGGTCGCTGGCGACCTGCCGGCGATGGCGCGCGCACCGGCACCGCTGCTGCTGTTCAGTGCCGATGCAACGCTGCAGGCACGTATCGAGCGCATCGCCGCCCACCATGGGCTGCAGGTGCAGGTGCTGGCACAGCTGGATGCCGTGGTCGAGCGCCTGCGCGCTCCCGCGCGGCCCGGACAACCGGCACCGGCATGGCTGCTGGTCGATGCCCGCGCACGCCGCAACGGTGAGGCCACGCTGCAGCTGGCGCTGAGTGAACGTGGTGACGACGATGCGCTGCAGGTGCTGTGGCTGCAGGAGGGCGCACTTCCACAACGCCAGCGCCAGCGCCAGCTGCCCCCGCACTTCGACGATGCGGCCCTGCATGCACTGCTGGCTGCACCGGTCGCCCCCGCCCGCCCCGCTGCGCTGCTGGCCAGCGCGGACAACGAGCAACCGGCTGCCACGCTGCCGCCGTTGCATCTGCGTGTGCTGCTGGTGGAGGACAATACGGTCAACCGGATGGTCGCCGAACAACTGCTGCGCGTGTTCCAGTGCGAAGTGCGCAACGCCGCCGATGGCGAGCAGGCGCTGGCCGCCCTCCGCGAAGGCGGCGTGGACATCGTGTTGATGGATTGCCAGATGCCGGTGCTGGACGGCTACGCCGCCACGCGCCGCTGGCGCGCCGAAGAAGTGGAGACCGGGCGCGCGCGCCTGCCGATCATCGCCATGACCGCCAACGCCATGGCCGGTGACCGCGAGCGCTGCCTGCAGGCGGGCATGGACGATTACCTGTCCAAGCCGATCGCGCGCGCCACGCTGCATGCGCTGCTGCTGCGTTGGGGTGGCGGCAAAGCTGCATCACCTGGACAATTTTCTGTGGAGCCGTCTGTAGAGCCGAGCCATGCTCGGCTGACGGCCAGTGGCACTCCCACTCCATCAGCCGAGCATGGCTCGGCTCTACAGGAGACGACAAGCCAAGCCGCGCCGAAACCGGTGATCGACCGCGACGTGCTGGATGAACTGCACACCGTGATCGGCGACGCTGCCACCCAGATCGTCATGGTCTTTCTTGAAGATGCGCCGGTGATGGTGCAGCAGTTGCAGCTGGCCGCGCAGAACGGCGATGAGCTGCGCTTGCAGGCCACAGCGCACAGCCTGAAGTCATCGAGTGCAAACGTCGGCGCATTGTCGCTGTCGGCGATCGCGCAGCGGATCGAGCACGAAGCCCGTAGTGGCAGCCTGCAGCGCCCCGCGGTGGCGGTGGCGCTGCTGGTTGCGGAATTCGCCCGGGCGCGTGTTGCACTGACGGGCTACCTGGCACAGCACCGCGCCGGCCAGGGCGGCTGACTCACTCTTCCAGCTTGCTCAGCAGGTACTTCGGCTCGCCGATACGCTCGATCAGGTCCAGCTGGGTTTCCAGCCAGTCGATGTGCTCCTCTTCCGAATCGAGGATCTTCACGAACAGCTGGCGGCTGACGTAGTCGCCAACCGAATCGGAATAGGCCACGGCCTCGCGCAGGGTGACCACGCCATCGCGTTCCAGCGACAGGTCGCACTGCAGGATCTCGGTCGGGTTCTCGCCGATGCGCAGCTTGCCCAGCGCCTGGAAATTCGGCAGGCCTTCAAGGAACAGGATGCGGTCGGCGAGCATGTCGGCATGCTTCATCTCGTCGATCGATTCCTTGTACTCGTGTTCGGCCAGTTCCTTGATGCCCCAGTTCTTCAGCATCTTGGCGTGCAGGAAGTACTGGTTGATCGCGGTCAGCTCGTTGTAGAGGACCTTGTTGAGGAATTCGATGACCTTGGTGTCGCCCTTCATGGGGGTGCTCCTGCACGCTGAAAACGCAGGCACTTTAACGCCTCGCGTGCGCTCGTGAAGGAACGCGAATCGTGTGCATTGGCCTGCGCGGCCGAAGGTGAAGGATGCGAAAGCGCGGCGTCAACGCGCCGCGAAAAGGCGATCAGGCGACCTGCGCCAGGCCCAATACCGGCAGCGGCAGATCGTGGGTCGCACGTGCCTTGGCCAGCAGGTCGCCGGCCATGTCCAGGCAGGAACCGCAGGTGGCACCACAACCGGTACGCATGGTCAGTTCGGCCACCGTGCTGACGCCATGGCTGGCGGCTTCGCGGATCTGGTGGTCGGTGACTCCGTTGCAGATGCAGACGTACACAGGCGTGAACCGGGCTGACAGGCCACAAGCGGCCTGGTGGCTATTCCAATGGAAACGAGAATGGTTGTCAATCAGAGACCTGAACCATTCTCGATACCGTTCAGCCGGTCAGCTGGCCGGGCCGTCGCCCGTGACCTTCTTCGGCCAGTACCCTCGGGTCCGCGGGCGCTTGCGCGGGCGGTCGTGCCCGGCGGTGTGGCCCGGCATCCAGGCCTCGGCGGCGCTCTTGGGCATGGCGGTGACGCCCTGCCCGGCCACGCCGCGCGCCAGTGGCGCCAGGTGTCGCAGGGCACGCGCATAGACGCCGCGTTTGAACATCACCACGTGCTCTACCGGGTACCAGAAGTCGACCCAGCGCCAGTGGTCGAACTCGGGCGAGTCGGTGTGGTCCAGCGTCACGTGGGATTCGTCGCCGGTCAGGCGCAGCAGGAACCAGACCTGTTTCTGGCCGATGCAGACCTGCCGCTCGTTGCGGCGGATGGCCCGCGCCGGCAGCTTGTAGCGCAGCCAGCCGGGCGTGGCCCCGAGCACTTCCACATGCTCAGGCAGCAGGCCGGTCTCTTCCTGCAGTTCACGATACATGGCCTCGACAGGCGTCTCGTCGGTGTTCATGCCACCCTGCGGGAACTGCCAGCCATCCCGGCGCACGCGTCGTGCCCAGAACACCTGGCCGTCCTGCCGCATCAGCACGATGCCGACGTTCGGTCGATAGCCGTCCGGATCGATCACGATGCGGACTCCTAAGAAAATCTACTGGTCGGGACTATCCCATGCCCTCTGTCGGCCCACAAGCACGACACAAAAGTGTTGACAGGGTCGATACACATCCGCAGAATAGCGGGCTCACCAAGGCTATGTAGCTCAGCCGGTTAGAGCACAGCACTCATAATGCTGGGGTCGGTGGTTCGAGTCCACCCATAGCCACCACACTGAAAATCAAGTTGTTTTTCAGTGTGAAAAGTGAGAAAATAGTTGCACGTTTTGCCCCGTCGCCAAGCGGTAAGGCACCTGACTCTGACTCAGGCATTCGGTGGTTCGAATCCATCCGGGGCAGCCAAATTAAAAGCAAAAGGCCAGATCGAAAGATCTGGCCTTTTGCTTTTAATTTGGTCGCGCATCCCACCTTATCCCCGCGCCTGTCGGCGCGCCCCCTTGAACATCAAGGGGGCTCTTCTCCAGAGAGAGGCCCGGGGTCGGATCCTTTTCCAAAGGAAAAGGCTCTGACCCCACCCCTTCCGAGATGCGAAACCCCGGGTAGTGCCGGCCGCTGGCCGGCAACCACGAAATGCCTGACTCCAAAACAACAAAAGCCCGGCCAAAGCCGGGCTTTTGCTTTTCCAACCAGCGGGCTCCCGCAGGAGCCCAACCAGGCGCGGTAAATCAGCGCTTGGAGAACTGGGTGGCGCGGCGGGCCTTGTGCAGACCGACCTTCTTACGCTCGACTTCACGGGCGTCACGGGTCATGAAGCCGGCCTTGCGCAGCTCGGACTTCAGGGTTTCGTCGTACTCGACCAGCGCACGGGCGATGCCCAGGCGGATCGCACCGGCCTGGCCGGTGGTGCCGCCGCCAGCGGCGGTGACCAGGATGTCGAAGCTTTCGGTGTTCTTGGTCAGCTCGAGCGGCTGGCGCACGATCATGCGCGCGGTCTCACGACCGAAGAACTCGTCCAGCGGACGACCATTGACGGTGATGTTGCCCGAACCCTTGCGCAGGAACACGCGAGCGGTGGAGGACTTGCGGCGGCCAGTGCCGTAGTTTTGAGTGATAGCCATGATTAGATATCCAGAACCTGCGGCTGCTGTGCGGCGTGCGGATGCTCAGTGCCGGCGTAGACCTTGAGCTTGCGGTACATCTGGCGACCCAGCGGGCCCTTCGGCAGCATGCCCTTCACGGCGATCTCGATCACGCGCTCCGGGTGGCGCTCCAGCGCCTGGGCCAGGGATTCGGTCTTCAGGTTGCCGATGTAGCCGGTGAAACGGTGATACATCTTGTCCTGCAGCTTCTTGCCGGTGACGGCAATCTTTTCTGCATTGATGACGACCAGGTAGTCGCCGGTATCAACGTGGGGGGTGTAGACCGGCTTGTGCTTGCCGCGCAGACGGCGGGCCAGCTCGGTGGCGAGACGGCCCAGGGTCTTGCCCTCGGCGTCGACGAGGTACCAGTCGCGCTGGACGGTCTCGTTCTTGGCAGTGAAAGTGCTCATGAAGAACTCTAGGTTAGGTCGGGCTCATTGCGGCGAAGGACTCGCCGGAACTCTGCCACGCGTTGTGAAAGGTGAAGCGCAAGAGGCGGGATTGTACGCAGGTCACGCCCTCGGTGCAAGCTGGCCCCTGCCCCGGGTTGGCAGGGGAGCGGGGGCGGGCGAGAATCGGCGGGTCTCCCGCCCCACCGCGTGCCGCCATGACCGTGCTCCGCCAGACCACCCCGCTGGACCACCTGCTGACCGAGGCGCAGCGCGCCCTGGACACGGTGTTCGGCAACCCTCCGGCGGCCCGCCCCTACCCGGCCGCAGGCACCGGCGAGCCGGGCATGGACCGCGCCGAGCGCCGCCACGCCGCGGGGCTGATGCGGATCAACCATGTCGGCGAGGTCTGCGCACAGGGCCTGTACTTCGGCCAGGCGGCCGTGGCCCGCGACCCGGCCACCCGTGAACACCTGCTGGAAGCGGCCCAGGAAGAGACCGATCACCTGGCCTGGTGCGCGACCCGGCTGGATGAACTGGACAGCCGCCCGAGCCTGTTCAATCCGCTGTGGTACGCCGGCAGCTACACCATCGGCACCCTGGCGGGTCTGCGCGGCGACGGCTGGAACCTGGGCTTCGTGGTTGAAACCGAGCGCCAGGTGGAAGCCCATCTGGACGAGCACCTGGTCGACCTGCCGGCCGGCGATCTGCGCAGCCGCGCGGTCATCCAGGTGATGAAGGAGGACGAGGCCCGCCATGCGGAGCACGCCGAACAGGCCGGCGCACGCCGCCTGCCGTTCCCGATCCCGGGCGCGATGGCGCTGGCTTCCAGGGTGATGAAGACCATCGCCTACCGCATTTGAAGGGTCGCCCGCACCAACGGTGCGGGCCTACCAGGAGGTGCGGGGGCGACGGTGGGGCCCGACCGTTGGTCGGGCCATCAATCAGTTGGGCGAGACCAGCTTCAGGCCGATCACACCGGCTACGATCAGGCCCACGCAGGCCAGGCGGGCCGGCGACGCACTGTCGTTGAACAGATAGATGCCCAGCACCGCCACGCCCATGGCGCCGATGCCGGTCCAGATCGCGTAGGCGGTGCCGACCGGGATGCTCTTCATCGCCTGGCTCATCAGGTACAGGCTGATCAGGGCGGACACCACCGTGGCAACGGTGGGCAGGGGTTTGCTGAAGCCTTCGGAGTACTTCATTCCGAGGGCGAAACCGATCTCGAACAGGCCGGCCAGCAGCAGATAGATCCAGGGCATGGGTGGGGGCTCCTTACCTTTTTGGGAAAAACGAAACGGCCCGGTGTTTTCACACCGGGCCGTGGGTCGGTACATCACCGTGGAACCGTAACGCGTGCGAGGCACTGGTTCCACGGGGCGGGTCGTCCCGCCTGGGCGGCGATGCCTGCGGGCATCGCACATGGGGCTTACTCGGACAGGTTCCGGCCGTGGAACAGCTCTTCGATCTCGCGCTTGAGCAGCGCTTCGATCTTCATGCGTTCCTTGAACGACAGGTTCTTGGCCTTTTCCTCGAACAGGTACTGGTCCAGGTCGAAGTCCTTCAGGTGCATCTTCGTGTGGAAGATGTTTTCCTGGTAGACGTTGACGTCGAACATCTCGTAACGCGACTTGATGTTCTTGGCCAGGAAGTTCTGGATCGAGTTGATCTTGTGATCGATGTAATGCTTCTTGCCCTTCACATCGCGGGTGAAGCCACGGACACGGTAGTCCATGATCACGATGTCCGATTCCAGGCTCTCGATCAGGTAGTTCAGGGCCTTCAGCGGCGAAATGACGCCACAGGTCGCCACGTCGATGTCCGCGCGGAACGTCGCAATGCCTTCCTGCGGATGGGTTTCCGGGTAGGTATGGACAGTGATGTGGCTCTTGTCCATGTGCGCGACCACGGCGTCGGGAATCAGTTCCTTGCCGGCCTGCTTCTTGTCGATCACCGGCTCTTCGGAGATCAGGATGGTCACCGAGGCACCCTGCGGGTCGTAGTCCTGGCGGGCCACGTTCAGGATGTTGGCGCCGATGATCTCGGCGACATCGGTCAAGATTTGAGTCAGCCTGTCGGCGTTGTACTCTTCATCGATGTATTCAATGTAACGCTGACGCTCCTCTTCGGTGCGCGCGTAACACACGTCATAGATGTTGAAGCTCAGCGCCTTGGTGAGGTTGTTGAAACCCTGCAGCCTCAGGCGAGGCAACGGCTTGACCACGGCGGTCGATTCCTGTGTAAGAAGGGAAAGGGGGAATTATGGGGCAAACTGCCCCCGGGGGGAACGTGAAGACGCAAGAGTTCTGGCACACTGTTTGCCCTTAACAATTGCGCTGGTTAAGCTCCGCTATCGACCCCGTGAATCCGTTCATGCGCAGAGGGAGCGCCCCTATCGTGTCAACCGTGCGCCTAGCTAGCAGTCCACTGGCCCTGGATATCGCCACAATCGATCGTTTCCTGGCGCACAGCCACAGGCGGCGATATCCCACCCGTACCGACGTCTTCCGACCCGGTGACCCGGCGGGAACCCTGTATTACGTCATCAGCGGCTCGGTTTCGATCATGGCCGAGGAAGATGACGATCGCGAGCTTGTGCTGGGCTACTTCGGTGCCGGCGAGTTCGTCGGCGAGATGGGCCTGTTCGTCGAATCGGACCGCCGCGAGGTGATCCTGCGGACCCGTACCGCCTGCGAGCTGGCTGAAATCAGCTACGAGCGCCTGCATCAGCTGTTCCTCGGCCCGCTGTCGGCCGACGCCCCGCGCCTGCTGTACGCGCTGGGCCAGCAGATCTCCAAGCGCCTGCTCGACACCAGCCGCAAGGCCAGCCGCCTGGCATTCCTGGACGTTACCGACCGGATCGTGCGCACCCTGCACGACCTGGCGCAGGAACCGGAGGCGATGAGCCATCCGCAGGGCAGCCAGCTGCGCGTCTCCCGCCAGGAGCTGGCACGCCTGGTCGGCTGCTCGCGGGAAATGGCCGGCCGCGTGCTGAAGAAGCTGCAGACCGACGGCCTGCTGCATGCCCGTGGCAAGACCGTGGTGCTGTACGGCACCCGTTGACCGTTGAGCACCCGGTGGGTGCGGACCTTGGTCCGCACTCCTTCGCGCGCTAGGCTCGGGGCATGGAACTGAGCAGCGAATTCTGGTGGTTCATCCTCATCGGCCTGGGCGCACAGCTGGTCGACGGCGCGCTGGGCATGGCGTTCGGCCTGGTGTCTTCGTCGGTGATGCTGAGCATGGGCCTGCCCCCGGCGCAGGTCAGCGCCAGCATCCACACCGCTGAAGTGTTCACCACTGGCGCCTCGGGTGTGTCGCACCTCGCAGCCGGAAATGTCGATAAGCGCCTGTTCCTGCGCCTGGCCCTGCCTGGCGCGGTGGGCGGTGCCGTGGGCGCGTACGTGCTCACGCAGATCCCGGGCGAGATCATCCGGCCACTGATCTACCTGTACCTGCTGGTGCTGGCGATCATCATCCTGGCCCGCGCGGCCGGACGCTGGATGCCCAAGGGCGAGATCCGCCGGGTACCGGTGCTGGGCTTCTTCGCGGGCCTGCTCGACGCCAGCGGTGGCGGCGGCTGGGGGCCGATCGCCACGTCCACCCTGCTCGCCCGGGGTGGCCAGGCGCGCACCACGATCGGCACGGTCAATGCGGCGGAGTTCGTGGTCACGCTGACGGTGTCGGCGACCTTCCTGCTGTCGATGGGGGTGCAGCACCTGCAGATCGTCGCCGGCCTGCTGATCGGCGGCATGATGGCCGCGCCGGTAGCCGCCATCCTGGTCAAGCGGGTGAAGGAGCGCTGGGTGCTGGTGGCCGTCGGCGTGCTGGTGCTGGGGATCAGCCTGTTCCAGATTGGCCACGCGGTGTACGGGCACCTGTACCGCTGAGCGTTTGCCGGCCAGCGGCCGGCACTACCGGGACAGAGAAGCGCCGGCACAACCGCGACGGAGAAGGGTAGTGCCGGCCGCTGGCCGGCAGATCCATCACCGTGCGGCGGGATCAGGCCTTGTCGCCGCCCCGGTCCACGCAACCCCAGTTGAGGATGCGGGTGCCCGCCGGCAGCACGCGGCGGAAGAACGCCACCCGGCCCGGCTTCGGGTTCACCACTACCGGCGCCTTGGCCGCCAGCAGCAGCGGCAGGTCGGCGGTGCTGTCGGAATAGGCGATATCGATGTCGCCGTAGCCGCGCTCGCGCAGCATGCGCATCTTCTCTTCATTGTGGCAGTGGCGGGTCGGGCCGACGCCGCCCAGCCGTGGGCCGACCTCGGTGCCGATCACCGGTACGTCCTGGTGGGCCACGAAAGCCAGGATCGCGCGCGCCAGCTCCGGCGGCGCACCTGTGGCAACCACCACGCGGTCGCCCTTGGCGCGGTGCGCGGCGAACACCTCCAGCGCCTGCGGCAGCAGCTTGGCGCGCATCTGCGCCTGGTTGCGCAGCACATAGGCGTCGATCACCTTGTTGAAGTCACGCGCACGGTGCAGGCCGAAGCTGCCGATCCACACATAGACCGAGATGCCCGCGCGACGGGTCGGCAGCATCGCCACCATCGGCCCGGCGATCGGCGTGACCAGCAGCGCCGCCAGCATGCGCAGCGGGTTGCGCTTGATCAGCGAGGCGAACAGGTGGGTGCCCGAATCGCCGTCGTACAGGGTGTGGTCGAAGTCGAAGACCACCAGCGGCGCATCCTCGCGCGGCGTTGGATAGTGCGTTGTCATGCCGCGAAGAATAGCTGACGCAGGCCCTCGCCCGGCTCTTCCACGCGCATGAAGGCTTCGCCGACGAGGAAGGCATGGATGCCGGCGTCACGCATCAGCGCCACGTCCTGCGGGCCAAGGATGCCGCTCTCGGTGACCAGCAGGCGGTCACGCGGCACCGCGTTCTGCATGTCCAGCGTGGTCTGCAGCGACACTTCGAACGTGCGCAGGTTGCGGTTGTTGATGCCGATCATCGGCGCCGGCACCTGCAGCGCACGCTCCAGCTCGTCGATGTCGTGCACTTCCACCAGCACGTCCATGCCCAGCGACAGCGCCAGTTCGGACAGCGTGGCCAGCTGGGTGTCGTCCAGCGCGGCGACGATCAGCAGGATGCAGTCGGCGCCCAGCACGCGTGCCTCGTACACCTGGTAGGCGTCGATGACGAAGTCCTTGCGCAGCACCGGCAGCGTGCACGCCTCGCGCGCCTGCTGCAGGTAGGCGTCGGCGCCCTGGAAGAAGTCCACGTCGGTCAGCACCGACAGGCAGCTGGCGCCGCCGAACTCGTAGCTGACGGCGATGTCGGCCGGGCGGAAGTCCGGGCGGATGACGCCCTTGGACGGGCTGGCCTTCTTCACCTCGGCGATCACCGCTGGATCGCCGTTGGCCACCGCCGCCTGCAAGGCGCGCACAAAGCCACGTACCGGCGGGGCGCCGGCCACGGCGGCCTGCAGCGCCTCGAGCGGGCGCTGGGCGCGGCGCTGGGCCACTTCTTCGGCCTTGCGGGCCAGGATCGTCTGCAGGATGTCGCTCATCGTCTTCGGTTCGGTGCGGGGGCGGTGAGGACGGCCATTATCGGCCATCGACGGGGTCAGGCTGAACCGCGCGCTCAGGCAACCAGCGCACGGGTGGTCTCAACATACTGCTGCAGGCGCTGGCGGGCACTGCCGTTGGCGATGGCGGCACGGGCGCGGGCCAGGCCGTCGCCGATGTCGCTGGCCACGCCGGCAACGTACAGGGCGGCGCCGGCATTCAACGCAACGATGTCCAGCGCCGGGCCGGGCTCATTGTCCAGTACCGCGCGCAGCATCTGGATGGACTGCTCCGGGCTGTCCACGCGCAGGTTGCGGCTGGCCGACATGGCGATGCCGAAGTCCTCCGGGTGGATCTCGTACTCGCGCACCTTGCCGTCGCGCAGTTCGCCCACCAGCGTGCCGGCACCCAGCGAGATCTCGTCCATGTTGTCGCGGCCCCAGACCACCATGGCGCGCTCGGTGCCCAGCTCGCGCAGCACGCGGGCCTGGATGCCCACCAGATCGGGATGGAACACGCCCATCAGCACCGACGGCGCGCTGGCCGGATTGGTCAGCGGGCCGAGGATGTTGAAGATGGTGCGCACGCCCATCTCGCGGCGTACCGGCGCAACGACCTTCATCGAAGGATGGTGGATCGGCGCGAACATGAAACCGATGCCGGTCTGCTCGATGGCGGCGGCCACCTGATCCGGCTGCAGTTCGATCACCGCGCCCAGCGCTTCCAGCGCGTCGGCACTGCCGGACTTGGAAGACACGCTGCGGTTGCCATGCTTGGCCACGCGCGCGCCGGCGGCGGCCGCGACGAACATCGAGCAGGTGGAGATGTTGAAGGTGTGCGAGCCATCGCCACCGGTACCGACGATATCAACCAGGTTGGAGGTATCGGCCACCGGCACTGGCCGGGCGAATTCACGCATCACGGCGGCCGCCGCAGCGATTTCGTCCACGGTCTCCTTCTTCACGCGCAGCCCGGTCAGGATCGCCGCGGTCATCATCGGCGAGACGTCGCCGCGCATGATCTGCCGCATCAGGTCGACCATTTCGTCGAAAAAGATTTCGCGGTGTTCGATGGTGCGATGCAGGGCTTCCTGGGGGGAGAAGCTCATGGGAATGCTCCTTGTATCAGGCCGCCGGACGCTGCAGGAAATTGCGCAGCAGGGCGTGGCCGTGTTCGGTGAGGATGGATTCGGGATGGAACTGCACGCCTTCCACCGGGAACTGGCGGTGGCGCAGGCCCATGATTTCTTCGATCGAGCCGTCGTCGTTCTCGGTCCAGGCGGTCACTTCCAGCACATCGGGCAGGCTGTTCTTGTCCACCACCAGCGAGTGGTAGCGGGTGGCCTGGTAGCGGTCTGGCAGGCCGGCGAACACGCCCTTGCCTTCATGGCGGATCGGCGAGGTCTTGCCGTGCATGATGTTGCCGGCACGGATGACCGTGCCGCCGTAGACCTGGCCGATGCCCTGGTGGCCCAGGCAGACGCCGAGGATCGGCGTGGTCGGGCCCAGGCGCTGGATCAGCTCCAGCGACACGCCTGCTTCGTTGGGCGTGCACGGGCCGGGCGAGATGACGATGCGCTCGGGCTTCTGCGCGGCGATCTCGTCCACGCTCATCGCATCGTTGCGCACCACCTTCACCTCGGCGCCCAGCGTCTGCAGGTACTGCACGAGGTTGTAGGTGAAGCTGTCGTAGTTGTCGATCATCCACAACATGGTCAGGTTCCGTCGCTTATGAGGAAAATGGCGTACACGTTTTCGGTGTAGGTGATGGGGCCGGCTTCAATGGATTCGGGCTCAGCGGGCGCGGGCGCGGGCGCGGAGGCGGGCGCGTAGCTGCCGGTCACCGAGATCCTGTCGAGGTCCCCGCCGTCCTCGCCCTGCTGCGGCCATTGCCCGGCCCGGATGCCGTAGGCGAAGTCCGGCGCCACATCGGAGATGCTGTACAGGCCACGCACTCTTGTTCCATAGGCCTTGGCCAGGCCCAGCGCGGACTCGCGGGTCTGGGCCGCTGCCTCGCCCTTGAGTTCGCGGCGCAGCGCCACTTCGCCCGAATAGGTCGGCGCCAGGCTGCTCACCTGTACGTTCTCGTTGGCCTTCAACGCCCCCAGCACATCCTGCATCGCCTTCACGCTGGCGAAGCTGGCACGCAGCTGGCGCGATACGCGGGTACCGATGAAGACCTGCCGGCTCTGCTCATAGCGCGTGGCCGGGCCGATCCGCAGGTTGTCCGCACGCACGCTGCCCTCCACCGCCTTGTGCTGCTTGAACAGTGCCAGCACGCGGGCAACGTTGTCCTGCACGCGGCGGCGCGCGGCGTCGGCGTCCATGTCGGTCTCTTCGATGTTCAACTGCAGGCCGAACCGGTCCGGCATCACCGTGCGGCTGCCCTGCCCCTTCACCAGCAGGTGCGGCTGCGAGGGAATCGTGTTGGCCTGCGCCCACGCAGACGGGGCCATCGTGGCCAGCAGTGACGACCACAGCAATGCGCTCAGCAGCTTCATGCGGTACTCCTTGTCTTGAATGGGAACAGCGGAAGGTGCCGCGGCGCAGGCCACGGCACGGGGAGGATCACAGGCCCTTGGCGGCCTGGGCGACGGCGCGGAACAGCGCGCGGCCCTTGTTCATCGTCTCGTCCCATTCCTTGTCCGGGTCCGAGTCGTAGACGATGCCGGCACCGGCCTGCACGTACAGGCGGCCATCCTTGATCACCGCGGTGCGGATCGCGATCGCGGTATCGGCATCGCCATGCCAGCCGATGTAGCCGATGCTGCCGGCGTAGACATTGCGCTTGATCGGTTCCAGCTCGCGGATCACTTCCAGCGCGCGGATCTTCGGCGCGCCGCTGACCGTGCCGGCCGGGAAGGTGGCACGCAGCACGTCGGCATAGCTCAGGCCCGGCTGCAGCTGCCCGGTCACTTCGCTGACGATGTGCATCACGTGGCTGTAGCGTTCGATCACGAACTGCTCGCCCACCTCCACGGTACCTGCCTTCGAGACGCGGCCGGCATCGTTGCGGCCGAGGTCGATCAGCATCAGATGCTCGGCGCGTTCCTTCGGATCTGCCAGCAGCTCGGCTTCCAGCGCCAGGTCCAGCTCGGGCGTGGCGCCACGCGGGCGGGTGCCGGCGATCGGGCGCACGGTGACTTCGCCATCCTGAAGGCGTACCAGGATTTCCGGCGATGAACCGACCACCTGCAGGTCGCCGACATCCAGGAAGTACATGTACGGCGACGGGTTCAGTGCACGCAGCGCGCGGTACACATCCACCGGGCGCGCCTTGAACGGCACGCTCAGGCGCTGGCTGAGCACCACCTGGAAGATGTCACCGGCGCGGATGTATTCCTTGCTGCGCTGGACCGCATCGACGAACCCTTCGCGGGTGAAACCGGAGACGAAGTCGGACTCGTCCAGCACGTCGCTGTTGAGCGGCGCCGGATAGCCGGCGCCCGGTGCACGCAGCTTGGCAGTCAGTGCATCCAGGCGCGCCTGGGCCTGCTCGAAGGCGCCCTCGACGCGCGGGTCGGCGTGCACGATCAGGTACAGCCGGCCCTTGAGATTGTCGAACACCGCCAGCTCGTTGGAGTCCAGCAGCAGGATGTCCGGCGTGCCCAGCTCATCGCGGCCGGCCGGCGGGGCCAGGCGCGGCTCGATGTAGCCGATGCACTCGAAACCGAACCAGCCGACCAGGCCACCGGTGAAGCCCGGCAGGCCTTCCAGCTTCGGCACCGAGTGGGCGCTGCGCAGCGCCTCGACCTCGGCGAACGGGTCGGCCACTTCGCGGGTGTCCACCACCTGGCCGTCTTCGCGCACGGTCAGCGTGTGGCCATGGAAGGCGTACACGCGACGCGCCGGCAGGCCGATGATCGAGTAACGACCAAAGCGCTCGCCGCCTTCGACGGATTCAAACAGGTAGGTATTGGGGCCGTCGGCGAGCTTCAGATAGACCGAAAGCGGCGTGTCCAGGTCGGACAGCACTTCACGGACGACGGGAATATGGGTGTGGCCTTCAGCGGCCTGCTGCTGAAACTGAGCGTGCGAGTTCAAGACGACTTTCCTTCCGGGACACAGCGTTATGGGGGCGGACGACGGCAACGGGCCACCATCGCCACCAACGGCGTGCGGAAGAAAGGGTATGCGGGGTCGTCAGGCTGGACACCCCCTGACTGTATCGCAGCCGGGGCGGGAGGGGAACCCTGGGAAACTGAACCACGGGACGGGCGGGGCCGGCCACGGGAACCAACGACGCGGACCGGTAGAGTCGACTGTTGGTCGACTTGCGCGCGTAGCGCGGGGTTTTACGCCGTCGGAACGAAAAGCAGTCGACCAACAGTCGACTTTACCCCCTACCCGGCCAGCAACGGGCATCCGGTCGGCAGGTGCATCCGCACCCTGCCCGGCACGCACGCGATGCGGAACTGGCGGGCCTGCACCGGTTCGCCGTCCAGGTTGAGGGTCAGCGCCTTCGGTGCGTCGATCTGCAGCCACGGCAGCCGCGCGCGCGTGGCCAGCTGTTCGAGCGCCGCCTGGGTGCCCGACTTCAGCATCTGGCCGAGCGTGGCGGTGACCTCACCTTCCAGTTCCGGAAGCACGGTGACATCCAGCAGCCCATCGTCGATCACGGCCTGCGGGCACAACTGCTGGCCACCGCCGGCCTGCCGGCCATTGCCGATGCCCAGGGCGATGAAGTCGCCTTCCCACGCGAAATCCGGGCCGGACAGCCGCGCGGTGATCGGCTCGATGCGGCCCAGCTTGGCGATGCCGGTGATCACATAGGCCAGCCCGCCCAGCATCTTCTTCAGGCCGGCATCGGTCTCCACCGTCACCTGCGTGCCGAAGCCACCGCTGGCGAGGTTGGCGCACCACCAGGGCGTGCCATCGGCATCCACGCGCAGCAGATCGACGGCACGCGGCGTGGTTTGTCCGATCAACGCAAACGCGCCCTCAGGCTCGGTCGGAATACCCGCAGCCGTGGCGAAATCGTTGGCGGTCCCCATCGGGATCAGCGCCAGCGAGGGCAGCGCATCCGCCGCTTCCTCACGATGCGCCAGGGTTTCGGCCACCGCGCTGAGCGTGCCATCGCCACCGGCGGCAACGATCACGTCCACGCCATGATCGATGGCCTCGGCCACGTAGCGTTCGGCGTCACCGTCCTCCCAGGTCACCCGCACGTCCAGCTGCACGCCCTGCCCGCGCCAATGGCCGACAGCCTCGCGCAGTTCCTCGTTGCCTGCGGATTTGCCATTGAGGATCAGGCGCCAGCGCGGGGTGGTCATGCGGTACTTCCAGGGGGGGGGGGCACAGGCTAGCAATGCGCTGTTTGCCCGCGGTGAATGTCACGCAGGTGTCATTCAGTTGCTGGAGAATGGAAGGCCATAGCAGGGACGATGGATGGAGGCAGGATCAGCCTCCCACGCATGCAGCGAGGCCACGCCAGTGATTGGCGTGGCTTTTTTTTGCCCAGCAGTAGATCCACGCCAAGCGTGGATGCACGTCATCTCACCCGTTGGCGAAATCGTGCAGCGCCTGGCCCTGCAACCGGTACACGGTCCACTCGTCCTGCGGTTTGGCACCGGCAGCGGTGTAGAACTCGATGGCCGGGGTGTTCCAGTCCAGCACCGACCATTCGAAACGGCCGCAGCCCTCGGCCACGGCCTGGCGCGCGATGTACTTCAGCAGTGCCTTGCCGGCGCCCGCACCGCGCTTTTCCTGGCTGACGTAGAGGTCTTCCAGGTAGATGCCCTTGCGGCCCAGCCAGGTGGAATAGTTGTAGAAATACACCGCATAGCCGATGGCCTCGCCGTCGGCTTCGCAGATCAGTGCGCGTGCCGTGGCATCGGGACCAAACAGGCTCTCGGCGATGCCGATCTCATCGGTCTGCACCGAATGCTCGGCCTTCTCGTAGATGGCCAGCTCGCGGATGAAATGCAGGATCAGTCCCGCATCGGCGACGGTGGCCGGGCGGATGTTCAACACGGCCACCGTACTCATGGCTCAGCCCCGTGCCGCAGCGACGTTGGCGCGCATCTGCGCGATCACATCCTGGTAGCTGGTCCTGGCGTTGAAGATGGCCGAACCGGCGACGAAGGTGTCGGCGCCGGCAGCGGCGATCTCGCCGATGTTGTCGGCCTTCACGCCGCCATCGATCTCCAGGCGGATGTCCTTGCCGCTGGCATCGATCATCTTGCGCACCACGCGCAGCTTGTCCAGCGCCGAGGGGATGAAGGCCTGGCCGCCGAAGCCCGGGTTGACCGACATCAGCAGCACCAGGTCCAGGTCATCCAGCACCCAGTCGAGGATGTCCACCGGAGTGGCCGGATTGAGCACGATGCCCGGCTTGCAGCCCAGCGAGCGGATCAGCTGGATGGTGCGGTGCACGTGGCGGCTCGCCTCCGGGTGGAAGCTGATGTAGGTGGCACCGGCCTCGGCGAAGTCCGGGATGATGCGATCCACCGGCTCGACCATCAGGTGCACGTCGATCGGCGCGGTGACGCCATGCTTGCGCAGCGCCTGGCAGACCATCGGGCCGATGGTCAGGTTCGGCACGTAGTGGTTGTCCATCACGTCGAAGTGGACCCAGTCCGCGCCAGCGGCGAGGACGTTGTCGACTTCCTCGCCGAGGCGGGCGAAGTTGGCGGACAGGATGGAGGGGGCGATGAGGCAGTTGGACATGGCCGGGGCCTTCGGAACGGGGAAAAGGTTCTCCCGCCCGCAGGCGGGACTCTGGAATCAGCGCTTGCGCAGGGTCTTGATGCGGTCGTAGGCGGCATTGATCCGCCGCGACTTCTGCTCGGCCTGCTGCTGCAGCTCGGGGGCGGCACCGCCCAGCTTGTCGGGGTGGTACTGCGAGATCAGCTTGCGGTAGGCGCGCTCGACCTCGGCATCGGTGGCCTCGGAGGTCAGCCCCAGCTCCCGGTACGGGTTCTCCTTGTTCAGGCGGAACCAGTCCGAATCGAAGGCGTGGCCGATCAACAGGCCGACCACCGCGCCGAACAGCGGATTGGGCCGGAACAGCAGGGCGCCGGCGATGAATCCGAGCAGTTTTCCGTACCAGCGCATGGCGCTCCGGGGTCGACCGACGAAATGGACGCTCATTTTACGTCACAGCGGGCCCGGACCGCTTTACACTAGGCCGCCCGCTGGTCAGCGGGCCCGCCGGGTCCGTTGGGCAGCAGCCGTATCGACAACGCCCCAGGAGTGCCCGTGCCAACCACGCTGTTGCAATCCGATCTCCCCGGCCTGCCCTTGCGCCATCGCGGCAAGGTGCGTGATGTGTTCGATATCCCGCGCGAGCGGCTGCCAGCCGGAACCCCGCCGGGCGAGTACCTGCTGATGGTCGCCACCGATCGCCTGTCGGCGTTCGACGTGGTCCTGCCTGACCCGATTCCGGGCAAGGGCGAGATGCTCTGCCAGGTCTCCAACTTCTGGTTCGCCAAGACCGCGCACCTGATGCCCAACCACCTGACCGGCATCGACGTGGCCAGCGTGCTGCCCGAAGGCGTGGACCCAGCCCTGTACGCCAAGCGTGCGGTGGTCACCCGCAAGCTGAAGCCGGTGCCGGTGGAAGCGATCGCCCGCGGCTACCTGATCGGCAGCGGCTGGAAGGACTACCAGCGCACCGGCAAGGTCAGCGGCATCGACCTGCCCGACGGCCTGCGCCAGGCCGAGCAGCTGCCGGAGCCGATCTTCACCCCCTCGACCAAGGCCGCCGTCGGCGACCATGACGAGAACATCGATTTCGATGCGATGGTGAAGCAGGTCGGTGCGGAACTGGCCGAGCGCGTGCGCGACGCCACCCTGCGCATCTACAAGTTCGCGGCCGATTACGCCCGCGAGCGCGGCATCATCCTGGCCGATACCAAGTTCGAGTTCGGTACCGACGCCGATGGCCGCCTGTACATCATGGACGAGATGCTGACGCCGGATTCCTCCCGTTACTGGCCGGCCGACGAATACGAAGTGGGCACCAGCCCGCCGAGCTACGACAAGCAGTTCGTGCGCGATTACCTGGAGACGCTGGACTGGGGCAAGACCGCCCCGGGCCCGAGCATCCCGGCCGAGATCATCGAGCGCACCCGCGCCAAGTACGCCGAGGCGCTGCAGCGCCTGGCCGGGATCAGCGTCGACTGATCCCCCCGCGTCCCCCCCGGCCGGAAAGGCGGGGGGCGCTCTGATCGCGGTAGTGCCGGCCGCTGGCCGGCAACCTCGCGAACTCGGCTATGCTCTGGAGTGCCGGCCAGCGGCCGGCACTACCGTTGCCCGAGGAAGCGACGCAGCATGCAGACATCCACCCAGCTTGCGCGGCCGATCGACCGCTATTTCGCCAGCTACTCCGACGACCACCGCAATGTGATCAACCAGCGCATCCACGTGGTGGCGGTCCCGGCGATCCTGTGGTCGGTGGTGGCCCTGCTGTGGTGCCTGCCGCCGCTGATCACCTGGTTCCAGTACGGCATCTGGTCGGCGTTGGCGATGTTCAGCGCGTGGTGCTTCTACAACAAGCTGTCGCGCCCGCTGGGCATCGGCATGCTCATCCAGTTCTTCGTGTTCGGCTGCCTGTGCCGGCTGCTGGAGGCCGAGATCGGCCTGCAGGCCCTGCGCTGGCTGGCGGTGGGCGTGTTCGTGGTGGCCTGGATCGCGCAGTTCATCGGCCACAAATTCGAGGGCCGCAAGCCCAGCTTCCTGACCGACCTGACCTACCTGCTGATCGGCCCGGCCTGGGTGATGGCCAAGTTCTACCGCAAGCTGGACTGGCGCTACTGACCTGGCGGCGGCCGACAGCGGCCGTCGTTTCCTGAACGGGCGGATTCCGTCACCCGTAGTCCACGGGAGCCCTGCCAGCCTGCGCCGGTGATCCGCTCCCCATTGCCCGCCCGTCGACGGCAGCCCCTGTGCGACAGGGCCTGCGGTCTCCCTGCGTGGGCGTAGGGTGTCCCCCGAGGGCAGCCAGGGAAGGGATGCAGGAATGTGATGTTGCATCGCAGAAAAAATGAATCAGCGAACGTTACATGCAATTGATCGCTGTTCGATGGGTTTCGGCGACATTTCGCAGCCTGTTATCCTCCCTGACCTGCTCGTGAATCATGGATTCCCTGCATGCTCCCCAGCCTGCCCCTGCTGCTGGCCCTGCCGTTCCTGATGGCAGCGGCTGTTGCGGCCTTCCCCCGTAGTTCGCGCTCGACTGCTGCCTGGCTGGCGGCGCTGGCGCCGTTGGGCGGGCTGGCCATCCTCGGCTGGCTGACCCCGTCGGTGCTCGATGGCCAGGTGGTCCGCACCCTGGTGCCCTGGCTGCCGCAGATCGGGCTGGACTTCACCCTGCGACTGGACGGGCTGGCCTGGATGTTCGCCGGGCTGGTGCTCGGCATCGGCGCGCTGGTGGTGCTGTATGCGCGCTACTACCTGAGCCAGCAGGACAACGCGCACCGCTTCTACTGCTACCTGCTGCTGTTCATGGGCGCCATGCTGGGCATGGTGCTGTCGGGCAACCTGCTGTTGCTGATGATCTTCTGGGAAATGACCAGCATCAGTTCGTTCCTGCTGATCGGCTTCTGGTCGCACCGCCAGGACGCCCGCGAAGGCGCACGCATGGCGCTGGTGATCACCGGTGGCGGTGGCCTGGCCCTGCTCGGTGGCGTGCTGCTGATCGGCCGCATCGTCGGCAGCTTCGACCTGGACGTGGTGCTGGCCGCTGGCGAGCAGATCCGCGCCAGCGCGCTGTACCCCTACGCCCTGTTCCTGGTACTGGCCGGCATCTTCACCAAGAGCGCGCAGTTCCCGTTCCACTTCTGGCTGCCGCACGCGATGGCGGCGCCGACCCCGGTCTCGGCCTACCTGCACTCGGCCACCATGGTGAAGGCCGGCGTGTTCCTGCTGGCGCGCCTGCATCCGGCACTGGCCGGCAGCGACCTGTTCTTCTACACGGTCAGCGGCATCGGCGCACTGACCCTGCTGATCGGCGCCTGGAATGCGATCTTCCAGCATGACCTGAAGGGCCTGCTGGCGTACTCGACCATTTCCCACCTGGGCCTGATCACCCTGCTGTTCGGCCTGTCCACGCCGATGGCGGTGGTGGCCGGCGTGTTCCACATCCTCAACCACGCCACCTTCAAGGCCTCGCTGTTCATGGCCGCCGGCATCATCGACCACGAGACCGGTACCCGAGACATGCGCAAGCTGGGAGGCCTGCGCAGGCTGATGCCGTTCACCAGCGCGCTGGCGATCATCGCCTCGCTGGCGATGGCTGGCATCCCCCTGCTCAATGGCTTCCTGTCCAAGGAAATGCTGTTCGCCGAAGCGATCACGGCCGGCGGCCCGGGAATCATGCGCACGGCGGTGTCGATCGCAGCGTTGCTGGCGGGCGTATTCGGGGTGGCGTACAGCCTGCGCTTCGTGCACGACACCTTCTTCGGCCCCGGCCCGCACGACCTGGACCGCGTGCCCCACGAACCGCCGCGCTGGATGAAGGTGCCGGTGGAACTGCTGGTGGTGATCTGCGTGGCGGTGGGCGTGGCACCGGCACTGACCGTAGCGCCGGTGCTGCACGCCGCTGCGGCCTCGATCCTCGGCGACGCCATGCCCGAGTACAGCCTGGCGGTATGGCACGGCTTCAACCTGCCGCTGGCGATGAGCGCGATCGGCGTGATCGGCGGCGTGGCGCTGTACTTCGGCCTGCGCAAGCTGATCAACCTGCACGCCGTGACCAACGTCAGCACTGGCCGCAATGTGTTCCATGCGCAGCTGGACGCGATCTCCGCACTGGCCATGCGCCTGACCAACGGCATCGCCAACGGCAGCCTTCAGCGCATGCTGCTGGGCCTGGTGCTGGTGGCGATCGTGGCCGCCGCCGCGCCGTTCGTGGCCAACCCCGCCTCGCCGAACTGGACCAGGCCACAGCCGATCCCGCTGCTGGGCTGGGCGCTGTGGCTGGTGATGATGGCCTGCGCGGTGGCTACCCTGCGTATCTACAAGCAGCGCCTGCTGGCGGTGCTGCTGGTCGGCGGCGTCGGCCTGATGGTGGCGCTGACCTTCGTGTTCCTGTCCGCGCCGGACCTGGCCCTGACCCAGCTGCTGGTGGAGATGGTGACCCTGGTGCTGATGCTGCTGGGCATGAACTACCTGCCTGCGCAGTCCGGGCCGGAGCGGCCGCGCTGGCGCAAGCGCCGTGACGCGGTGATCGCGATCATCGCCGGTGCCGGACTTGGCGCCTTGGCCTATTCCGCGATGACCCTGCCGCCGAACACCATGGCCGGCGAGCTGCTCGCCCGTGCCCTGCCCGAGGCCTATGGCCAGAACGTGGTCAACGTGATCCTGGTCGACTTCCGCGGCTTCGATACCTTCGGCGAGATCACCGTGTTCGGCATCGCCGCGCTGGTGGTGCATGCCCTGCTGCGGCGCACGCGGATGGCGCCGGAGCAGATCATGCCCGGCCCGCCGATCAAGCTGCCGGTGCCGGCCGACCTGGCCCAGATCATGTTCCCGCTGACCCTGACCGTGTCGATCTTCCTGTTCCTGCGCGGCCACAACGCGCCGGGTGGCGGCTTCATCGCCGGCCTGGTGCTGGCGGTGCCGCTGCTGATCCAGTACGTGATCCAGGGCACCGCGTCGGTGGAGTCGCGCTTCGGCTTCGACTACATCCGCTGCATCGGCATGGGCCTGCTGATCGCCCTGCTCAGCGGCAGCGCGTCGATGCTGTTCGGCGTGCCGTTCCTGACCAGCGGCCACCTCGACCTGCACCTGCCGCTGATCGGCGACGTGCCGCTGGCCAGTGCGATTGGTTTTGACATCGGCGTCTATCTGGTGGTGTTCGGCGGTGCCATGCTGATGCTGTCGATGATGGGCACGATCAAGCCATCGCGTACCCGTACCGCCCGCAAGGGTGAGATCGACCTGCAACGCCGCTCGGCACGCACCGGGGAGATGCACTGATGGAACTGGCCCTGGCTACCGCGATCGGCGTGCTGACCGCCATCGGCATCTACCTGCTGCTGCGTGCGCGCAGCTTCGATGTGATCCTCGGCATGACCTTCCTGTCCTATGCGACCAACCTGCTGATCTTCGCCGGTGGCCGCGTGGTGCTGGGCAAGGCGCCGGTACTGCAGGAAGGCGTGGACAGCCACCTGGGCAACTACACCGACCCGCTGCCGCAGGCGCTGGTGTTGACCGCGATCGTGATCGCCTTCGCGATGACCGCGGTGAGCATCGTGCTGGCCATGCGCAGCCGCAGCGACAACCACAGCGACCATGTGGACGCCCACGAGCCGGATGACGACCTGCAGGATGAGCGCGTGCCGCCACGCCAGGGCGAGGACCGCGCATGAACCATCTGGTGATCCTGCCGATCCTGATTCCGCTGCTGAGTGCGGCACTGTCGCTGTTCGTCGAACACCGCCGCTATGGCCCCAGGGTGCAGCGCGCGGTGGCCTGGACCGCGCTGTCGGCGCTGGCGCTGGCGGTGGGCCTGCTGTTCGCGTCGACCGCGGGCGGTGATATCAACGTCTACCTGCTGGGCGACTGGCCGTCGCGGCTGGGCATCGCGCTGGTGGCCGACCGGCTGTCGGCGTGGATGCTGCTGACCACCCTGCTGCTGGCCATTCCCTGCCTGCTGCACGCCTGTTCGGGCTGGGACCGCCGCGCACCGCACTTCCATGCGCTGTTCCAGTTCCAGCTGGTCGGCCTCAACGGTGCGTTCCTGACCGGCGACATCTTCAACCTGTTCGTGTTCTTCGAGGTGATGCTGATCGCCTCCTACGGCCTGCTGCTCAGTGGTGGCCGTGGCCTGCGCATGCGCATCGGCCTGCACTACGTGGTGTTCAACGTCACCGCCTCGACCCTGTTCCTGATCGCGCTGGGCCTGCTGTACGCCACGCTGGGTTCGCTGAACATGGCCGAGCTGTCGCAGCGCATCGCCGAGGTACCGCCGGCGCAGCTGACCCTGGTGAAGGCGACGATGGGCCTGTTGCTGCTGGTGTTCTGCGCCAAGGCCGCCCTGATGCCGCTGTACCTGTGGCTGCCGGAAGCTTATTCGCGCGCACCGGCGGCGGTGGCTGCGCTGTTCGCGATCATGACCAAGGTCGGCCTGTACTCGGTGCTGCGCATCCAGATGCTGTGGTTCGGCGACGATGCCGGCGCGATGGCCGGCTACGGCCGTGACTGGCTGCTGTGGGCCGGTGTGGCGACGCTGGTGCTGGGCGGCCTGGGCGCCCTCGCCGCGACCCGCCTGCGCGTGCTGATCTCCTACCTGGTGATCGTGTCGGCAGCCACGCTGTTCATCGCCTTCTCGGTCGGCACACCGCAGGTGCTCTCGGCCGGCCTGTACTACCTGCCGCACAGCAGCTTCGTCGCCGCCGCGCTGTTCCTGATCGCCGACCTGATCCGCCGTCGTCGCGGCGGTGCCAGCGACCGCAAGGAAGTGGTCGCGCCGATGCCGGGCAAGGAGACACCCGCCGTGCTGTTCCTGATCGGCGCGGTGTCGGTGGCCGGCCTGCCGCCGCTGTCCGGTTTCCTGGCCAAGGCCGTACTGCTGGCCGGCATGCCGGCGCAGTACACCGCTCCGGTCTGGACCGCGGTGCTGGTCAGCAGCCTGCTGGTGATCATGGGCCTGACCCGCGGCGGCATCCGCCTGTTCTGGCGCGTGCCGCCTGTCGATCCGGAGGCACCGAAGCCGCGCAAGGCTCCTCTGCGCCGGGTGGAGCTGTACGCCGCGTGCATCCTGCTGGCCTACGGTATCGCCATGACCCTGGCCGCTGCACCGTTGATGCGCTACACCGACGCCACCGCCGCACAGCTGCTGCAACCCAGCGAGTACGTGCAGCAGCTGCGCGCGACCGCACCGGAGATCCGCCAGCCATGACCGCCCAGCGCTCCCTGTTCCGTCGCCTGATTCCCTCGCCGATGCTCAGCATCATGGTGGTGGCATTCTGGCTGCTGATGTCCGACAGCTTCACCCTCGGCCAGATCGTGCTGGGGCTGGTGCTGGGCGTGGTGGTGCCGCTGTTCGCCGCACGCCTGGACCGCGAGTTCGCGCGCATCGGCACGTTGCGGCCGCTGCCCAAGCTGGTATGCGTGACCCTGTGGGACATCCTGATGTCCAACATCCGCGTGGCCCTGCAGGTGCTGGGCCCGGAGAAGAAGATTCACCCCGGTTTCATCTGGCTGCCGCTGGACATCGCCAACATCCACGGCATCGCGGCGCTGACCAGCATGATCACGCTGACCCCGGGCACGGTCTCGGCCGCGCTCAGCGACGACCGCAAGTTCCTGCTGGTGCACGTGCTGCACCTGGAGGACCCACAGGACCTGATCGATACGATCAAGCGCCGCTACGAGGCGCCGTTGATGGAGATCTTCCCATGACTGGATTCCAGATCATCCAGACCACGCTGGTGGTGTGCATGCACGTGGTCGGCCTGGCCATGCTGCTGGCCACCTGGCGCCTGCTGCGCGGACCGACCGTGCCCGACCGCATCCTCGCACTGGACACGTTGTCGGTGACCGCCATTGCCGAGCTGATGCTGTTCGGCATGTACCTCAACTCCGCGATCTACTTCGAAGCCGCACTGGTCATCGCCATGCTCGGCTTCGGCAGCACCGTGGTGCTGAGCAAGTTCGTGCTGCGCCGGGACATCGTCGAATGATCACCGCGATCCAGATCGGCCTGTCGATCCTGCTGCTGTTCGGCTGCTTCTTCATCCTGGTCGGCGCACTGGGGCTGGTGAAGCTGTCCACGTTCTTCAAGCGCCTGCACGCGCCGACCAAGGCCAGCACGCTGGGCGTGGGCTGCGTGCTGGTGTGCTCGGTCTGCTACCACATCTTCCTGGGCCAGGACCCGCAGCCGCGCGAGCTGCTGATCACCGTATTCCTGTTCATCACCGCGCCGATCAGCGCCCACATGATGGCCAAGGCGGCGCTGTCGCTGCTGATGGAAACCCGTCCCAGCCTGCCGGGCAACGAGCCGGCTGCCGAGGAACAGCTTCCGCCGCCGGAACCGGCGCGGGAAGAGGAAGCCACACAGAACCGGTAGTGCCGGCCGCTGGCCGGCAGTGGCAAGGGTTCCGTCAGAGGCAGTGAGGTTGCCGGCCAGCGGCCGGAACTACCTCATGCCGCGCCGACCAGCAGCAGCTCCAGCACGAACCAGCCGGCGAACGCGACCAGCAGGATTCCGCCCTCACTGCGGCTGATCTTCAGATCGCCACGCAGCATCGGGTACAGCACCAGGGCGAACGCCAGCAGTGCCGGCAGTTCCAGGCGCACGAACGAGGCCGGCAACGCCAACGGCTGCAACACCGCCATCGCCCCGATCACCAGCAGCAGGTTGACCACGCTGGAGCCCAGCACGTGGCCAAGCACCATGTCGCCGTGGCCGCGACGCGCGGCAGCAATTGCGGTTGCCACCTCCGGCAGTGCGGTGCCGATCGCCACCGGCAGCAGGCCGACCAGCAGCGGTGTCCAGCCCAGCGCGGCACCGAAGTCAGCGGCGGCGCCCACGACCAGGCGCGCGCCCCAGTACAGCGTCAGCGCTGCGATCAGCACCCGCAGCACGTTCAACGGCAGGCTGGTGCGGCTCAGGGCGGACTCGGCGATGGCCGCCTGCACCTCGGCACGCTCAACGCGGCCGCGGCGCAGCAGCAGCACCTGCATGACGATGAAGCCTGCCACCAGCACGCCGCCTTCCCAGCGCGCCAGGCGACCATCCAGCCCGAACAGGACCAGCAGCACGCCGGCCACCAGCAGCGACCACCACAGCACCGTCTGCAGGCGCGCGCGCAGCAACAGGGGCGCGGCGATGGCTGCCACCGCCAGGGTGAAGCCCAGGTTGACGATGCTGCTGCCCACGGCATTGCCCAGTGCCAGCTCCGGTTGGCCGACCGCCAGCGCGCGCGCATTGACCGCCAGTTCCGGCAACGAGGTGGTCACCCCGAGCAGCAGCAGCCCGGCAGTGAACGGGCTGGCCCCGAAGCGCTGGGCCAGGCCGGACACGGCCTTGACGATGGAATCCCCGCCCAGCGCCAGCAACAGCAGGCCGAGCAGGAACCAGGCAATGGCAATGGCGATCATCGAGCACTCCCCAGCAGTGGTGGCGCGATTCTACGCTTGGCCCGAGCGCATGGCTGGGCGGTGGATCAAGGATCAGCCACAGCCTTCGGCGTAATCGACCTGCGGGGTCTGGCCGACGCGCCAGGCGCTGACCCGACCATCGGCGCCGAGCGCGAAGTCGATGACCGCCCCGCCTTCCTGCGCTGGCCGCACGCGCAGGTGCTGCGCTTTCTCGTCGTACTTGTCAGGACCGACGTCCGCGCGCTCTGGGTACAGCACCTGCAGCTCGCCCAGGGTCATGCCGACCTTGCCGCCGCCCGGAGCGACGATCGCCGCACTGCGCACGTCATAGCGCACCAGCTTGCGTGCCTCGATCATCAGGCGAGGGTCTTCGGCGCCCTGCGGACGCAGGAAGTAGCAGCCGTCGTTGCTGTCGTCGGCCGGCAGGGGCTTGCCATTGGCGTCGGTGCCCAGTCCTTGCAGCGGCGTGCCGAAGCCGCTGCGGACCTCGGCGATGCCGGCGCCCAGCGTTGCACCGCCGAAGCCGTCCAGGCGCGCTGGACTGTCCTTGCGGAGGTCGTTGGCCGGGCGGGCGGCCAGGTCGGGATCCGCCGACTGCGCGGGCCCGGTCGCCGAGGCGGTTTCGGCCGGGGTGTCGCTGCCACTGCCGGCCGCCCCCTGCTTGTCGGGGCCAGCACTGCAGGCGGTGAGCGAAAGGAGCAACAGACCAGCAAGCGGAAGGTGCTTCATCGGTGCGGTTCCCTGGCACGAAGATGGCTGCACGCTAGCCCATCCCGTGTGCAGGCGCTGCATTGTCATCGCGGTTTCATCGCCTTCGTTCAGGCTCGGCGTGCACCGACTTGGCTGTCCCTTCCATGCAACCGCGCAAGACCGAACTCGCCCGAACCGCGCTGCAGGCCCATCGCGCGCCGCTGGACATGCGCCAGCGCCGGCTGCTGATCCTGTGCGACGGCCAGCGCAGCATCGCCGACCTGACCGGCCTGCTCGGCCAGGACGCGCCCGCCATGGTCATCCAGCTGGTGCAGGCCGGCTACCTGAGCACCGGTACCGGCGCCACAGCCGCACCGCCACCACCCGCAGACGCGGCAGCACCGGCACCCACCACGCCGGCGGCGGCACCGGCTGCACCCGCAACCGGCAGCGAGCGCCGCCGCTCGCTGGTGGCCGCGCGCATCTATGTACTGGGCATCCTGGAAATGCAGCGCCACCCGCAGGCGGCGGCGCTGTTCCGCGACCTGCAGCAGGCGCGCGCCGAAAGTGAAGTACTGCAGGTGCTGCACTCGGCGATGCAGATGCTGCCCGGGCTGACCTCGGAGGGTTATTGCCAGCGTGTGCGGCAACGCCTGCTGGAAGCGCTGCCGCTGGAGCATTGCGAAGCGTTCACCGAGGCCGCCTGAAGAAGAAGGGGACGGAGGGGATTAAGTCGTTTCAGGCACACGTGTGCTGATTGCGGCTTAATCCCCTCCGTCCCCTTTTTCGGGTCAGCGGTAGTTGTTGCGCAGGCCGTTCCAGCACTGCTGGTAATCGCCCTGGCGATGGCCGGCGGCCAGCGCCTGCGCGGTCGGGCGAATCACCGCGCGGGTCTCGAACATGAAGGCCATCGTGTCCTTGATCACATCGGCCTTGGACAGATCGGCATTGGAGGCCTTGTCGAAGGTCGGCGCATCCGGGCCATGACCGCTCATGCAGTTGTGCAGCGATGCGCCACCCGGCACGAAGCCTTCGGCCTTGGCGTCGTAGGCGCCATGCACCAGGCCCATGAACTCGCTGGCGATGTTGCGGTGGAACCACGGCGGGCGGAACGTGTTCTGCGCCACCAGCCAGCGCGGCGGGAAGATCGCGAAGTCCATGTTGCTGGTGCCGGGTGTGTCGCTGGGCGAATGCAGCACCAGGAAGATCGACGGGTCCGGATGGTCGTAGCTGATCGAACCGATGGTGTTGAAGCGACGCAGGTCGTAGCGGTACGGCGCGTAATTGCCGTGCCAGGCCACCACGTCCAGCGGCGAATGGTCGATCGGCGCGCGCCACAGGCGGCCCTCGAACTTGGCGATCAGTTCGAAATCGCCATCGACATCCTCGAACGCCGCGTGCGGGGTCTCGAAGTCACGCGGGTTGGCCAGGCCGTTGGAACCGATCGGGCCAAGGTCGGGCAGTTTCAGCAGCGCGCCGTAGTTCTCGCAGATGTAACCGCGGCTAGGGCCATCGGGAAGTTCGACACGGAAGCGCACGCCGCGCGGGATCACCGCGATCTGCTGCGGCTCGATCTCGATCACGCCCAGCTCGGTCAGCAGGCGCAGTGCGCCCAGCTGAGGCACGATCAGCAGTTCACCGTCGGCGTCGTAGAAGTAGCGGCCGACCATGTCGCGGTTGGCAGCATAAAGGTGGATGCCCACGCCGGCATGCGCGTCGGGCGAGCCGTTGCCACCCATCGTGTACAGGCCTTCGACAAAGTCGGTCGGCAGCTCCGGCAACGGCAGCGGGCTCCAGCGCAGCTGGTTCGGTGAAGCCGGCTGTGCGCCGAAATCACACTGCAGCTGCGACTGCGCGAACGGAGTGAACTCGCCATGGGTCACCGCCGGGCGGATCCGGTACAGCCAGCTGCGGCGATTGCTGCCGCGCGGCGCGGTGAACGCGGTGCCGGTCAACTGTTCGGCGTACAGGCCGTGGGCCACCTTCTGCGGTGAGTTCTGCCCGACCGGCAGCGCGCCGGCGACGGCCTCGGTGGCGAATTCGTTGCCGAAGCCGGACTGGTAGCCGCGGGCGGTGATGGCGGGGGACATGGGAACTCCAGAGATTGCCGGCCAGCGGCCGGCACTACCATTCGGACAGGCAATGCCGGCGGGACGCCGACATTGCCTGCGGACCTTACAGCACGCCGCGGCGGATCTGGTCGCGCTCGATGCTTTCAAACAGCGCGGTGAAGTTGCCTTCGCCGAAGCCTTCGTTGCCCTTGCGCTGGATGATCTCGAAGAAGATCGGGCCAATGCAGTTCTGGGTGAAGATCTGCAGCAGCTTGCGCTGGTGGGTTTCCGGATCGGCGTCGATCAGGATCTTGTTCCTGGCCAGGCGCGCCACGTCTTCACCGTGGTTCGGCACGCGCTGGTCGATCACGTCGAAATAGGTTTCCGGCGTGTCGAGGAAATCCACGCCCTGCGCGCGCATCGCTTCGACGGTCTCGTAGATGTTCTCGGTGAAGCAGGCGATGTGCTGGATGCCCTCGCCCTTGTACGCGTCCAGGTACTCGTTGATCTGGCTCTTCGGGTCGGACGATTCGTTCAGCGGGATGCGCACGATGCCGTCCGGTGCGGTCATCGCCTTGGACACCAGGCCGGTCTTCAGGCCCTTGATGTCGAAGTAGCGGATCTCGCGGAAGTTGAACAGGCGCTCGTAGTAGTCCGACCACTGCTGCATGTTGCCGAAGTACAGGTTGTGGGTCAGGTGGTCGATGAAGGTCAGGCCGAAGCCGAACGGGTGCAGGTCGGCCCCTGCGATCGGCTCGTAGTCGCCGTCGTAGATGCTGCCGGCGCTGCCATAGCGGTCGACCAGGTACAGCATGCAGTCGCCGATGCCCTTGATGACCGGCGCGCTGACCGCCTTGCTGTCCGGCTTGAAGGCGATGGCTTCGGCGCCGTTGCCCAGCGCGGTCTGGTAGACCTCCTGGCCCGGCTTCTTGAAGCGGATGGCAAAGCCACAGGCGCAGGGGCCATGCTTTTCGGCGAAGTCGGCGGCGAACGAATCGGGGTCTTCGTTGACCAGGAAGTTGACGTCGCCCTGGCGATAGACGGTAATCGGACGCTGCTTGTGCTTGAGCACCGCGCTGAAGCCCATCTTCCGGAAGTACTCGTGCAGCTCCTGGCCACGGCCGGCCGGGGCGGCGAATTCGACGAACTCGAAGCCGTCGATGCCCATCGGGTTCTCGAAGGTGGTGACCTGCATGCCGGGGTTGGGATGCGAGGCGGTCGGGACTGCGGTATTCATGGCGTGGCTCCGAATCGGTACCGCATCGGTACAAACCAGGTGCGGGCAGGTAGGGACCCGGCGAGAATGCAGGGTCTGGACCCACCCCTTATAGTTACACTTGAAACCACCAGCAAGGTGCACCGCAACATGAGCCCCGCCGATCCCGTTTCGACCCGCCTGCGTGCCTCGCACGTCCTGCTCGACCTGGAACAGTTCCTGCCGTACCGGCTGAGCGTGCTGTCCAACCGGGTCAGCGGCAACATCGCCAAGCTGTACGGCGATCGTTACGGTCTGGCGATCCCCGAGTGGCGGGTCATCACCATCCTGGCGCTGTACCCGGGCTCCTCGGCCAGCGAGGTCTCCGACCGCACGGCGATGGACAAGGTGGCGGTCAGCCGCGCCGTGGCCCGCCTGCTGGAGCGCGGCTTCATCAAGCGCGAGACCCACGGCGACGATCGCCGCCGCTCGGTGCTGGCGCTGTCGGCCGCCGGTTTCGAGGTGTACGAGACCATCGCGCCGATGGTGATCGAGATCACCCGCAAGCTGATGTCGGTGCTGAGCGAAGAGGAAGAGCAGGTGCTGGAAAAGCTGATCCTTCGCCTGGCCGGCGAAGGCCTGGAGCGGATGGGCGAAGGCGTCTGAAAGAAAAGGGGACGGAGGGGATTAAGTCGCATCAGGCACACCTGTGCTGATTGCGGCTTAATCCCCTCCGTCCCCTTTTTTCAGCTGAGGTGCTTGCGGCGTGCGTGGATCCACGGCACGGCCAGTGCTGCGATGGCGCCGCCGGCGAAGCCCAGCGAGGCGGCCACCGTCGCTGCTTCGACCGCCCCCGGCAGCGCCAGCGCCGCCGCCACCAGCAGCAGCGACGGCAGGCCGACGAAGGTGCCCAGGAAGAAGTGCCAGCGCGGTGACCAAGTGTTGAGCTGGAGCAGGCTGACCGGCTGCCAGGCGTCAGAGGCGGCGTCCTCGGCGATCTTCGCCACGGCCTTGGCCAGGTCCACTTCCGGCAGCGCGCGCCCCAGGCGGGCGGTCGCCAGCAGCTCGGCCACCGCTTCCACCGGCGGGAAGCTGGACGGCCACGCAACCGGCGCCGGCACGCCGTAGGCGGTCAGCAGCGGCACGCTCAACCACGGCGCCACCAGCGGGCGCATGCGGCGGCGCCCGTGCACGCACCAGATCTGCGGCTGGCCGTGCGCAGTGACGCTGTACAGCGCCAGTTCGTTGGCCGGCGGATAGCCGAGCATGGTCACCCGCGCGGCCAGGCTGTCCTGGCCCATCGCGCGTAGGAAGCCGGGGCGGCTGCGACCTTCCTGCATCCACGCCAGGCCCAGTGCGCCCACCAGATATGCCTCGGCGACGTCCTTGCTGCCGGCCGTGGCGCGCTCGTCACTGGCCAGATACCACGCCAGTGATTTCGGTTCGGCCACATCGTCCAGGCCCCAGCGGCTGTCGTCACCCAACACATGGCGCACCGGCAGTCGCGCGGGGGCGGTCTCGCCACGCTCGCCAGTCTGCAGGAAGGGCAGCACGCCCTGGATGAAGGTGGACAGCTCGATCGCGCGCGCGCCGTGGCCCTGCCATTCGGGCGGCAGCAGCCCGGCCAGCTGGCCTTCGGCGGCCAGCGCATCAAGCCGGGACTTCTGCTCGACCAGCTTCTGCACCGCCCCCTTCAGCACCACGTTGTCCGGCAGCGCGATCTGCGGCAGGCGATGGCGTGGCGGCGCCAGGTCGACGCTGTCCTCGCCGGTACCGGCGTCATCCAGCAGCGCTTCCTGCGGCGGCAGGGTCACGCCCTCGCCTGCCCCACCCTCGGCCAGGTCGCTGGCGGGTTCGGGCAATCGTTCGGCGTGGTCGCTGTGCATGGGCGTTCCGGAAGGTTGCATCGACGGGATGTCGACTGAGGTCCTTGCCGGTAACGGCGTGCTCACGGTGAAGTTGAGACGCCGATTCAGAGAGTGTGACGGTGCGCGCAGTAGATCCGCGCCAGGCGTGGATGCGCCTCAGTGCCGACCAACGGTCGGCACCCACCGGGGTGGGCGGTCAGCGGTCGGCACCCACCAGAGCATGCCGGCCAGCGGCCGGCACTACCCTATTCCGGTTTGTCAGGCGCCCACTGCTTGAGGAAGGCACTCACCCGCGCAGGCTGGAACGCCTCGCCCCTGCGCAGCTCGCCGGTGGCCTGCGATACCAGCAGGCCGCCATCTGCATCGAGCACGAGCAGGTACGGGTAGTCGCGCGCCATCACCGGGTACTGGGCGAAGAAGGCGGTGTTGGGCTGCTCGTCGCTGGCGTTGACCTTCACCCACACGTAGTGGGCATCGCGGAAGCGACGCAGGTCGCCGTTGCCTTCCACCACGTCGTCCAGCGCCCGGCAGCGCTCACAGGCGGCGTTGCCGACCTCCAGCAGGATCCGCTTCTTGCCACGCTGGGCTTCCACCTTGGCGGTGGCCAGGTCGTCGGCGGGGTTGCGGGCCGGGTCGAACTGCGCGCCGAGCCCGGCGATGGCGGCGATGTCCGCCGCCACCGGGGTGTTGCCCGAGGCCACCGGTTCGCTGGGGTCAGCAACCGGTGGCTCGGTGGGTCGGGTATCCAGGGGCTGCGTGGGCTCGGCGGCGGCAGGCGGTTGCGGTTGCGAACAGGCGCCGATCAGCGCCGCACAGACCACCACCATTGCACCACCGAGCTTGCTGCGCATGCCTTCTACCCTCTCATCATTACTTGACGCCGTGCATCAGCTTGTTGATCAGCGGGGCGATCAGGAACAGCACCACGCCGGAGCCGATCAGGGCCCAGAACCCGAAGGTATACCCCTTCAGGGCCGACTCGACCGTCATGCCGCCTTCACCACTGACCACGCCAGCGAAGATGCCCGACAGGTTGTTGCCGATGCCGGTGGACAGGAACCAGCCGCCCATGCCGAAGCCGACCAGGCGCACCGGGGCCAGCTTGGTCACCATCGACAGGCCGATCGGCGACAGGCACAGCTCACCCACCGACTGGATGACGTAGACCATGAACAGGGTCCAGAACGGGATCTTGCCGTCCACGACCATCTGCGACAGGGCGAACATCAGCAGGGCGAAGGCGGCGCCGTTGAACAGCAGGCCCAGGCCGAACTTGCGCGGGATGGACGGATTGGCGCGGCCCATGGCCACCCAGATCCAGGCAATGACCGGCGCCAGGGTGATGATGGCCACCGAGTTGACCGACTGGAACCACGCGGTCGGGAAGGTCCAGTCACCGAACTGGCGGTTGACGATGTTCTCGGCCAGGAAGGTGAACGAGCTGCCGGCCTGTTCGAAGAACATCCAGAACATCACGTTGAAGGCGAAGATGATCAGCATGGCGATCACGCGGTCGCGCTGCACCTTGCCTTCGCGGACGCCCTCGACCAGCAGCAGGATGGCCAGCGCGGTGAACATCGCACCCAGGATCCAGGCCAGCGCGGTGGCGCCGGTAGCCAGCAGGAAGTACGCCACCGGGATGGCGACCACGGCACCGGCCAGCACCATGATGATGCGGCCGAAGCCTTCAGCGCCGGCCGGCGGTGCACCGATGCCCTTCAGGCCGGCGCGACCGATGTAGAACCAGACCAGCGAGATCAGCATGCCCACGCCCGAGGCGATGAACACGACCTTGTAGGACGGCATCGCGTCGGTACCGAACACCTTGCGGGCCAGGTACTCGGTCAGCACCGGGGCGATCATCGCGCCGATGTTGATGCCCATGTAGAAGATGGTGAAGCCGGAGTCGCGGCGCTCGTCCCTCAGGCCGTACAGCTTGCCGACCATGGTCGAGATGTTGGGCTTGAACAGGCCGTTGCCTACGATGATCGTGGCCAGGCCAAGCTTGAAGATGTGCTCCTGCGGCAGCGAGATCATGAACAGGCCGGCGGCCATGATGATCGCGCCGGTCAGGATCGAGCGCTGGTAGCCCAGTACCCGGTCGGCAACGTAGCCACCGAAGATCGCCGCGGCGTATACCAGGGCCAGGTAGGCGCCATAGATGCGGCTGGCGTCGCCTTCACCGGCAGCGCTGCCGTTGTAGAACTGGGCGACGATGTACAGCACCAACGCCCAGCGGATGCCGTAGAACGCAAAGCGCTCCCAGAACTCGGTCATGAACAGCATCCACAACGGGCGCGGGTGGCCCAGCGTGGTCTTGAAGTCCGGCAGCGCCGGCTCTGGGGTGTTCGCAGTGGCGTTTACGCTCATGCGGATTTCCTGGTTCGGTGGATGACGAGCACGTCCGCTGTGCAGTTGGAGCAACGCGCGAGGATCACCGACTTCTGCCGTTCACGTCAAATACACGCCGTTTGAGGCAGGTGCCAGCCTGCTCGCTGAACTTGCATCTGAAACGATCCAGCCAATGGCCGGGGTCCAAGCTGAATGGGGGTCAGCCCAGTTCTGCCGGGGGTGCCGCCTGCAGGCTGGTGCGCACCTGGAACAGTTCGGGGAAGAAGGTCAGCTCCAGCGCCTTTGCCAGGAAGCCCACGCCGGACGAGCCGCCGGTGCCGCGCTTGAAGCCGATCACGCGCATCACCGTGCGCATGTGTCGGAATCGCCACAGCTGGAAGGCGGTCTCCAGGTCCACCAGGTCCTCGCACAGCGCGTACTCGCGCCAATAGCGGTCGGTGTCCTGGTAGATGCGCTCGAAGACCGGCTGCAGCGCGTCGTCAGCCACGTGCGGCTGGGTCCAGTCGTGGGATTCGTACACCGCCGGCACGGCATGGCCGAAGCGGGCCAGGTACTTCAGGAATTCCTCGTACAGGCTCGGCGCCTCCAGCACGATGCGCAGCTGCGCCTGCCCGGCCGGGTCGTGCTCGAACACCTGCAGCATCTGCGCGTTCTTGTTGCCCAGCAGGAACTCGATGTAGCGGTACTGCAGCGACTGGAAGCCCGAAGACGGGCCCAGCACGTCGCGGAAACCCATGTATTCGGACGGGGTCAGCGTTTCCAGCACCGACCACTGCTCGGTCAGCTGGCGCAGCACCTGCTTGCTGCGCGCCAGCACCTTGCGGCACTGCCAGACTTCATCGCGCTGCAGGAAGCCGATCGCCGCACGCAGTTCGTGGCCGAGCAGCTTCAGCCACAGCTCCGAGGTCTGGTGCTGGATGATGAAGAGCATCTCATCGTGGTGCGGCGGGTTGGACAGCGGCTGCTGCGCGCTGAGCAGCTGGTCCAGCCGCAGGTAGCCGCCGTAGGTCAGGCGTCCCTGCAGGTCGGTGTGGATGCCGGCTTCGAGATCGCGTTGGTTGTTGTCGACGGACATGGGCGGGACCAGATCGGGGGCGGCAAGGGTAGCGCGTTGCCGCCGCGCTGGCAGCCGCCGGGTCCATACCGGGGCGTGCGGTGCCCCGTGGAGCATTGGCCGATGCGGGGCCTGCGCGTGGAACCGATCGGGTCGTTGCGCCAGCGGTCAGCCAGAGGCGTATTCTGATGCTTTGCAGCAACGACTGAATACGTTGTTGTTATTGGCCCCCCACCCGCCGGCAGGGGTAAAACAGGACATTGCCGTGTTGCGGCGCAGGAAGGCTATTCCGTACGCGTTCCTTAACATGGCGATTCATATCATTTGTAACTTCTCTGTCGAAGGTGCAGTACGCAATGACGGTTGCCGCTGAATTCAAGATCGAATACCTGCAGTACCTGGATACGGACGGCAAACTCGTCCGCGATGACCTGCCCGCGTCGCTGCGCGACCCCAAGGTCCTGGTACCGCTGTTCAAGCAGATGCTGTTCGTACGTACGTTCGACAGCAAATCCATCGCACTGCAGCGCACCGGCAAGCTGGGCACCTATGCCGCCTGCCTGGGCCACGAAGCCGCGCACGTGGGTATCGGCGCGGCGATGCAGAAGGACGACGTGTTCGCGCCTTCGTACCGCGAGTATGGCGCGATGTTCATGCGTGGCGTGCGCCCGCACGACGTGCTGATGTACTGGGGCGGCGACGAACGCGGCAACGATTACGGCGGCAACGCGGCCAAGGACTTCCCGTTCTGCGTGCCGATCTCCACCCAGTGCCTGCATGCCGCAGGCGCCGCGCTGAAGTTCAAGCTCAACAAGGAACCGCAGATCGCCGTGGCGGTGTGCGGCGACGGCGGCAGCTCCAAGACCGACTTCTACGCGGCACTGAATTCGGCCGGCGCCTACAAGCTCCCGCTGATCCTGTGCATCGTCAACAACGGCTGGGCCATCTCGGTCCCGCGTTCGGCCCAGACCGGTGCCGAAACGCTGGCGCAGAAGGGCCTGGCTGGCGGCCTGCACTGCCTGCAGGTGGACGGCAACGACCTGATCGCCGTGCTGGCTGCCATGGAGCAGGCGCGCGAACGTGCGCTGGCCGGCGACGGTGGCACCGTGCTGGAACTGATGACTTACCGCCTGTCCGACCACACCACCGCCGATGACGCGCGCCGCTACCGCGACGACGCCGAAGTGAAGGATGCCTGGCAGCGCGAGCCGATGCTGCGCCTGCGCAAGTACCTGATCAACGCCGGTGTGTGGAGCGAGGATGAGGAAAGCGCCTGGGTCGCCGAGTGCGGCAAGCGCGTGGACGAGGAAGTGAACCTGTACCTCAACACGCCGGTGCAGCCGGTCGAGGCGATGTTCGACTTCCTGTATGCCGATCCGCCGCCGGACCTGCTGGCCCAGCGTGCCCAGGCGATCGCCCTGGAGAAGCGCCATGGATGAGATCAAGAACGGCGCGCCCGGCGCGCACACCAACGCCGCCGACAGCGCTGCGGTCGCGCGCGGAGAAGAGAGCATGACCACCACCCCGATCACCCTCATCGAAGCCATCACCCAGGCGCTGGCCTGGGAGCTGGAACACGACCCGTCGGTGCTGGTGCTGGGCGAGGACGTGGGCGTCAACGGCGGCGTGTTCCGCGCCACCGCCGGGCTGCAGCAGCGCTTCGGCTCGGACCGCATCCTCGATACCCCGCTGGACGAAACCACCATCGCCGGCCTGACCATCGGCCTGGCCGCACAGGGCATGAAGCCGGTGGCCGAAGCCCAGTTCGACGGCTTCATGTACCCGATGGTCGACCATATCGTCTGCCACGCGGCACGCCTGCGTTACCGCACGCGTGGCCGCCTGCACTGCCCGATGGTGCTGCGCGTGCCGTGGGGCGGTGGCATCCGCGCGCCGGAACACCACAGCGAAGCCAACGAGGCGATCTTCACCAACGTGCCGGGCCTGCGCGTGGTGCTGCCGTCGTCGCCGCAGCGTGCCTATGGCCTGCTGCTGGCCGCGATCCGTGAGCCGGATCCGGTGATCTACATGGAGCCCAAGCGCATCTACCGCCAGTACAAGGAAGTGGTCGTCAACGACGGCGAAGCCTTGCCGCTGGACGTCTGCTTCGTGCTGCGCGACGGCACCGACGTGACCCTGGTGACCTGGGGCGCGCAGGTGAAGGAAGCGCTGGAAGCGGCGGACAAGCTGGCCGGCGAAGGCATCAGTGCCGAAGTCATCGACGTGGCCACGCTGCGTCCGCTGGACTTCGCCACCATCGCCGAATCGGTGGCCAAGACCGGCCGCTGCGTGATCGTGCAGGAGGCCCCGAAGACTGCGGGCTTCGGCGCCGAGATCGCCGCGCGCCTGGCCGAGGAATCGATCTACGACCTGCTGGCACCGGTCGAGCGCGTCACTGGCTACGACACCCACATTCCGCTGTTCCGCCTGGAAATGAAGTACCTGCCGAGCGTTGAGCGGATCGTGGCTGCGGCCAAGCGCGCGGTGGCGGCCGGCTGACATGCGGGCCCGCCTTCTGGGGGCTTACCGCAGCCAGTATCCCAACCCGCTCCGGTTCCGCACCGGCCAGATCGTCGAAGTAGGTGTCCGTGACGAGGAATGGCCGGCGTTTGCCTGGGTACGCACCAACGATGGGCGCGCTGGATGGGCGCCCATCGCCTGGTTGCAGCTGCTGGACGAGGGTCGCGCCGAAGCGCTGTGCGACTACGACGCCCGCGAGCTGGATGTGGAAAGCGGCGAGATGGTGAAGCTTCATCACGAACACGGCGGGTGGTGGTGGTCCGAGCGCGCCAATGGCGCGACGGGCTGGCTGCCGGCCCGCGAACTGGAACTGCTGGAAGAGAACTGCAAATGAGCCAGACCAAGAACTTCAACCTGCCCGACCTGGGCGAAGGCCTGCCGGACGCGACCATCGTCGAGTGGTTCGTCAAGGAAGGCGATGTGATCAAGCTGGACGAGCCGCTGGTGTCGATGGAGACCGCCAAGGCCGTGGTGGAAGTGCCCTCGCCGTTCTCCGGCAAGGTGCTGAAGCTGTCCGGCGGCGCCGGCGACATCATCCCGACCGGCTCGGTGCTGGCCAGCTTCGAACTGGACCCGAACCTGCCGCAGCGAGCCGATGGCCAGGACACCGGCCACAGCCATGGCCACGCTGCACCGGCGGCCGCACCGACCCCGCCGCCGCTGCCGGCTGCGGCCGCTCCGGTTGCCGCCGAGGAGGCCAAGCCCGCCGCGGCCGAGCGCGATGACGCCGGTACCGTGGTCGGCGCGATGCAGAGCTCCAATGCCGTGCATGCCGAACAGGCGCTGGCCGTCGGTGGCGTCAAGGCCGTGCCGGCCGTGCGTGCGATGGCGCGCAAGCTGGGCGTGGACCTGAGCCGCGTGGCCGCTACCGGCACCGATGGCGCGGTCACCATGGCCGACGTCAAGCAGGCTGCCGCCAACGGCAGCGCCAAGCTCGGCGCTGCTCCGGCACCGGTTGCCGCTGCTGCCTATGCCGCGCCGGCCCCGGCGCAGGTGTCTGCCCCGGTGCAGAGCGAAGCCCGCACCCCGCTGTCCGCCGCCGGCAAGCCGATGCGTACCCAGCCGCCGGGCGTGGTCGCCAAGGGCCAGCCGGAACCGCTGAAGGGCGTGCGCCGCAACATGGCACGCGTGATGGCCGATGCGCACAGCAAGGTCGTGCCGACCACGCTGAACGACGACGCCGACATCCACGCCTGGCTGCCGGGCAACGACGTCACCGCGCGCCTGGTGCGTTCGATCGTGGTCGCCGCGCAGAAGGTGCCGGCGATGAACGCCTGGTTCGACGGTGAAGCGCTGACCCGTACCCTGCACGCGCAGGTGGACATCGGCATCGCCGTGGACACCGACGACGGCCTGTTCGTGCCGGCCCTGCGCAACGCCGACATGCTCGACGCACGCGGCATCCGCGAAGGCGTCAACCGCCTGCGCGAGCAGGTGGAATCGCGTTCGATCGCGGCGTCGGAACTGAGTGGCTACACCATCTCGCTGTCCAACTTCGGCATGTTCGCCGGCCGCTACGCGACCCCGGTCGTGGTGCCGCCGTGCGTGGCCATCGTCGGTGCCGGCCGTGCCCGCCACCAGATGACCCCGGTGATGGGCGGCGTGGAAGCGCACAAGGTGATCCCGCTGTCGGTCACCTTCGACCACCGCGCAGCCACGGGTGGTGAAGCTGCCCGCTTCCTGCGCGCGATGATGGACGACCTGGCACTGGCCAGCTGATCGGCCACCTGACCGGTGGGTGCCAACCGTTGGTTGGCACATGACTTGGAGAGAACGCCGGGCATTGCCCGGCGTTTTTTTTCCGGCATCCACGCATGGCGTGGATCTACACAATGCGGGCGATCAATCGCGCGCGACCATGCCTTCGGCGCGGCTGTACACACGCAGCCGGTGGCCATCAGGGTCGGCACCGACGAAGGTGTGGCCGAACTCCAGCGTCACCGGCGACTGCAGGATCTGCACGCCGAGCCCACGCCACGCATCGTGCATCTGCTGCACGGCCTCGGGGTTTGCGACCACCATCGCCAGTTCGGCGGCGCCTGCCTGCGCAGACACCGGCGGTTGCACGTCATCGCGTTGCCACAGGCCGAGTGCGGCGCCATCGCCGAGCAGGAACAGGGCGAAGCCAGGCGACTGCTCGACCGGCGGTTTGCCGAGGATGCCGCTGTAGAAGGTGGCGCTGGTGGCGACGTCGCGCACGTACTGCAGCAGGGTGCTGGGCGTGAACATGGGGAAGCTCCGTTGTTGGGAGCGATCATGGTGGTACGGCCCTGCTGACAGATTCTGTCAGTAGCGGCGAGCGTGCTCTACTGCCGTCGCTCCTGCCCTGGTAGAGGTCGAGCTTGCTCGACTGCCGTTGCCACTGCCCTGGTAGAGGTCGAGCTTGCTCGACTGCTGTTCGCGAAGATCAAAGGCGGTCGAGCAAGCTCGCCCCCTACCAGGAGCAAAGTGCGAAGGCCGCCCTCCCCCAGAGGCAGGAAGCAGAACGCAGCAGCAGTCGAGCAGGCCCGACGCTACGAACGATCCAGCCAGTCCGGCGCGATGCCCTGCGCCTTCTGCCAGCGCCGCAGCAGCGTGGCGCGTGGTACGAGGTAGTGCTCCTCCAGCACGCGCACCTGGCGGATGCGATCCAGGCGGAAATGGCGAAAATCCTCGCGGCGCTCACACCACGCCGCAAGCATCGGCACCTCATCGAAGTAGCCCAGCGCGAACGGCCAGACGATGCGCTCGCTGCGCTGGCCGTGCGCGTCCTCGTAGCCGAACTTCAGGCGCTGCTGTGAACCGACAGCCTCTCGCACGGCCTGCAGACGAGCTGGGGGAACCTTGGCCGCCGCACGCGAAGGGCCCACCCGCAGGCCACTGTCACGCAGGGCCTCGCGCCGCGCTGCGGGCAACACATGGGCGATACGCGCCAGGGCATCGCGTGCGGCTTCGGCCAACGCGGGTTCGGTACGGGCCGCAACCCAGCGCAGGCCCAGCACCAGTGCGTCGATCTCGGCCGGTGGCAGGGTCATCGGCGGCAGGGTATCGCTCGGCGTCAGCTGGTAGCCGACGCCGGCCTCGCCGCGCAGGTCGGCGCCCTGCTCGCGCAGGGTTTCGATATCGCGGTACAGCGTGCGCAGGCTGACTCCCAGCGCGTCGGCCAGCACCTGGCCGGCCACCGGCCGCCGATGGCGGCGCAGCAGCTGTTGGAGCTGGGTCAGGCGCAGCGCACGCGACATCAGCCGGCCAGTGCGCTCGATGCCACCACGTGCTCACCCGGTTGCGGGGCCAGCGCGGCCTCGACCAGCGCCTTGGCGATCTCGCTGGCCGGGTTGATCCGCCACGCCCGTGGCAGTACCGGCCCCAGCACGCCCAGCACCTTCAGCGCGAGACGCTCACCGCGCCGCACCTCGTTGCGCTCGCCACCGATCAACCCTGGGCGGACCAGGGTCAACGAGGTGAAGCCCAGCGCGCGCAGATCGCGCTCCAATTCACCCTTCACCCGGCTGTAGAAGATCGACGACCGCGGATCGGCACCGGCTGCGGAATTCAGCACATAGGTCTGCGCACCCTTCGCCTGCGCCAGACGGGCGAACGCCAGCGGGTAATCATGGTCGATGCGATGGAAGGCCTCGCGGCTGCCAGCCTGGGCAATGGTGCTGCCGAGCGCGCAGATGACCGCGTCCACGCCCGCCCACCCGGCGGCGGCGGGCAGCGCATCGAAGGCCAGTACCGGGTTCTCCAGCTTCCCGTGGGCTGCGCCCAACGGGCGACGGGTCGGGGCGATCACGGCGCTGCAGCGCGGGTCGTCCAGCAGCCGGGGCAGGGTCAGCCCACCGACCAGGCCGGTCGCCCCCAGCAACATCACGCGCATCACCACCTCCACTGCGGCATCCTGTCGCCCATCCTAGCCGTTCAAGCCGTCGGCGGCCGCGCCGATATGCTGGAACCAGTCCCTGCCAGCCCCCAGGATTCGCTCCATGACGGACCAGCCCGACCACCGCCCTGCCCCCGGTACCGCCCTTGGGCCGCCGGCACGCGTGCGCGCGGTGGTGGACGATGGGCTGGGCGACCGCGTGGTGCTGCAGGGCGGCGGTGGCGTGGCGCTGCAGCAGCTGTTCGCAGGCGCCGACGCGCCGGAACCGCTGCTGGCCGCGTTCGCCAACGGCATGGCCACCCTGCCCGGCGAGCTGGGCGACATGGGCGACCGCCTGCAGTCGGCGCAGGCCAGCGCCGATTGGCCGCGCTACGGGCGCGCGATGCGGCAGTTGATCGACAAGTACATCCGCACCATCGAACAGCATTCGCCGGATGGGCAACCCGAAAGCCTGCGCCTGTCCGAGCAGCTGCGGCTGCTGCTGGGCGGCGCGGTGGTGGCGCTGCTGCAGCACGACCCGGACCTGCGCGAACAGGCGCAGGCACTGGCCATGCACCTGCGCCAGTGGCAGCCAGGCACGGCGCTGGAACCGATCGAGCAGGGCGTGCGCGAACTTGGCCACCAGGTCGGCGTGCGTGCCGAGAGCTGGCAGGAGCAGCAGGCGCTGCTGCTGGAGCTGTTCGCGCTGCTGCTGGAGAACGTGAGCGAGCTGCTGGATGACCGCAGCTGGCTGCAGGGCCAGATCGCCGCGGTGCGCCAGCTGCTGGACGGGCCGTTGGAAGCTGAGGCGGTCGAGCGCACCCGCGCCGAACTGCGCGAAGTGATCTACAAGCAGGGCCTGCTGCGCCAGGGCATCGACGATTCGAAGGCGGCGATGCGCGGGCTGATGGGCGAGTTCATCGAGCGCATGGATGGCATGGCCACCAGCACCGGCGAATACCACGATCGCATCGGCAGCTATGCGCTGCAGCTGCGCGAGGCGCGCAGCATCGCCGACCTCAACCAGCTTCTGCAGGACGTGATGCGCGACACCGGCAAGGTGCAGCAGCAGGCCGCGCAGGCGCGCGATCACCTGGCCAACGCACGGCAGGAAGTGGAGCGTGCCGAGCAGCGCATCGCCGAGCTGGAGCAGGAACTGCGCGCGGCCGGTGACCTGGCACGCATCGATCCACTGACCCAGGCGCTGAACCGCCGTGGCCTGGACGAACTGCTGCAACGCGAGCTGGCCCGTGCCGCACGCAACAACTCGCCGCTGGGCGTGGCGGTGATCGATCTGGATGATTTCCACCAGACCAACGATGCACATGGTCATGCCGGTGGCGACGCACTGCTGCAGCACCTGGTGGCCGTCTGCAAGCTGCTGCTGCGCGCCACCGATGGCATCGCGCGGCTGGGCGGCGACGAGTTCGTACTGGTGCTGCCGGAAACCCAGGGCGCCGACAGCATGGCCACGGTGCAGCGCCTTCAGCGTTCACTGGCGCATCGCGTGCTGACCGTGCAGGACCGGCGCGTACCGGTGCATTTCAGTGCCGGGCTGGCGCAATGGCAACCCGGCGACGACACCGAAACCCTGCTGCGGCGCGCGGACGACGCGCTGTATGCCGCCAAGCGACAGGGCAAGAACCGCGTGCAGGCAGGCTGACCGTCCGGCCCGCAGCAAACTACGTTGGTAGGTGCCAACCTTGGTTGGCACACGCAGAAACAAAGCGCCGACCAAGGTCGGCCTCTACCCGGCGACCCGCCGGCGATGATCCCGACCACCCTGAACCGCTTTGGTGGGTGCCAACCTTGGTTGGCACACGCAGGAAACAAAGCGCCGACCAAGGTCGACCTCTACCGGGGAACCCGCCGGCGACGATGCCGACCACCTTGAACCGCTTTGGTAGGTGCCAACCTTGGTTGGCACGCGTGGGAAACAAAGCGCCGACCAAGGTCGGCCTCTACCGGGGAACCTGCCGGTGACTACTTGCCGCGCAGCTTCTGGAACCCGGTCACCGCCGCCAGCACGATGGCGCCGGCGATGATGCCCACCACCATGTTGCCCGCCGCGCTGACCAGCCAGCCCCACTGGCCCTCGCCGCCCAGCGCCTGCACCGCGTGGTGCAGCGCCGGCACGTTGTGCACCAGGATGCCGCCGCCGACCAGGAACATGGCAATGGTGCCGGCCACCGAAAGGAACTTCATCAGCCACGGTGCCGACGCGACCAGGCCGCGACCGAAGGCGGCAACAGCCCCACCCTTGCGCGACAGGTACAGGCCCACGTCATCCAGCTTGACGATGCCCGCCACCAGCCCATAGACGAAGACCGTCATCGCCAGTGCAACCACGGCCAGCGTGACCAGCTGGTTGGTGAACGATGCGGTGGCGACCACGCCCAGGGTCAGTACGATGATCTCGGCCGAAAGGATGAAGTCGGTGCGGATCGCACCCTTCACCTTGTCCTTCTCCCACGCGACCATGTCCACCTGCGCGTCGGCCAGCGCCTTGCGGCGTTCGGTCTGGCGCTCGGCATCGTCGTCGGCCGAATGCAGGAAGCGGTGCGCCAGCTTCTCCACGCCCTCGAAGCACAGGAAGGCACCACCGATCATCATCAGCGGCACGATCAGGGGCACGTTCCAGCCGCGGCTGTGCAGCCAGGCTTCCAGCGCACTGATCGCCAGGGCCGCCGGCACCAGGATCACCTTGTTGACCAGCGAGCCCTTGGCCACCGCCCACACCACCGGCAGTTCGCGGTTGGCGTTGACCCCGGTGACCTGCTGCGCGTTCAGCGCCAGATCGTCACCGAGCACGCCGGCGGTCTTCTTCGCGGCGACCTTGGTCAGCACCGAGACATCGTCGAGCAGGGTGGCGATATCGTCGAGCAGGGCGAACAGGCTGGCACCGGCCATGGGGCGTCCAAGAAAGGGAATAGGCGGATTCTGACCGATCCGGTGTGGACTGCGGAAGACACCGGGTTCACCGCATGCCCACCGCCCCCCGGCGACACTGCGGAATCCGGACATTGCCGGCCCGCAGCCGGCGCTACCTGTCTTCGTCGCATGGGAGTCCCGCTTGAGCAATCCGTCCGCCGCCAATGGCAATCCCCCGCTGGTCAAAGGCATGAGCCGGCGCAGCCAGATCCTGCGCCTGCTGATGCGCTACCGCCATTCGGGCGTGTTCTCGGGCATGAACCTGGATGCGGCAAGCAACCAGGCCGACGTGCCCGCCGACGGCAATCCGGAACAGTTCGTCAGCGACCTGGAAGCGTTGGGGCCGACCTTCGTCAAGCTGGGCCAGATGCTGTCCACGCGGCCGGACATGGTGCCGGTGGAGTTCGCCACGGCGCTGGAGCGCATGCAGGAGAAGGTGGCGCCGATCCCGGTCGAGCGCATCCACGCGATCATCGAGCAGGAACTGGGCGTAGGGGTGAACAAGCTGTTTGCCTCGTTCGATCCCGAGCCGTTGGGCTGTGCTTCGATCGCGCAGGTACATCGCGCGGTGCTGCACGATGGCCGCCAGGTGGCGGTGAAAGTGCAGAAGCCCGAAGTGGCCGCACAGCTGCGCTCGGACCTGGAGGCACTGCGCAGCTTCGCGCTGGCCGCCGATCACCTGACCCAGGTCGGACGCCGCGTGCGCCTGCGCGACTGGCTCAACGAGTTCGCCAAGACCCTGATGCAGGAGCTGGATTACCACGCCGAGGCCGAGAACCTGGCGCGCTTCGGACGGCACCTGCGGCCGTTCCGCCGGTTGTGGGTGCCGCAGCCGATCTGGGACTACAGCAGCCAGCGCGTGCTGACGATGGAGCTTGCCACCGGCGTGCGCGTGGATGCGATCTCCGGCGTACGCCGCACCGAGCAGGACATGGACCCATTGGCGGCGGCGCTGATCCGCGGCTACCTGGACCAGATCTTCGTGCATGGCGAGATCCATGCAGACCCGCACCCGGGCAACCTGCGGGTGATGCCCGACGGCCGGCTGGCGATCTTCGACCTGGGCATGGTCGCGCACATGCCGCCGCGCCTGCGCGAGCGTCTGCTGAAGATCCTGTTCGCGGCGGTCGACGGCCGTGGCGAGGAAGTGGCCGATGACCTGATCAGTATCAGCACGCGGCTGGAGGCCTTCGATGAAGAGCGCTACCTGCGCGAAACCGGTCAGCTGATCGCGCGCTATGCGGCCAGTGGCAGCTTCTCCGAAGGCCGCGTGGTGCTGGACATGGTGCGCATCGCCACCGCCTGCGGCCTGCGCACGCCGCCGGAACTGAGCCTGCTCGGCAAGGCCCTGCTCAACCTGGAAACCGTGTGCCGGCTGCTGGCGCCAGAGCTGGACACGCGCCGCATCGTCGAGCGCCAGCTGCAGCACGTGATGCGTGCGCGCCTGAAGAAGTCGCTGTCTGCAGCCAACATCGCCAGCGAGGCGATGGAGCTGCAGCAGCTGCTGCGTGATGGGCCGCGCAAGCTGTCGGACATCATGGCGCTGCTGGCCGAGAACCGCCTGCAGATGAAGGTCACCGGCCTGGAAGAATCGCGGCTGATGGAGAACCTGCAGAAGATCGCCAACCGCGTGGCGGCCGGCATCATCAGCGCCGCATTGATCATGGCCGCCGCGATGATGATGAGGATCGACACCGGCTGGCACCTGTTCGGTTACCCGCTCATCGCCCTGATCCTGTTGTTCATCGGCGTGGTGCTCGGCCTGGGCATCGTAACCAGTGCATTGCTGTTCGACCGTCGTGCGCGGGCACGCGAAGAACGCGGGCATCGCTAGCGCATCGACGAAAACGCCCGTATTCATGCAGTTTTTAATGCAATCCAGCTACCCCTTTCACGCTCGTTTTACCTTCTGAGCGCGATTACGCGCGCGTCATTTCAACAAACATTTCAGTCAGGTTCGTGCATGCACTATCGGGTCATCGGCCTGTCACATGCATGTGCTTGCGGCAGCGCCGGTCGGATGGACACGCGTCGGTACGACGTCCATCACCACCACCCCGTCACTGCCGAAGCTGCCTATGCTCTGGATACTGCTGCTGTCGTTGTTGCTGTTGTGCTGGTTGTTCCTCGCGTCCGACAAGTGGGTGTGGTGGAAGGCCGGCGCGTTCTCGCTGCTGCTGCTGATGCTCAGCGCGTGGTGGCTGATCGACAAGCTGTCCGGTGATGGGCTCAATGCCGCCACCCTGTACCACCTCGGCGCCGACATGGAAGGTGCCGGTGTCTCCGACTTCAAGGGCTACATCGCCGGCTTCATCGTGTTGGCGCTGGTCTCGCTGCTGCCACTGTTCGCCACACGGGTGAAGCGCTGGCGCCGGCCCGGCCACGGTGGCGCGTTGTTCGCCGGTTTCGCGGCCGTGTGGGTGGCCACGATCATGATCAGCCCGCTGGCCCGTGACGGCCAGCGCCTGTACCAGCAGCTGCGCCCGGTCGACTTCGCCCGCATCGCCCCTGAGTACCAGGTGCCGACGCAGCCGCTGCAGCGCCCGCGCAACATCGTCTGGATCTACGGCGAAAGCCTGGAACGCACCTATCTGGACGAGGCCGTGTTTCCCGGCCTGATGCCCAACCTCAACCGCCTGGCGTCCGAGTCGCTGGACGTGCGTGGGCTGGCCTCGGCCGAAGGCAGCGGCTGGACCATCGCCGGCCTGGTGTCGTCGATGTGCGGCGTGCCGCTGACCACCTCGCAGGGCGATGAAAACAGCATGGACCGCATGGGCAGCTTCCTGCCCAAGGCGGTCTGCCTGGGCGACTACCTGAAGCAGCAGGGCTACACCAACCACTATCTGGGGGGTGCCAACGGCCAGTTCGCCGGCAAGGGCCAGTTCCTGGCCAGCCACGGTTTCGATGAAGTGCATGACCTCGCTTGGTTCAAGCAGCAGAAGAAGATCGGCCGCATCCACTACTCGGCCTGGGGCGTGCACGACGACGTGCTGCTGGACACCGCTTACCAGCGCTTCGAACAGCTCTCGCGCGCCGGTTCACCGTTCATGCTGACCACGTTGACCATGGACACCCACCACCCGGCGGGCCACCTGCCGGTATCGTGCAAGGGCGAGCGCTACCAGAGCCAGTACGGCAACATCAACATGCTCAACGCGCTCAAGTGCAGCGACCGGCTGATCTCGCAGCTGGTGCAGCGCATCCAGGCCAGCCCGTACGGCAAGGACACGCTGATCGTGATCGCCTCCGACCACCTGGCGATGCCCAACGATCTGACCCACATCCTGACCCGGCAGAAGCGCGAGAACCTGCTGCTGTTCCTGGGCGATGGCATTACCCCGCAGCAGCTCAGCGCCGACGCCGGCACCACCCTGGATTCGGGTGCCACCCTGCTCAGCCTGCTGGACCCGAACCTGAAGACGATGGGCTTTGGCCGCTCGTTGATCGACAGCCAACGCGCACCCAGCGCCAGCGTGGCGGCCCGGCGCGATGGTGGCCGCGACTACCCGCAGTACCTGGCCTTCGCCCGCTCACTGTGGCTGGGCGAACCGACCCGCGAACTGAAGATCGATGGCGATGACCAGGTAGTAGTCGGCCTGCAGCACGTGCAGCCGCCGGTGCTGCTGGAGTACGACAAGGACTGGGGGCTGAAGTCGGTCTACCTGGAGAACACCTCGCGCCAGTTCGATGACGCGGATCCGGACAACACGCTGGCCTATGTTGATCGCTGCACCGCATTCGAGGACGGCTCGGCCGACGGCGACTGGTGTGCGCTGCTCGTCAACCGCGACAACGGCATCAAGCTGTACCGCGACAATGACCTGCGCGGCGGCATCGCGGTCGATGCACCGCTGGACGCATTCCAGGGCCCGCGCCCGAGCGTGCGCCAGGCGCACATGATCACCCAGAAGGGCCGCCGCACCCGTGCCGGCCAGTACATGCTGCAGCTGGTGGCGAGCACGCGCCCGGATCGCGGTTTCTGGATCGAGGCGGTGTCCTCGCAGCGCAAGGTGGTGCTGGCCCAGCAGTGGGTGCAGCCCGATGCCGACGGCAAGATCAACGTGTCGTTCGGGCTGGACCACGAAGTGGATGATCTGGAGATCCGCGCGTGGTTGAACCATGCCGAGAAGCTGGCGGTGGATACGTTCGCACTGGTGCCCTCGCGCAGCCGACCACGGGGATAGGGTTCTTTGCAGGGCTGCGCCCTGCACCCGTGGTAGTGCCGGCCGCTGGCCGGCAACCTCAGAAGCAACGGCAACAGCGTGCAATCCGTGGTTTGGCGGGGCAGTGTCGACCTTGGTCGACACACTCTGTCAGATATCGAAAATCAAGATGGGGTCAGATCCGTTTTCCTCCGGAAAACGGATCTGACCCCAAGAGCATTTCCGACAGATCGCGGGAAACTGTCGAAGGCGGGGTGGGTCCGATCGCGGGAGTGTCCGCGGCATGGATGCCGCGGCCAAGCCCCCATGGGTGATGGCGCTTTGCTTGCGAAGCACTGCTTCGCAAGCGCCCGAACGCACAGCCGCCAGCGGCTGGGCCGGCCTGGGGGTTTACGGCGTCTCCCGCAACCGGACCCACCCCGCCATCCCGCAGGAAATCAGCTGTCGCTGTTGCTGTTGAAGTTGCCGGCCAGCGGCCGGCACTACTGGGGGTGCAGGGCGCAGCCCTGCAAAACAACCCCTACTCCTGCGGGTCGCGGATGATGTGGATGTCGGTCGGGGTCGACAGCGGAATGTTCCGCTCGGCCAGGATCTGCAGCAGGCTGAAGTACAGATCGCTGCGGGTTGCATACACCTGTCGCGGGCTGGCCACGTACGCGAAACTGTTGATGGTGATCTGGCCACCGGCAATGCTGTCGATGTAGACCGTCGGCGCCGGCTGCTTCAGCACGTTGGTGTGCGCGGTGTACGCATCCAGCAGCGCCTGCCGCAGGTTGCCGACATCAGTGCTGGGCGGCACCGCGAACTGGATCTGGATGCGGCCCTGGTTGTTGCCCATCGTCATGTTGCGCACGGTCTTGGTGACCAGCTCGGAGTTGGGCACGATCAGCGTCGACTTGTCGCCCACCTGGATCTCGGTCGATCGCAGGCTGATGCGGCGGATGTCGCCCTCCTGGTCACCCAGCTTCACCCAGTCGCCGATCTTCACCGGGCGCTCGGCAAGCAGGATCAGGCCGGAGACGAAGTTCTGGGTGATCACCTGCAGGCCGAAGCCAATACCCACCGACAGTGCGCTGACCAGCAGGGCCAGCTTGCTCAGCTGCAGCCCCATCGCCGACAGCGCCCAGATCACCGCGATGATGATGCCCACGTATCGGGCAACGGTACTCACTGAATTGCGCGCGCCCAGGTCCAGCTCGGTCTTGGGCAGGTAGGTGTCGGTCAGCCAGCGCTGCACCAGCTGGGTGATCGCCAGGCCGGCCAGCAGCGCCAGTACCGCCAACACGATCCCCGCCGGTGCGAGCTTGGTGCCACCGATATCGAATCCGGTCGTGAACAGTGAAGTAAAGCGCTCCACCACCGCGCCGATGTTGCCGAACGGTGCCACCAGCGCCAGCAGCGCGATCAGTACGACGATGGTACGCAGCGCTGCCGACAGCAGCACGCCCGCCTGTTCCAGCCGCGATACGCTCAGGCCGGTGCTGAGCAGGATGGTCTGGCCGACCTTGCTGTCGGCGTTGAGCATCCACGTGCTCAGGTCATCGACGAACTTGAACAGCAACGTCGCGGCCAACACCACGATGCTGCCGCCGATCAATTGCTGGTTCACGAACTTGGCGAAATTCAGGTAGCCCAGCAATGTGGCAATGATGGCGGCCACCACCGCGATGTTACCCGCTACCCGGGCCAGTACCAGCCAGCTGCTGCGGCGCACCGGCGTGGCTGCACCCACGCCATCGGCCTGCGCTTCCAGCTTGGCCTCGGCCTCGGCGGTCTGCCGGCGATGCAGGCGCGCCAGGGTCACCAGCATGGCCATGATCAGGCCGAGGTAAGTCAGCGCAATCAGTCCGTCCAGCGCCACCGTGGTGACGTCGCTGGTGCGCGTGGCCTGGTCCAGGGCCACCAGCACCGTGCTCAGCCAGGCCAGCGCCGCCGCGCCCCAGGCGTACTTGCGCAGCTTCAGCGCGGCGGTGTCGTCCAGGTTCAACAGCCGCCACGACGGGCGCTTGGGCACCAGCAGGCAGGCGCTGAGTGCGGCGATGAAGGCCGCGCGGAACGTTGCGGTCTCCAGGCCGTCGGCCACCACCTGCAGGCGCGGCGCGATTCCATCGATGGCATCCAGCGCCGCCATCAGCACCACCACGGCGTAACCGGGCAGCAGCGTGCCCACCAGCAGCAGCCACATGGCCAGGCCGGACCGGCGCAGTCGACCATCAGGCGCACGTTCGGACGCAGCAAAACGGCGCCCCAGCCTGCGCAGCCACAGCCGCAGTGGGAACATCATCACCAGCGCGGCCAGCAGGCCCAGCAACGGCGTGCCCCAGCCATGGGCGCGGATACCGGCGACCAGCGCATCGCGGCCCTGCCCGGCCAATGGCGCAACCCGCGCGATATCGATCGGCAGACGCTCGGCCACCTTGCTCCACAGCGCGGGCGACAACGGCGAGGCCACCTTCTGGCCCAGTTCTTCCGTGCGTTGCGCGGCTCGCTGCTGCTCGATGTCCGCCGCCAGCTGCTGCGCACGCACGGCACTGGCCTTGGCCTGCACCACCGAAGCGGCCAGGCCGTCACGCTGTTTGGTGAGGGTGCGCCGTTGCGCCGCCAGCTCCGGCGGCTCAGCGGCCCCTTCTGCCGGCGTTCCCAGCTGCGCCAGCTGTTCGTTGAGTCGGTCCAGCTGCGGCTGCAGCGCCTTTTCCAGCGCCTCGGCATCGCGCCGTGCCTGCGAGGCATTCTCGGACAGCATCGCCAGCGTCTCGGTGGCTTCTGCATCGCCACGCTTGCGCTCCACATCCTTCAGGCTGGAATCGATATCCGCCAGCTGCTGCTTCGGCGTGGGGTCCTCATCCTGCGCCAGCACCGGCGCGGACAGCAGGAAGGCGGTGCACAGCAGCAGGACCCACCAGGGCCCCCGTGCACGGATCGATCGCAGGAAAGAAGACACGCAGCCACACCGGTTCGCGCGGACCACCGCGCCTGCGCGCGACTATACGGCAGAGCCGGTCAAGGCCGGATGGGCGGCCCCGCCAGCGTCGCGCATCAGTACTTCAGCCGAAGCTCTTCCACCGTCGGCTGCTGCAGCGCATACCAGTCCTGGAACTCTTCCTCGGTGATCTCATCGGGCGCGTACACCGCCACCGGGTGCCAGTCGTGGTCGGTCGGCAGCGGCTGGCGCGGGCCGGCGCGCAGGCTGTAACTCACACCTTCGTAGTCGACCAGTTCGTCGACCTGCGGCCACTGTTCGCGCGCGAACGCAGATTCACTCTTCAACAGGATCACCTGGTACATCGGCACCTCCACCTCGGTTGGATCAGGAAAACACGGCGCTGGCGGCAGGATACCCCCAGGCCGGTGACAACGGGCGCTCCGCCGGGGCGACGGAACGTTCTGGACACGGCCATCGCCCCGGCTTCACCCGCCCATGGCAAGGCCATCGGCATCGTGGAGGCCCACCCCTGCCACGACCGCCGATGACCGAGCACCCGCCGCTGAAAACCGTCGCCGACCTCAAGCTGCCGCGCTACCTGGGCACCTGGTACGAGATCGCACGCCTGCCGATGCGCCACGAGCCGGAAGGCTGCACCGACGTATCGGCGCACTACACCCTGCTCGACAACGGCAACGTCGGCGTCACCAACCGCTGCCGCATGGACGGCGAGATCGAAGAGGCCACCGGCGAGGCCTGCGCTGTCGACAACGACAGCGCGCGGCTGGAGGTCAGCTTCCTGCCCAAGGGCCTGCGCTGGCTGCCGTTCGCCAAGGGCGACTACTGGGTGATCCAGATCGCCCCGGACTACAGCGTGTCGCTGGTCGGCAGCCCGGATCGCAAGTACCTGTGGCTGCTGGCGCGCGAGCCGCGCCTGGACGCGACCGTGCAGGACCATTATCTGGCGGCGGCCCGCCTGCAGGGCTTCGATCTGTCCGAACTGATCCAGACGCCACATACCGGCAAACCCACAGCCTGAGCCCCACGCACGCATGGACCTGAAAAGCGGTTACCCGTGGTGGGCCGTACGCAACGGACTGATCCAGGCGTTCCCCCCGCTGGAGAAGGATCTGCGCTGCGATGTGCTGGTGGTCGGTGGCGGCATCACCGGCGCGCTGATTGCCGACGAGCTGTCCCACCATGGCCATGACGTGGCCGTGATCGAGCAGCGTGACATCGGCTGGGGCAGCACGGCGGCCAGCACCGCGCTGCTGCAGTACGAGATCGATACCCATCTGCTCGAACTGGCCGAACGCTACGGGCAAGACGCCGCAGCACGGGCGTACCGGGCCTGCGCGGAGGCAATCCCGGCACTGGGCGAAGTGGCACGCGGGTTGAAGGACGTGGATTTCCAGCGCATGGACAGCCTGTACCTGGCCAGCCGCCATCGCGACGTGCCGCGCCTGATGGCCGAAGGTGAGGCGCGGCGCAGCATCGGCCTGGATGCCCGCTGGCTGGACCGCGAAGCGCTTCGCGAGCGTTTCGACGTGGATGCCGGCGGCGCCCTGCTGACCCGCCAGGCGGCGCGGGTCGATCCCTACTGTCTCACCTACGGCCTGCTCAAACGAGTGCGCCGCCGCGGCGGCCATGTGCACGACCGCACCGTGCTGCACACGCTCAAGCCTGGCGCGCAGGGCGTCACCGCGATGACCGAGGCCGGCGCCACGGTCCGTGCCCGCCACGTGGTCCTGGCCATGGGCTATGCCAACCAGACGTGGCTGGAACAGCGGGTTGCGCGCAACCGCAGCAGCTATGCCTTCATCACCGATCCCATCGAAGCGGACGTGCTCGGCAGGCTGCGCAACACGATGGTGTGGGAAAGCGCCCGCCCGTACCTGTACCTGCGCGCCACCGGCGACCGCCGCCTGCTGGTGGGTGGGCTGGACGACGCCATCGATATCCCCGCCCGGCGCGACCGGCGCGTTGATGGCAAGGCCGGCAAGCTGATGAAGCAGCTGCGGCACTGGTTCCCGCGACTGGATCCGATACCCGCCTTTTCCTGGGCCGGCACCTTCGCCGAAACCGCCGACGGCCTGCCCTTCTTCGGCCCGCACGCGCAGTGGGGACCGCGGGTCCATTTCGCCATGGCCTACGGCGGCAACGGCATCACTTATTCGATGATCGGCGCCCAGCTGCTGCGGGCCCGGATCGAGCGGCGCAGGCATGCGCTGGAATCGCTGTTCGGGTTCGAACGGTTGTAGCGTGCAGCCAGGCATGACCTGGCTCTACCGCAAGCGGGCGCCGACAGGCATCATTCAAGCAACCCCTGCTAGCGTCGGCCTGTACCGCCGCGTGTTGCGTGGCCACCTGTCCGCTGGAGCGCCGTCATGATCCGCCCCCTGACCCTGCTGCTGTGCCTGGCCCTGCCGGGAACCGTGCTGGCCCAGTCCGCCGCTGGCGCCACTGCGCCGCAGGCTGCCGGCCTGGACTTGACGCTGCCCCAGGCGCCGATGCGCTACCTCAACGACCCGGCCCTGCAGCAGGACCCGCCCGGCACCTATTACGGTGACAAGAGCGGCCCGCGCGTGCACGACGATGCGAAGATCGCCGACGTGACCGACGACAAGGTCAAGGTGTCCGGCAGCTTCACCACCGGCATCGGCTATTCGAAGAACGGCGGCAACAGCCACTACAACGCGGCCACGCTGAACCTGAGCAAGAACTACACCACCGATGAAGGCAAGACCCACGGGGTCAACCTCAACATCCACGTGAGTGAGGGCAAGGGCCCGGGCTTCTTCGGCCCGTATGGCGGCTACTACGGCCGCGGGCCGGGCTGGGATTACCCGCCGCCGTACGGCTGGTAAGCCAGCCCCTGTAGAGCCGAGCCCATGCTCGGCTACGGTTGGCCGCAAAGCCGAGCATGGGCTCGGCTCTACAGAGGCCAACGTCAATCCAGCCAGCCATCGCGCTCGCTGTGCAGGATGCGGCCATCATGACCGCTCAGGCGCACCTCTACCTTCTGGTTGCGGGCATTGCGGGCTTCCAGCGACCAGGTCGCACCATCGCGTTCCAGCGAATGGATCTCGCGCAGGCCATGCGACTGCGCCCGTGCCAGCACCTGCTCGGTAGTCAGCAGCGCGCGGCCGCTGTGCTCATCGAAGATCTCGCCGGTCTTCGGGTCAACGTAGACCTCGCTGAAGCGGCCATCGGCGCGGCTCACGTCAGCCTCCCACAGGCCATCATCGCGTTCGATCTCGTGGATCTGGGTGTAGCCGGCCTTGCGCAGGGTCTGTTCAACCTGGGCCATGCCCAGCGGCGCGGCCTGTACGGCCGGCGCGACGGCGAGCAGGGCAACAGTGGCGAGGGTGAGCGACTTCAACATGGGGGTTCTCCTGTTCGTGGCCGGACCATCCCGGCAACGCCACGATGCATGGCCCGGTTAACAGCGCCGTAGCCGTGGCTGTTAGCCGGCTGTTAGTCATCCCCGCCACACTCGCGCCTGTACCCCTCTCTCTTTCGTTACCCGCATGCTCGCCACCCTGCCCCTGCTGCTGGCCCTGGCCAACGCCCCGACCGCCGCCGCGCCCCTGCAGGACCCGGCGCAGCAGGTCGCGCGTCGCGCCGTGCAGCAGGGCCGCTACGTGCCGCTGGAGAGCGTGGTGCGCGATGCGCTCAAGCGCTACCCCGGCCAGCTGCTGGAAGTGGAGCTGGACGACGGCGTCTACGAAGTGGAGATCCTGCGCGGCGACGGCGTGGTGGTGGAGCTGGACTATGATGCGCGCAGCGGAAAGCTGCTGAAGACGGAGCTCGACGACTGATGCGCATCCTGTTGGCCGAAGACGATGCCGCACTGGCACAGCGCCTGGTGCCCCTGCTGGAACAGGCCGGCTATGTGGTGGCGGTGGTCGCTGACGGCCGCGAGGCCGAAGAAATCGGGCAGATCGAAGACCTCCAGGCCGCCATCGTCGACCTCGGCCTGCCCGGGCTGGACGGGCTGAGCGTGATCGAGCGCTGGCGCGGCAACGGCCGCAGCTTTCCGGTGCTGGTGCTGACCGCGCGCGGGCGCTGGCACGACAAGCTGGCCGGCTTCGATGCCGGTGCCGACGATTACCTCACCAAACCCTTCCAGGCCGATGAGCTGGTGCTGCGCCTGCGCGCCCTGATCCGCCGCAGCCATGGCCACGCCAGCCCGCGCCTGCACTGCGGCCCGCTGCAGCTGGACGTCAACGCCGGCCGCTTCGAGCTGGATGGACAGGCGCTGCCACTGAGTCCGCAGGAATTCCGCCTGCTCAGCTACTTCATCCACCACAGCGGCCAGGTGATCGGCCGCGACCGGCTGGGCGAGCAGGTGTTCGACGGCGGCCACGACCCGGACTCCAACGCACTGGACGTGCTGCTCGGACGCGTGCGCCGCAAGCTCGGCATCGACCTGATCCAGACCGTGCGCGGCCAGGGCTGGCGGCTGGCCGAGCCATGAACCGGCAACCGTCGCTGCGGCGGCGCCTGCTGCTGGCCGGCGGCGTCGGGCTGCTGCTGGTCTCGCTGCTGGCCAGCGCTCTGCTGGGCGAGCTGTTCAAGCGCAGCGCGCGCGACCGCCTCGACCACGAACTGCAGCAGGACATGCTGACCCTGCTGTCACAGGCCGAAGTGGACCCGGACGGGCAGTTGCGCCTGCGCCAGGAACCCAATGATGCGCGCTTCCAGCGCGTGTTTTCCGGTGCCTATTGGCAGATCGCCGGTGCCGATGGCCGCGTGCTGCTGCAGTCGCGCTCGCTGTGGGATGAAACCCTGCCGGCGAAGGCCGCCGGGCCGGCCACGCGCAATCTGCCCGGGCCGCTGCAACAATTCCTGCGTGCACGCGTGCAGCAGGTGCGCCTGCCACGCGCCAGCGAACCGTTCGTGGCCGTGGTCGCCACCGACCGCAGCGCGCTGGATGCCGATGTTGCCGCGTTCCGCAAGCGCACCGCCATCGCACTGGGCGTGCTGGTCGCGGCGTGGCTGGCGGTGCTGGCCAGCCAGGTGCACTTCGGCCTGCGCCCGCTGCATCGCCTCGGTGCGCAGCTGGAACGGGTACGTCGCGGCGATGCGCAGCGCATCGACACACAGGGACTGGGCGCGGAGGTCGCACCGCTGGGTGAAGAACTCAACGCGCTGCTGGACCACCAGCAACGCATGGTCGCGCGTGCGCGCACCAGTGCACAGGATCTGGCGCACGCGCTGAAGACTCCACTGAGCGTATTGGCCACCGAAGCTGACAGCGACGGCACGCATTGGCGTGCCACCGTGCGCGAGCAGAGTGCGCGCATGCAGGCCAGTGTCGACCGTTACCTGGCTGCAGGACTGGCTGCCGACCATCGCCAGCGCACCGACGTGGCGGCCGTCGCACAGGCGATGTGCCGGCTGATGGCACGCGTGCATGGCGAACGTGGCATCACGTTCACGGCGGCAGGCATCGATCCGGCGCTGCAGTTCGCCGGCGCCAGTGCGGATCTGGAGGAGATGCTGGGCAACCTGCTGGACAACGCCGGGCGCTGGGCGCAACAGCAGGTCACTGTCGAAGCGGAAACCAGCGAAGGGCAGCTACGCATCGAAGTGCGCGACGATGGCCCCGGCCTGGCCGCAGACGCGCTGGAACGGGTCACCCAGCGTGGTGTGCGGCTGGACGAGCGCGAAGGCAGCAGCGGGCTGGGGTTGGCGATTGTCGGCGATATCGCCGCCAGTTATGGCGGGCGCGTGGCGTTGGAAAATGCGCAGCCGGGCCTGCGCGCGACGTTGTGGTTGCCAGGCATCGTCAAGCAATAGATCGACCTGGATGCGCCGTTGTAGAGCCGAGCCCATGCTCGGCTCGGGGCAGTGCGAAACGCAGCCGAGCGTGGGCTCGGCTCTACAGGCAGCGCGAAGAGCGCCGACCAAGGTCGGCATCTACCAGAGCAGGTGTTCGCTGCAAATCAACGATGATGCATCCACCAGCAATCAATCGCGTCCAGCACGATGTGGATGATCAGACCGATACCGAACAACCGCGTTTTCTTCGGCACGCACAGCCCGGCATAGACCGCGATGGCCGGTGCGGTGTGCAGCGGGTGGAACCCGATGCTGCAGCGGTTCGGTGCATAGATCGGGTCGGCCAGCAGATGGTCCAGGTCGATGATCCAGCCCAGCAGCATCAGCAGCCACGCCGAGGCAAAGCGCTTGCGCCAGAACAGCCATGCCAGCAACGCTGGCACGGCGGCATGCAGGAACAGGTGGAAGATCGCGCGCGCGCTCATCGGCAACGGTGGCGCCGGGCAAACCCGGCGCCGTCCATCACACCAGCGGTTCGTCGGACAGGTAGGTGTAACCGGTCAGGCCGGCTTCCAGCGCGTCCGACAGTTCCTGTGCGCGTTCCGGCGACAGCTGCGCTGCAGCCACGCGCTGCGCATAGGTCGCACGCAGTTCGTCCAGGCGGTAACCCACGTAGTCCAGCATCACGTCGGTGGTGTCGCCGCGGCGCTGCTGGGTGATGGCATAGCCATCGGCATCGGCCAGCACTTCCACCGCGTCGGTATCGCCGAACAGGTTGTGGATGTCGCCCAGGATTTCCTGGTAGGCGCCGACCATGAAGAAGCCGATGCGATAGCTCTCGCCCGGCCTCATCTTGTGCAGCGGCAGCGAGCTGTCCAGGCTCTCGTTCTCGACATAGGTTTCCACCATGCCGTCCGAGTCGCAGGTCATGTCGGCGATGATGCCGCGGCGGTCCGGGGTTTCATCCAGGCGCTCGATCGGCACGATCGGGAACACCTGGTCGATCGCCCACACGTCCGGGATCGATTCGAACACGCTGAAGTTGACGAAGTACTTGTCGACCAGGCGCTCGTTCAGTTCGTCCAGCACCGGGCGATGGCTCTTCTCGTCGTAGCTCAGGCGCGCGCGCACGCCGTGGGCGATGGCGTAGAACAGGTCGTCGATGCGCGCACGCTGCGGCAGATCGATCTGGCCCAGCGCGTAGCTGGCCAGGCCTTCGGCATGGAAATGCTGCGCTTCCTGGAACAGTTCCACCGCCGGGCGCACGTCCAGTTCGTCGTGGATCTCGCGCAGGTGGCGGATCGCTGCCGGCTCGTCGTCGTGCTGGTCCGGCACGCGGCCTTCCTGTGCCTCTTCCACTTCCGACACGTTGGCGATCAGCACCGCGTGGTGCGCGGTCATTGCGCGGCCGCACTCGGTGACGATGCGCGGCGGGGTCAGGCCGAACTCTTCGCAGGCATTGGCCAGCGGCTGCACGATGTTGCTGGCGTAGGAATGCAGGCCGTAGTTGATCGAGCAGAAGCTGCGCGAACGGGTACCTTCGTAATCCACGCCCAGGCCACCACCCACGTCGACGTGGGTGATCTTCGCGCCCAGGCGCGACAGCTCCACGAAGTAGCGGGTGGCTTCGCGCATGCCGTTGGCGATGTCGCGCACGTTGGAGATCTGCGAGCCCATGTGGAAGTGCAGCAGGTTCAGGCAGTCGGCGTACTCGGTGTCACGCAGCGACTTCCACAGGTCCAGCAGCTGGCGCGGCGACAGGCCGAACTTGGCCTTGTCGCCACCGCTGTTCTGCCACTTGCCGGCACCCAGCGAGGCCAGGCGCATGCGCACGCCCAGGCCCGGCTTCACGTCCAGCGCCTTGGACTCTTCCAGCACCAGCTTCAGCTCGGACGGCTTCTCGATGACGATGAAGGTCTGCAGGCCCAGCTTGCGGCCGATCAGGGCCAGGCGGATGTACTCGCGGTCCTTGTACCCGTTGCAGACGATCAGGCCACCCGGGCGGGACAGCGCCAGCACGGCCATCAGTTCGGGCTTGCTGCCCGCTTCCAGGCCGAAGCCTTCGCCGTGGTGGCTGGCCAGGGTGCCGGCCACGCCGCGGGTCTGGTTGACCTTGATCGGGTACACGGCGGTGTAGCCGCCGCTGTACTCCCAGTCCTGCTGGGCCTGGGCGAAGGCCGCCTGCAGCTTGCCCAGGCGCTGGCCGAGGATGTCCGGGAAGCGCACCAGCAGCGGCAGCTTGGCACCGGCCGCGCGCGCAGCGTCCACCACCTTGGGCAGCGATACCACCGGGCCGTCCGCCCCGGTCGGTCTCACCACCATGTGCCCGGCCTGATCCACGTCGAAGTAACCGTCCGCCCAATGCGGGATCGAGTAGGTCTTGCGGGCTTGGTCGAGGGACCAATCGGTCATTTCAGTCGGCCTTGTTGGCAATAAAAGGGGGGGCATGATAACGCCTATATGCCCACAGGTTCGTTATCATGCGCGCCCGCGCCCGTGACAGGTTCCAACCTGAACGGGCCGATCCGTCCGGATGTGGCATCTGTGCCACGCGGCCCCGCCCGCCAGCCCGGCTCCACCCCTCCGAACAGGACTGTTTTCCAATGACTGACAGCAACAACTGGTACATCGAACACTTCGAGCGCACCGGCTCGGCCATCGGCTACCGCATCACCGGCAAGCTGGACGAGGTGCAGTCGCCGTTCCAGAAGATCGAGATCTTCCAGACCACCGACTGGGGCAACCTGATGACCATCGACGGGGCCATCATGCTGACCAGCAAGGACAACTTCTTCTACCACGAGATGATCAGCCACCCGGTGCTGTTCACCCACGCTGCGCCCAAGCGCGTGGTGATCATCGGTGGCGGCGACTGCGGCACCCTGCGCGAAGTGCTCAAGCACAGCGGCGTGGAGAGCGTGACCCAGTGCGACATCGACGAGCAGGTCACCGTGATGGCGCGCAAGCACTTTCCGGAACTGTGCGACTCCAACGATGACGCCCGCGCCGAGCTGCTGTTCGACGACGGCGTGGCCTACATGGCCAACTGCCCGGCCGGCAGCGTGGACGTGGTGATCGTCGATTCGACCGACCCGGTCGGCCCCGGCGAAGGCCTGTTCAACAAGGCCTTCTACGAGAGCTGCTTCAAGGCCCTGAAGGACGACGGCATCCTGGTGCAGCAGTCCGAATCGCCGCTGATGCAGCTGGACCTGATCAACGAAATGCGCACCGAGATGGGCAAGGCCGGCTTCGGTTCGTTCAAGACCCTGCCGTTCCCGCAGCCGTGCTACCCCACCGGCTGGTGGAGCGTGACCATGGCGCGCAAGGGCGACAGCAGCTTCGACTTCCGCCAGGCCGACTCGGCCGCCAAGACCTTCAACACCCTGTACTACACCGCCGCGCTGCACACCGGCGTGCTGGTGACCCCGCCGTTCGTGCAGGCGGCACTGAAGGGTTGATCCAAACAAAAACCCGCGCTGGCGACAGCGCGGGTTTTCTGCTTTCTGTAGAGCCGAGCCCACGCTCGGCTGCTCTTCGGACAGGTTGCGGTAAACCCAGCCGAGCATGGGCTCGGCTCTACAGTCAAAGCGCCCAGATGCCCGCAATCACCGCCACCACCAGGCCCCACTTGATCAGCTGGTAGGCCACCACGCTGCGCTCGCGCAGTGCCTTGGCCTTCAGGCGCACCTTGTAGACACTGCCGAACGCCTTGTTGACGCCACCGGTCGGGTCACCCGGCAGGTTCGGCGATGCACCACCGGCCAGCAGCGTGGCCGCCACCGCGCGGTTGAACAGGCCCGGCAGGCCGAAGCGCAGCGGGCGGGCGATGTCGCAGAACAGGATCACCCGGTCCTGCAGCGTCTCGTTGTGCGCATGGTGGATGTAGGTCTCGTCGAACATCATCCACTCGCCGTCGCGCCAGCTCTTCTTGATGCCGTCCACTTCGATGTAGCAGGCATCGTCGTTGGGCGTGCTCAGGCCCAAGTGCAGGCGCAGCGAGCCAGCGAACGGGTCGCGGTGCGGGCGCAGCTCACTGCCCGGTGGCAGCTGCGCGAACATCGCCGCACGCACGTCCGGGATCGACTCGATCAGCGCCGTGGTCTTCGGGCACAGCGTCTTCGCCGACGGGTGCGACGGGCCGTACCACTTCAGGTAGAAGCGCTTCCAGCCACGACGGAAGAACGAATTGAAGCCGGCATCGTTGAACGTGCTGGAGGCAGCGATCTTCTGCGCGTCGCGCAGCGCCAGCGCCTCGTCGCGGATCATCTGCCAGTTCTGGCGCAGCGGCTCCAGCTGCGGGAACTCTTTGCCCGGGTCCAGGAACGGCGTGGTCGGCACCTTCGAGAACATGTACATGACCACGTTGATCGGGGCCATGAAACTGGAGTGGTCCAGCAGCTGGCGCGACCAGCGCGCGCGGACCTTGCCACGGAAGTGGATGTACAGCACGCAGGCCACGAACAGCGCTGCAATGACGATTTTGATGATCAAAGCACTTTCCTCCAGCCGCGGCCGGAACGGGAAACGGGGCGATGCACGGCCAGGCGGCCAGCACCGGTTCGGAACGCGGCAGGGGACGGGGACGTGCCGGAGGGGGGCGGCCGCCGATGTCGCGGGTTAACAGCTTATGGTCGGCAGGGCGCGCGCCGGGGTCAAGCTGGACGTGCGTGGCGTTCAGCGCGCCGCCGATGAATGGGCTGGAAGCGCGCCCAACTCATTGATCCAGCGGGGCAATCCTTATAAGTGAGACGGAATTGTCCGATTCTGCGTGACGAACTGTTCCAGCCACGACCCCGACATTTCTCCGACAAATCGTGGAATAGCGAACTGGCGAGTACTAAAATTAACGAAAACTTAGTAACTCCCTGTAACACCGGTTCGCTTGACGCTTTGCGCCACCCACCGGGTCGTCCGAGACCCCGACATGCATCTTCCTGCTCTTCCCTCCTCCTCCTGCGGCAATGATGCCGCCTCCCCGCTGCTGCTCAAGCGCGGCGAACGTTTCCTGGCCCCCGACGTCTACCGCACCTGCCTGGACGGGCGCGAGGCGGTCATCAAGGACTACTCCCGCTACCGCGGCACTCCCGTTTCGCTGATCGCGCGACTGATGGTGCGCCGCGAGGCCCGCATGCTGCAGCGCCTCGGCGGCTGGAAGCATGCCCCCGCGCTGCTCGGCACCCTCGGTGGCCTGGCACTGGGTATGGAGTTCATCCCGGGCCAGACCCTGAGCACCGCGCAGGCCGTGGGCAATGAAGTGTTCGAGCAGCTGCAGCACGCGCTCAGCCGCCTGCACGCCGCCGGCATCACCCACAACGACCTGCATGGCACCAACGTGGTGGTCAGTGGGGGCGTGCCGGTCCTGCTGGATTTCACCTCCGCCTGGCGCGTACCCCGCTGGCTGCGCCGTGGCCCGCTGAGCCGGCAGATGCGCCGCAGCGACATGAAGAACCTGCTGAAGATCCGCCAGCGCGTGACCGGCCAGGCGCCGAGTGCCGCGCAGGCCGCACTGGTGGCCGACCCGGGCTGGGTCGCCGCCGTGCGCCAGGGCTGGAAGCGGTTCTACAAGTGGGCCAAGCGGCGGTAGGGGGCGAGCTCGCTCGACCGCTTTACCGCTCTTTGTAGAGCCGAGCCCGCGCTCGGCTGCTGTTCCTGCATCGCGCGAAATGCAGCCGAGCATGGGCTCGGCTCTACAACATCCCGCCGAGCGGGTTACAACGCGTCCGCGTCCAACTCGCCGGTACGGATACGCACCACGCTGCCCAGGTCGTACACGAACACCTTGCCGTCACCAATCTTGCCGGTGCCGGCGGCCTTCACGATGGCCTCAACCACCGCCTCCACCTGGTCATCGGTCACCGCCACTTCCAGCTTCACCTTCGGCAGGAAATCGACCACATACTCCGCGCCACGGTACAGCTCGGTGTGGCCCTTCTGGCGACCAAAGCCCTTCACTTCCGTCACCGTGATCCCGGTAACCCCACGCTCGGCCAGCGCTTCGCGCACGTCGTCGAGCTTGAACGGCTTGATCACCGCCATGACCATCTTCATCGTCTATCTCCTGTCTTCCGGCGTGGAGGATAGCGCCTGAACACGGCCCGTGCGAAGCCGCTGCCGCCTGTCCGGGCAGTGGGTGCCGGCAGTATCCTTGTGCCCGAACGGCCTGCCCGCGCCGGATGCACGGGCCCACCCCACGGAGCACCCCATGATCGACCTGAATCAAATCGATGACCTCGCCCGTCGCCTCAGCGACCTGGTGCCGCCGGGCCTGCGCGAATCGCGCGAGGAACTGCAGGCCACCTTCAAGAGCGCGCTGCAGGCCGGCCTGGCCAAGCTCGACCTGGTCACCCGCGAGGAGTTCGAAGTGCAGCGCGCGGTGTTGTTGAAGACCCGCGAAAAGCTGGATGCGCTGGAAACGGCCGTGCGCGAGCTGGAAGGGCGCTCGACATCAGATTGAGTTGACGCCACTTTCGCCAGACAGCGAGGCGAAAAGCAGACTACCGCTCATCGTCAAACGCGAAGTGCCTCACATCCTCGAGATCGAACACGGCACGATCCTGCGTCAGCCGAATCCGCCCGGACACCTGCACGCTGGCAGAGATATTGCACAGCCCAGGACTGTTACGCTCCAGGCATATGCGCTTCTGTTCGGCGTAAAAACGTGCGACCGAACTGGCGGCCCCATGCTTGCCGATATCGAGGATTCGTGCGCCATCGCTGCAGTGGGAGTTGCGCAGAACCTCTTCGTGGCGGTTATCCGTTACATATCGAGCTGACAACACGACCTCGTCCCGATCGTATTCGCCGGGACTCTTAGCGATGGCACACAGCACTTCATCATGAGGATCATCCTTTACGGTTGTCGCCCCCCCACTGGCACATGCAGATAGCAGCAGGCCCAGCATGGGCACTAATGACGCTGATTTCATAATCATTTGTCCTTCTCGGTCTTGGGCTGACGCGCTTCCCAGTTTGCAACAGAACCCTCCACCCCCTTGGCCTGTTCATCCTTGCTGATGTTGATCCCGAGGCCTTTAGCAACAACCGCCTCCGTGCCGTAAGCACTCCGCTCTGTGGCACGAACCTCATCACTGGTGGCCGCGGGGCGTCCACGCTCCGCCGTATCAATATCGTGCTGATCTTCTTGGGCGATCACCTGCGCCCCCGTTTTTGGGCTGTCGACCTTGCTGAGATCGACAGTGACTGTCCCCTTCTGATTGGTATTGGCGAGCGTGACTACCTGTGTTGGAAGCCCATCTGCGGCGTAACTCCAAGTCTGGCTTCCGTTCCCATCGGGGAACGTTAGCGTCGAAATCCTGTTGCGCGCATCGTACGCCCGGTCAATGACCTGTAGCCCTTTTCCTAACAAGCCCCGCCAGCCACTGCCTTTGTGCTCGAAAAGTCCTAGGGAATGGACTGAGGAGGCCATCACAAGGTTTCATGCGTGGTTTAACTCGGCGGGCTGAAGATCGAACCGGCTGTTACCCCACGGCCCCCTCCCCATGATCGACCTAAATCAAATCGATGACCTCGCCCGTCGCCTCAGCGACCTGGTGCCCCCGGGCCTGCGCGAATCGCGAGAGGAACTGCAGGCCACCTTCAGGAGCGCGCTGCAGGCCGGCTTGGCCAAGCTCGACCTGGTCACCCGCGAGGAGTTCGAAGTGCAGCGCGCGGTGTTGTTGAAGACCCGCGAAAAGGTGGACGCGCTGGAAACGGCCGTGCGCGAGCTGGCAGGGCGCGGCGCCGCAGAATGAAAAAAGGAGGCGCACCGCGCCTCCCGTTTACAGATTATTTCCCGGATGGGGCCTTGCAGCAAGGCCCACCGGGCGCCCTAGACTCGCCGGACTGTCGATCCGGCAGCACAGAGAGGGGCAGCAGCGATGGCGCAGGACACCGATTGGACACCCGTTTCGCATGACACCTGCGACCAGGTCGCCGGGCCGTTCTATCACGGCACCCGCGCTGACCTCGCCGTGGGCGAGTTGCTGTGTGCGGGCTTCCGGTCCAACTATCGCGACAATGTGGTGATGAACCACATCTACTTCACCACGATTGCCAAAGGCGCCGGGCTGGCCGCGGAGATGGCTCGCGGTGAAGGGCGGCCGCGCGTGTATGTGGTGGAGCCGACCGGGCCGTTTGAAGACGATCCGAATGTGACCAACAAGAAGTTTCCCGGCAACCCGACGCGATCGTATCGGAGTGCGCAGCCGTTGCGGGTGGTTGGGGAGGTTACGGAGTGGGAAGCCTACGACGCGGAGTTCGTTCGGCAGTTGAAGGCGTTTGTTGCTTCGGGGAGTGGGGAGATCATCAACTGATGGCCTGCTGGCGCTGGGCGTTGCGCACTTCTTCATCGGCTTCATAGATGTCCAGCCCGAGCTCAATGCCGCGCTCACCCAAGGCGAGCAGCGCGCGAGGCGAAAGCGAGACACCACCGTTGCTGCTGCACATGAAAAGGCCACAGAACAGATCAGGCCGGAAGCGTGCCAGAGCCTGCCATACGGCGAGATCGCCGGTGAGTTGATCGAGGATCTCGAAGATCTGAGCGGCCAGATATTCAGGCTCACGACGCTCCGCATCAAGTTGCCAGCTTCCAGTCCTGGCGATACGCACGGTGCCTGATCGGCTGCCTCTGAGTTCCTGGCCCTTGTGATGCGATGCGGTCGGGGTCGCCCCGAGCAAGGCACTGACTTCTTCGGGTAGGAGGTCATCCCCGAAGAATCGGAGGGTTACCAGGGAATGATCGAATGCTGCCATGGGAATCCAGCTGTCCTTTTCGGAACGTATTCCAGGTGCGTAGGCCTCGTTGATGCCAGATTCCGGCCGGAACCGGACGACAGCAGCTTCGGAATAGGCCGAACCGGGGGAATCGGCTTGGGCTCAAACGGAGGGCTGGCCGGTCCCTACTTGAACATGTCCAAAAAGCCCAGCCGTAAAAATCATCAAGCCCCATCCGGAAGGCGGACCTGCGCCGCGCATTCTGCCGCAACGGACGCAACCGATGTGCCCTTCAGTCGTGAAAGTGCCGCAAGCGTACGTCGTTCATACGCCTCCGCGACTCCCGGATCTGGCTCGATGAACGGCGATGTGCAGATGTCCTCGACCTTGAATCCCTGGGTGGTCAATGCCAAGACCCGCTCTGGCGTTTTGGGCAATGCACGGGCTACCGCGTAATTGATGGATAGCGAGGCGCCCGCATCTGAAAACGGCTTTAGCGCAGCCGCAACCTCAAGCCATGCAGGATCGCCTACTCGATGCCAGCGGTGACCTGCCCAAACTCCCGCTCGTGCTGCCACAGGTCCCAAAGCACCTTGCGCCCCCCTTCGTTGGCAACGCGATTGAGCACGGCCTGTGCCGAAGGGCGATCCGCCGCGACTGCAGCTGCGCTGGCAATCGCAAGCACGAGTAGGAGCACTGTCATGTTTCTCATGGGACCTGACTCCCTGATGGATGGACCCTTGGATCCGGTCATACGACCTGCCCACAAAGCACCATGTGGCGTACTTTCCCCTGATACAGCGCGATCCTAGGGTGGCTGGGTTCGGCCATCAAGCCGGCGCATGGCCAGATCCAGGCATAGGATCAGAAGCCCCGCGAAATCCACGTTCAAGACATTTGGGCCATGTCCGCTACGGGTCGCTGGCTGGTCAGTGATCCACAGGAAATACCCTGCGCGAGCCAATGTCCGCTCTCGGCCAGTGGTGGACATTCGCGAACGCCATGAGTTGAGCCGCGAAGTGCTTCAGATCGAAAGAACGCCCAGCATCGACCAGTAAGCCTCCTTCTCGTACGAGACACTCTTGCTGTGCCAGTGATTGCCGCCCCTTAGAGCTTCGTAGTGCCCGATCTCCGTGCTGGACAAAGGGCGCCAGCCAGATCCGCGGCGAAAGCCGCTTGCGACCTCGACGCCAAGGGGGAAACTGGAAAGAGCATTCTGCTGCGCTTGCGCCAGAGACTCGCCGTTGGCTCCGCCGGTGGATGTGGGGTTGGCAAGTTGCACTCCGTCATCCTCCCAGTTGCAGATCGGACATATGGCATGGGACCCGTAGACGTCTTCCAGGGTCAGGAAGCCACACGATGGACAAGGCAGATCGATCATTGAGAACCAAGAACCTCAGGTAGACGAATCACTGGACTGGCAGGTGTCGCGTAGGGCTGAAGGGGACGAACGTCCGCTTCGGATCGAGAGCGGCCTCTAGCATTCCGGGTCGCGTTGTCTGGCGCCGGCACGTTTGCATTCAGCCAAGAGCGGGCATCAATCGCAAGAGCCTTCTCTGGGCGCGGTTGCGCTACTTATAGCAGAAGGCGCGCACGACCTTCCCCCTCTTGCCACCCGTGGTGCCAGCATCAAGGAACAGATGGTTGAAGAGCACCCACGGCTTGAACAGCGAGCACACTGGCATGAATCCCGAGAAGATCACCTTGAGCTGGGGCCGGAGAATCGAGAAGTCCTTGTTCGGCCCTCTATGTTCCTGTCGCGCGCCCCCATCAATGCGCAGCCTGCGCCTTCAGCGCGCTTGAACCCCGCCGCATCAGGTACAGCCCCACGAGGAACGGCCACAGCGAGTTGATCGACGAGAAGAGGCGCTGTGTCAGCCCCCTGAATCCCTCCGGATCCGCCCCCACCACGTTCAACCAGAGATAGACAATCCCCGCGATGCTCACCACAGCGGTCACGGCGTACGCCCTTCGGTTGGCCGACCACGCGCTCAGTTCGATGTGCGACATCGCCGGTGCAACGATGTTGGCGATACCGATGGTGTAGAAGCCGTGCATCGGGTGGCCCATGGGCCAGAGCCCGTTGGTCAGCATGGAGATGCCAAAGATCGCCCAGCAGATTGCGCCTACGGCAATCCGGCGACCGGACTCCCGCCATACCCCGATGGAGAACGCCACGAAGCCCATACCGGAGCCGATAGCCGCGATCCTGCCGCAGATGCTTGCAAGCGTTGGCGCCTGCAGCAGCTCGCTGGCGTGCTGCGCAAGCGGGTTGTAGCCCGGCGCGAACAGGGCGGCAACGCTGGTCCAGAACAGGAACCACGGAAGCGGGACCAGACCCGCACAGAGAAGCAGTCGGCTGCGGTGTGACACGTATAGTGGTCCTTGTTTGGCCTGCGCCAGTGGGTGGAATCCGTTCAAACACCGCAGAACCTTCCTGATCGGGGCAGGGTGGCTCCGGCTGACTACAGAGGTAGTCACCTTCTGCGCGACGCCCTAAGGGGTCAATAGGCAGAAAGTCACTCATGCCCGCAAGCGATGCAGACAACAACCTCATCATTCTGGTCCAGCCTGAGCTTCCACCATCTCTGGCTGTAAAGTCGACGTGTCCCATGCTCAGGTTTGCCATGTCCGCCGTCGACCAGAATGACATTGTCGGTGCACAGCACGAAGTGCAACAGCTTCTTGGCCGTTGCATTCTGCGACTTCAGCAGTGCGAGCAACTGATGAGATCCATGCTCGCCTTTCAGAAGTTGTTCGGTACGCCGGAAACACTCCCAATGGCTTTGGACAAGCGCAAAGCAGAGATCAGCGGCAAGACCATGGGGGTGCTGGTAGGTCACCTGACTGCCGAATGCGTGGTCAAAGAGGGCAGCGAAGCCCCTGACGGCCCATCGGGTTACGACAGCAATTCAAGCTTCGTCGCTCTGCACATGGGGCTAGAGTTTCCAGAGCAATCCCATGCAACGCTGCAAGCCGACCTGCGCGAACTGGTGAACCTCAGGAACGTGCTCGTTCACCACTTCATCGAGCAATACGATATCCAGACTGTCGAAGGATGCCTGAAGGCACAGGCTGCACTCAGCCGTTCCTACGCTCAGATCGACCGCCAGTTTCAACGGCTGCGTGCACTTGCGGCAGATGTTGCGCGGGGAGCGAAAGCCTTTGCGGAGCTGGTTCACTCTCCCCAGTTCCATGAGTTTATGGTCAACGGCATCGCGCCTGATGGGCAGATCCATTGGCCGCTCACAGGTATTGTCAGTGCGCTGAGACAGGCCTTCCGAGAACGGGCGATCGACGGCTGGGTGAGTGTGGACACAGCCGTTCGCTGGGTAGCAGAGCACCACCCGGAACAAACCCCCAAGAAGTACGGCTGTGCCCGATGGCGGCACGTCATTCACGAATCTCGTCAGTTCGAACTGCGCCACTTCGCGCACCACGGCCAGTTCGGGGCTTGGTTCCGCGAGCGGCCAGATTCGACTGGCTAGCCAGGCGCCGCTATTGGTAGTAGCAATACGCTTTCGCCTACCAAGTGCTGTCGCATTTGCCGCTCCCTGCGTCTCTAGCGGAAGGTTCTGACGACTCCGTTCCAGAAGTGCCGCTGCGCCAAGCACGCCAAGGCTCTCGCCGCTTCCGGTGCTATGCGACAATGCCAAAAGCGTCTCGGGTTTTGGCGGCATTGACCCCTACCCGTTGGCATTCCGCACAACAGCAGGTAATCGTTACTGCGCCACCGTGCATCGGTGGTCGGGACTCGAAAACCCGGATTGCTAGACGTAAGTTTGCGCTTGCCAGCCGGCACCACCGCGCGTGGTGCCGGCTGGCAATCCGTCTGCCGGCTATGGCGGGCGGGGCGTGGGGGCCTCGTGCCCGCCGGCTTTGTCTAGCAACCGGTTTTCGAGCCACGCCCTGTCCGCCACCTTTATCGGTGGCGGCTTCTGCCTGCATGCACGGAGCCCGCCATGACCACGCCGCACTCCCCTCCCCCGCGCCCGATCCAGGAAGCGCCGTCACGCGCTCCGAGCCCTGACCCCAACAGCCTCATCGCCATCCTGCACGCCATTGGCGCAGGCGCTGCGGCCGATGGCCAGCCGTGGCCTGAGCGCCATCACCTGCGTGGCCGGCAGATGGCGTTGTCCGACGCCGACTGCGCACTCACCGGCCAGCGCATCGTGCAGGAGATCCTGCTGGCGGCCGAGCGCACGCGCCAGAACGGCGGGCCAGAGCAGTACGTGGGCGACCGGGTGATGGAGGGGCTGGTGATGGCCGATCTGGCGCTGACCGCCTTCATTCACGAGCGGATGCGACCCAAGGACTGAGCGCGCTTATCGCGCGGACCTTTCTGCCTGTGTGTGGGGTGACGAATGAAGAAGCTCGGCCTGGCCGCTGCGGTGATGTGCATCGCGGTGATGTGCATCGCGGTGATCGGCGCGATGTGGGTGGATTGGCCCGAGCCTGCGGGCGATCAGGTGTGGGCCTACCAAAAGCTGCAGCCGGCCGATTACCGCCTGCTGCACAGTGATGCGCGCGGCTTCGTGACCGCGAAGGCCCACGAGGGCTTTGAACTGCACGCGCGCCATGCCGGGGCGACATCCTTCGAGATCCGCTGCAAGGGCGTGCTGGTGATGGACGTGGAGAACGCGCCCTCGCGCGTGCTGATCCGCATGCCTGCCGATGCACGGTGGCGCGCGCCGGACATCGAGCGTCTGCGTATCAGCTTCGAGCGTTGGCTGGATCTGCACCAGAGCCAGGGGCGGTTGCTGGTGGAAAGCGCGGGGCGTTCGTGGGTTGAGGCACGGTTTGGGCGCTTCAATGGGTTGGTGCTGGATGAGCAGCGGTGTCTGCTTGGGGCGCCAGCCGACCGCCAGGCCGCTCCCACCAATTACCTCAGCGCTGAAGTGCCCTCGTAGGCTGACGCTCACGGTTGCGCTGTGCCTGCACCGCATGCGGCACAGCAACTGGTCAGGGGCCAAACCCCAGCGCCATCGCAACCACTTTCCCATCCCGAACGTAGAAGCAAATGCTCGATCCACCTTCCGAGAACCCACAGGTGCGCTCGACATCGAAGCCCCCCAGCGTTGCCTGCTCTGTCTTCCGCTGGCCATATCTGCGTGCTGTGCCGATGGCCTCGGACGCCGGATCACCCATCGCAACGCCTTTCAGCTTCACGCCGCGCAGGCTCTCGGTTCTACCTGCAGTGGGTTGCGCCGCGCTGATCGATGAAACGCGGATCTCATCAATGGTTCGGAACTGCGGAGCCACGTCAGGGTTGGAGGTGATCAGCACCTCCAATCGGGTAGTGGGATCCAGGTATCTACGCCGCATCAGTCCTGTGGCATCCACGACCAGCTCGCCATCACCATAGCGGCGCAGGAAATCCCTCTCGCTGTAGACATGCGGGATGAAACTTCCATCGCGGAAGGCTTTCGATACAAAGTCCACGCGTGGATTCCCTGCGGGGAAGCCTGCTGCTGCAGGCAACATACCCAGCGCAATCAAGATGAGTCTGCGTGTCTTCATGACAACTTCGTCCATCCATCTGAAAGAATGATCACAGAGCATTCTTGACTCGGATAGCCCACTCGTTCCAGAGGCGTATCACCATTCCGGACGATAGCGGTCCTTGTACTCGTCTTGAATCAGTCCTTGGTTCACATAGCGCCCCTGATTGGTCCTCAGCACGTCCCGCGCGAACCTCAAGGCGCCGTCAACCGAATCAAACGTCCACTCGGTACCAAAGGGATGATCAGGATCCACCGCCTCGAACTCGTACACATCGATGAAGCCAGGCGCTCCATTGTCAAATACTTCGCAAAGACGAACCCTCCAGGCGTTCAGATTGGCCTGCTCAATGGAGACAAAGCGAATCACACGCTGATCCAACTCATATCGATCGGAGAGCAGCTGCTCGACATCGCGGCCCGCCGAAAGATTGCCTGTTACATCCAGATCACAAAGATAGCGCTGCAATGGATCCCTCATTCCGTTGAGAAAATTGACCAGCAAGTGAGCATCGGTGACTTCCGGAGCGACTAGGACGCCTCGCCCGAGGCATAGTGCCATGCACCCGACGATTGGCCGTTGTAACGGCTATCGATGTCCTCCAGCCATACCTTCAGATCCATCAGAAACCTTGCATGGTCGAAGTCCTTGAACTTCACCCTGCCCAGTTGCTCCGCCAACTGCTCAAGCAATTCGCGGGAGACATACCGCATTTTCTCCTTCATCGAGAGCGGAACGATGGTCGGCAGGTCAAGCATCACATCGGTATAGAACTCCGCCTTCTTTCGCCGAAACTGCACTCTTCGCTTGAAATCCAGCTCGGGATCTCGACACACGAAAAGCAATGCCACAGAAGCCACTTCGTTCCCGTAGCTCCTGGACTCGAATGTGGCGGAGCGCTCTACGTAATGACTTTTTATCCTGCCAACATGCGACTCCCAGTCGCAGTCCGCCACGAAGTTCAGTTTCATCAGTCCCACGCTCCATGCCAGTGCTGCGCGCGCATCCCCCACCTATTCGAGCAGGTCGTGTAGATCGATGCCAGACGGATTCGCCAGGCGCTTCTCGCGACCCACATGGTGAAGCTCGAAGGTGCCTTTCTCTGAATCGATGACACGGGTGCCATCAAGCACCGCCAGAAACCCGAAGACCGCCGAACGGGCAGCTTCACCGGCAACGGCTCGCAACATGTCGGCTTCTACAGCGGACAAGCTGTTGGACCATTCGGACGGTGCCAACAGGTCTGGGGCCACCCGACGGCCCGGTGGATACGCCAGGTTCGAGATCGTACTACCCACGGATGATTCAAGCACATAGCGCTGGATAGCGGATACAAATTCGTCAGCTTTCATGCCACTCCCCCGGCTTTGAAAATGAGCCGGAACACATTCGCCTGTCCGGACCTGCTGCCTCTTGTCCCCGCTCAGCCCGCCTCTCGCAGGCAGTGCGGCACAGCATGAACTCAATCCGGTCCAGACGAGTTCAGATCAAGCGGAATACCCTCCGCAACACAGATTTTCCGCAACGCGGCCTTCAGCTTGCTGCCGTTTTCCAACGTTTTCAGTGTCACTGCAATCCCACCAGTGATCCCAAGCTTCCTCTGTGCACTTTCGGAGAGAGACAGCTCAAGCTCCATGCGCCGCAGAGAGATATGCACCAGACCGCCATAGCAAGGCTCAAGACCTCCACCGACCTCGATATGGGCGTGCGCCATGCCCAACTCTTCGTCCTGGTCGTCATACGCCTTCGCGTTCTGCAATACCACGTAACGAGACGGATTCGTCGAGCTGTCGGCCAAGCCAACTACGATGCAGTAGTCATCTTCCTCTATGGAAACGACTTCGGCCTTGAATCTGTACATTTCCCGGGTACTCCTGACATGTGGAAAACTCAATGTCTACTCCGCCGCTGTCCTGGTGCCGCTCTCAGCACGCAGGGTCGTATCGTTGTCACCCTTCCAGCCCACCTGGGTGCCACTCGCCCCGCCTGCGAGCCCATCCATACTTTTGTCTGTTCCCCCGCCGCTCGATCATCAAGGGCGGCGCCAACGTCAGGGGCGGTCTGTACTGACGGAAACCGAGCCGTCTTCCAGCAGGTGGACGCTTACATATGCGTCTGGCGGAGGTATCCGATCGATCGACGCCCCTGCGGGGAGAATGTCCCAACTTGTGATCGGGCCGCAGACTGTCCTATGCACCAAACGGCTGCTATCCAACCCTCTCTTGGCAAGCTCGGCCACAACTACTTCAGGCGGCTGGCGGTCGAAGCCCTTGTAGGCTGTGCACGTCTCTCCCGTCTGGCCAATGGGATACGTTGAACTCTCCACCTCATCCCGGCACCCCGGCAGGCCCATGGCGAGCGAGAGGGCCATCATTACTCGAATGCACTGCATTTCAGCTCGTTCCTTTCCTTCACTGCCCTGTAGTACGCCTTGTCTGACGCAAGGCCTGCGAGACCGCCATCGCAGAGCCGCGCTGCACAGATCATTTGCCCTCGATGCGCACGCTGCACCCTTTGCAGGCAGAAATACCCCGAGACGCATTGCCGGCAAACCCCGATAGTCCCACGCAGATTACCTGCCGCATCATCAGGCGTCTTTCTGCAGGAATCCACACATGAGCCTGGCGCTGGTCCACAGCCGTGCCCGCGCCGGGGTCGATGCCCCGCTGGTGCGGGTGGAAGTGCACCTCTCTGGCGGCCTGCCCGCCACCCAGATTGTCGGCCTGGCCGAGACCAGCGTGCGCGAATCCCGCGAGCGCGTGCGTGCCGCGCTGCTCTGTGCACGCTTCGACTTTCCGCAGCGGCGCATCACGCTCAACCTCGCGCCTGCCGACCTGCCCAAGGAAGGTGGGCGCTACGACCTGGCCATCGCGCTGGGCATTCTTGCCGCGAGTGGCCAGGTCGATCCGCAGTCGCTGCTGCAATACGAGTTCCTAGGTGAGCTGGGGCTGACCGGCGAACTGCGGCCGGTGGCCGGAGCGCTGCCTGCTGCGATTGCGGCGGCTGATGCCGGCCGCATCCTGGTGGTGCCGCCCGGCAATGCCGCCGAGGCGGCGCTGGCCGAGCACGCGGATGTGCGCGTGGCGCGCACGCTACTGGAGTGCTGTGCCGGTCTGGGCAATCCGCGCCTGCTGCCGCCCGTGGAGCGCGTGGACACGACACCGTTGCCCCTGCCCGATCTGGCCGACGTGCGGGGGCAGGCGCATGCACGGCGCGCGTTGGAGGTTGCCGCAGCGGGGGGTCATCACCTTCTGCTGATCGGCAGCCCTGGCTGCGGCAAGACGCTCTTGGCTTCGCGCCTGCCCAGCCTGTTGCCGGATACCGAGGAAGCCGAGGCGTTGCAGATGGCCGCGATTGCCTCGGTGAGTGGCGAAGGGCTGGACCCAAGACGATGGCGGCAGCGGCCCTTCCGGGCACCGCACCACAGTGCGAGCGCGGCGGCGCTGGTGGGTGGCGGCAATCCGCCCTGCCCTGGCGAAATCTCGCTGGCCCATCACGGCGTGCTGTTCCTGGATGAGCTTCCGGAGTGGAACCGCAGTGCGTTGGAGACCCTGCGCGAGCCGCTGGAATCCGGCCACATCCGCATCGCCCGCGCGGCACGCAGCGTGCAGTATCCAGCGCGATTCCAGCTGGTGGCGGCGATGAATCCCTGCCCCTGCGGCTGGGCTGGCGACCGCAGCAACCGCTGCCTGTGCAGTGATGAGCGCATCAACCGCTACCGTGCGCGCGTGTCCGGCCCGTTGCTGGACCGTATCGACCTGCATATCAGTGTGGCCCGTATGGACGCAGTGGAGTTGCGGGAGAGCACGCCGCTGGGGGAGCCCAGTGCGGCGGTACGTGCACGGGTGGAAGCCGCCCATGCCAAGCAGCAGGTGCGTGGCGGGCTCAACGCGCATCTGCCGCCGGCGGCACTGCGGGCCTGTACCCGACTGAGCGAGGCAGATCAGGACATGCTGGAACAGGCCATCGAGCGCCTGCAGCTGTCGGCGCGGGCGATGCACCGGATTCTGCGGGTGGCGCGCACGATTGCCGATCTGGCGGGTTGCGAAACGATCCAGACGGCGCATCTGGCCGAGGCCATTGGCTACCGGCAGCTGGACCGGGGGAAGGCGAGCACGTAATCGCAGCGGGCAGAATCAGGCCGCGTCATGCGGGCACACGTTCAAAAAGATCCGGCAGCCATTCCGGCTTGAACAGGGAAGCAGGCTGTTCTCTCATCTCTTCTACGCGCCACCATTTCCACGCCCTGATCGTGGCATTTTCCTCCTCCGTCCACCCGTCACGCTGGATGTCGGGCTGGTTGGGGCTGCGGACCAGAAAATATTCTTCCAGCCATCGCGCGGGCGTTGATCGGGCGACCGCGTAGATGGCATCGCGCTTTTCCAGCCGCACGCCTATCGGCAGATCCAATCCGGTCTCCTCCCTGAGCTCACGCCGTGCGGCGTCCGCATATCCCTCCCCGGGCAGAAGCTCCCCGCCCGGTGTAGCCCAGAACGGAGCGTGGTGTTCATCGTGATACCGGAACAGCAACACCGCATCCTCAGCAACGATCACAAGGCGTGCAGATCGTCTGATTTCCATCGTTTCCCGTCCTTACCAGCCCGCCCCAGAATAGGCCAAAAGCAGGCGGACCAAGAGAAAGCCATCAACGCGTGTCGATTCCTGGCCAGTGATTCACTTTCCCAGGATGGGCGCCTGTCGCCGGACGGCAACGGACGCCATGCGGCGGCTGACAAGGCCGAAGAGGTCCTGCAGTTCGGCTGCGCGCTCGGGCGTGCTGTTGCTGCCGAAAAGCACACGCGCCAGCGCGGCTTCACGGGTGTCATGCGGGAACCGCAGGCGGTCCCGGTACACCTTCTGGCACACCAGCCAGGCCCGGCGCAGCCCACCGCCGGGCAGCGGGCGGACCACGCGTTCGTAGACCTGCCAGAACTGGTACTCGCCCTGCAGATCGATCGCCGGCGCCACGGACAGAGCCTGCCGGGGCCGTCCTGGGCCCCGGATGCCGAACAACGGGGTTCGCGGGTTGTGCTGTGCCATGCCAACAGGATGACCCAGCAACATTGTGGGAACCTTGCGTCGCCGCCAGAAAACCCCTGTTGTTTGCGCAAGGCGGGTTTCTAGGCGGGTTTTGGGGGTCAGAGCCCTTTGCTGCGCAAAGGGCTCTGACCCCGATCACGGGGTGGCTGCGGGGTCGGATCCCTTTGCGCAGCAAAGGGCTCTGACCCCACCCTCATCGCCTCAGAACGCCATCGAGGTACTGAACATCAGCTGCCGTGGCGCGCTGCGCTGCAGGGTCTGGTAATCCCCCGAGAACGACGAGCCGGCAATGGTGGCGGTGCCGATGTTGTGGCGGTTGAACAGGTTGCTCACGTCCAGCCGCAGCTCCAGGCCGGGCACCGCGCTGTCGGCACCGAAGCGGTAGGCGGCATAGGTGTTGACCTGCCAGAACGTCGGCACGCGGATGTCGTTCTCGTAGGTGAAGGGCTGGCGCAGGTAGGAGGTGCTGGTGGCGCCAAAACGCCAGTCACCGAAATGCGCTGACAGGTCGCTGACCAGCGAGATCTGCGGGTAGCCCGGCTGCGCGTTGCCCTTGATCGGGTACACCGTGTCGCCCACCACGAAATCGCTGTCGTAGTACGAACGGGCCACGGCCACGCCCTGGTAGAACTGCAGGTGGTCAGTCAGGTCGGCGGTGATGCCGAGGTCGGCACCGATCACGTGCATCTTCGGCATCAGCCGCACGGTGTTGATCTGTGCGAACTGGGTGCCGATGGCGGCCGACAGCAGTCGGTTGCGGATGTCGTTGTAGAACACGTCGCCGGTGATCGTCAGCCGGTCGAAGCGATGCGATGCGCCCACGGTGAGGTTCCAGTTCTTCTCCGGGCGCAGCGTGCCGGCCACGCGGTCGAACTCCTCCTGGTCGGTGATGGTCCACGCCGAGGCGGTGTAGCCGATGTTTCCGCGCTGGGCCACGCGATAGCCGTTCATAGTATTGGCCAGGTCGATGAAGGCATCGGTGGATTCGGTCGGGCTCCAGAACAGCGAGACGTGCGGCAGGAAGTTGCTCTTCGCGCGCAGCGTGCCGTTCACCGGCCGGTCCTTGGCGTCACCGAGGCCGCCGCCGCGGGTGCGGAAGTCCACGGCCTTGAAGCCGACACCCAGCTTCAGCGTGTCGTTCAGCACGATGTCGTCCTGCAGGTAGAACTGGCGCGAGCGGGTCACCCAGCTCGATGCGTTGTCGGTCTTGAACGCGGGGCCGTACACATCGAACGGACCGGTGGCCTTCAGCGGCGGGCCCTCGCCCAGCAGCGGCTGCTGGTACCACTCGGTCTTGGCGGCGGCCTTGCTCTTCTCCTGCCAGAAGCCGGCGGTGACGGTGTGCGCGCCGGTCTCGAACTGCAGGTTGACCATGCCGCCCAGCCGGTTGAGGCGCGGGGTCTGCACCTGTTCGGAGAACGGCGCGCCGTTGGGCGACGGCACGTTCGGGTCGGTCAGCGTGGCCTGGGTGTGGCTGTTGGCGTTGTACAGCTGCACGTTGCCGCTCAGCGCCGGACTGATCTGGAAGCGGTGGTTGATCGAGGACACGCGGTCACGCGTGCTCTGGCCGGTGTCGTAGGGAATAAGCCCGGACAGTTCACCACAGGTATAGGCGCCGCAGGATTTGTCTGCGTTCTCCGGCGAGGCCACGTAATACGCCCAGGCGTAGTCCGGGTAGAAGATGTCGGCCTTCCAGCCCAGCTTGCGGATCATGTCGAAGGAAATGTTGTTGTAACCCCAGACCTTGGCCTTGCTGTCGGACAGGAACACGGTGACATCGCCCCAGGCGACGTCCTGCTGCAGCTTCAGGTCGCCGCGCAGGAAGTTCTGCGTGCCCTCGCCCTGGTACTTGTCGGCGGACACGCGCTGCAGGTCGACCAGCACTTTCGGGCCATGCTCGCCGAGCTGGCCGCTCTGCCCGGATACGGTGGTGACCAGCGTGCTGTTGCTGCCCACGCCCTGCTTCACGCGCAGGCTGGGCGTGTCCTGCAGGTCGCGCAGGCGGTATTCCAAGCTGCCGCCGTTGACGCTGCTGGAGAACACGCTGACCGGTGCGCCACCGGGGCTGACCGTGATCGCGCCGATGCCATCGGGCACGCCCACGTTCACCACGCTGGTGCCGGTAAGCGAGAGGAAGCCGTTGTCATTCAGCGGCACGCCTTCGAAGGTGATGCCCATTTCGTTCATGCGGAAGCCGCGCACGAACAGGCTGGTGGCGGAGATATCCAGGCCCAGCCCATCGGTGGCGGTATAGCTCGCGCCCGGCACCTGCTTCAGCATGGCCAGGCCATTGTTGCCGGTGACCATCGCGTCGAGGTCCTCGGCCTTGATGATGTAGCGGTTGGGACCGACCACCTGGGTCGGTGCCACGGCCGCACCGCGCGGCGTGGCGATGACCTGCAGGGCGTTGAGCGTGGTGGGCGTGTCGAGCGCGGCGTCGTGCGTGTCTGCTGCGTAGGCAGGTGCAGTGGTGGCCGCGATGATGGCCAGGGCGAGGCGCGTCGTGGGTGGGGTGTTCATGGCAGTAGATCCAGGGTGCAGGGAGAGAGCCGCGCAGGCGCACGCCCAGCGCGTTGCAGCGCCGGTGTCGGCGCCCTGGCTGGCGGTGCGATTGCGTTGAGAGAGCGACGGCGCGGTGCGCGCCGGTCAGCAGAGGAAGACGATCATCTGCCGCAGGATTCGATGGCGTGATTTCGACGTGCGAAATTCTTGCATCGCGCTGCCGCATCCGCCATTGCGCGGTGGTACAGCGCCGATGGCGGTGGGGATGGGTGGGCTATACGTGGGTATAGACCCAGGTCGGCGCTGGCCGCCTGCGTGTGCCAACCAAGGTTGGCACCTGCCGGGGCGAATGGGGCCTGGTAGAGGCCGACCTTGGTCGGCGCTTGCCGCCTGCGTGTGCCAACCAAGGTTGGCACCTGCCGGGGCGAATGGGGCCTGGTAGAGGCCGACCTTGGTCGGCGCTTGCCGTCTGCGCGTGCCAACCAAGGTTGGCACCTACCGGGGCGAATGGGGCCTGGTAGAGGCCGACCTTGGTCGGCGCTTGCCGATTGTGTGTGCCAACCAAGGTTGGCAGCTACCAGAGCGTAGGGACGCGCGGTTACTGCAGGACGAAACGCTCGATCGCGCGCGCCACGCCTTCATCGGCATTGCTGCTGGTCTCAAACCGCGCCACCGCCTTCACCGCATCGATGGCATTGCCCATGGCCACGCTGGTACCGGCGTACTGCAGCATGGTGAGGTCGTTCTCCTGGTCGCCGATGGCCATCACGTTGGCGCGGTCGATGCCCAGGTGCTCGGCCAACTTCTGCAGGCTCGGCCCCTTGCCGGCGCGGTGGTCGAACACTTCCAGGAAGAACGGCGCGCTCTTCAATACCGCGAAGCGCTCGGTCAGCGCGCTGGGCAGGCGCGCGATGGCAGCGTCCAGCACCTCGGGTTCGTCGATCATCATCAGCTTGATGAAGGACATGGACGGGTCCATGTCTTCCACGCGGCGATACGACAGCGGCATCCGCGAAAGATGCGAGTCGGCCACGGTGTAGTAGCTGATGTCCTGGTTGGGCGTGTACATGCGCTGGCTGTCCAGCGCCTGGAAGTGCACGCCCAAGTCGCGGGCGACCTGCTCGCAGAACAGGAAGTCGTCGAAGCTGAGCGGATACTCGACCACGGTTTCGCGCGTGCCGATGCGCTGCACCAGGCCGCCATTGCAGGCGATGCAGTAGTCGTCGTTGCCGGTGATGCCGAGCTCGTGCAGGTACGGCGCCAGGCCGGGAACCGGGCGGCCACTGGTCAGCACGATGTGCACGCCCAGTGCGCGCGCCTGCGCGATGGCCTTCCTGGCGCGGGGGGTGAGCTGGTGCGACGGGTCCAGCAGCGTGCCATCCATGTCGATGGCGACCAGTTCGATGGTCGATTGCCTGCGGCCCATGTCCATTGCGTTCAACTCATGCGGGGCACGGCAGTTTACCCCCTCATGCCCGGTTCACCTCTTTGCCCACCTTGGCCGGGATACTGCAGGAGCCTGTGCGTCCCCCACCGCAGGACGGCCCATTGACCGCCCTTCCCTGGAGAACCTTGCGACGCATGACCTACCGTGCCCCCGAAACCAACGACAGCGCGCCCCTGGCCCAGCAGATCGAGCAGATGATCGACGAGCTGCCCGGCGACCAGGTGAGCGTCGGCACCCTGCTCAGCGCGCTGGGCGATGAGGGCCTGCTGCTGGTCGTGATCCTGCTCTCGGCCATCTTCATCATTCCGGTGGCGATTCCCGGGCTGAGCACGGTGTTTGGCGCCTCGATCCTGCTGATCGGCCTGAGCCGGGTGCGCGACCGCCCGCTGTGGGTGCCGCAGAAGCTGGCGCGCCGCGGGATCGCCACCGAAAAGCTGAAGGCCAACCTGGGCCGTGCGCTGAAATGGGTGCACCGCATGGAGCGGCTGTCGCGGCCGATGCGGCTGGCGGTGATGGTGCGCTCGAAGAAGATGATGCGCCTGAACAACCTGATGCTGGTGTTTGCGACCCTGCTGCTGATGGCGCCGGCCGGGCCGATTCCCTTCAGCAACACGCTGCCGGCGCTGGCGCTGATGTCGTTTGCGATTGGCTTCATCCAGCGCGATGGTGCGGCGGTGGCAGCCGGCTACGGCTTCGTGGTGGCCACGGTGGTGTACTTCGGCGTGCTGCTGGGCGGCGTGGGGTTTGCTGCGGAATCGGTGTTCAGCGGGTTCCGCAGCAGTACCGCCGAACTGTAGAGCCGAGCCCATGCTCGGCTGCTGTTCGCTCGGTGCACGGAAACCCGCGCGCTGCGCGCGTAAGCCGAGCATGGGCTCGGCTCTACAAAGGCCGGATCCACAGCAGTCGAGCGTGGCTCGACGCTACACAGCTATTTCGCCGACACCCGCCACACCACGTCGCCCACGTCGTCGGCCACCAGCAGCGCACCCTCGGCGTCCATCGCCATGCCCACCGGCGCACCCATCAGGGTCTTCTCGTCCTTCGAGGTGAAGCCGCTGACCACGGTCTGCGGCCGCCCGGTCGGCTTGCCGTCCTTGAACGGTACGTAGACCACTTCGTAGCCACTCAGTGGCGAGCGGTCCCAGCTGCCGTGCTCGCCGATGAAGGCGCCGCCGTGGTACTGCGCCGGCAGTGCCTGGCCGGTGTAGAACAGCAGGCCCAGCGGTGCCACGTGCGAGCCGATGGCGTAGTCCGGCACGATCGCCTTGGCCACCAGGTCCGGCCGCTGCGGCTGCACGCGCTCGTCCACGTGCTGGCCGTAGTAGCTGTAGGGCCAGCCGTAGAAGCCATCTTCCTTCACCGAGGTGAGGTAATCCGGCACCAGGTCGGCACCGATCTCATCACGCTCGTTGGCCACGGCCCACAGCTGGCCAGTGCTCGGCTCCCAGTCCAGCCCGGTCGGGTTGCGGATGCCCGACGCGAAGATGCGGCTGCCACGGGTGGCTACGTCCACCTCCAGCACGACCGCGCGGCGGTATTCGACGGCCAGGCCATTTTCAGTAATGTTGCTGTTGGAGCCGACGCCCACGTACAGCTTGCTGCCATCGCGGCTGGCCAGCAGTTCCTTGGTCCAGTGGTGGTTGATGGTGCTGGGCAGGTCGGTGAACTCGCGGCCCTTGTCGGACATGCGGGTTTCGCCGGGCACGTAGTGGTACTGCATGATGTTGCCGGTGTTGGCCACATACAGCGTGTCACCGATCAGCTGGATGCCGAATGGCGAATGCAGGCCCTCGATGTAGACGTGCTGGGTCCAGGTGTTGGTGCCCGGCGAGCGGCGCAGCAGCGTGACGCGATTGCCGCCCTTGCCGGCCTTGCCCGAGCGCGCCTTCACCTTGCCGGCGATCCACTGCTTGGGTGTGGTGACCGGCTCTTCGCCGGGGCCATTGCCTTCCACCACCAGTACATCGCCGTTGGGCAGGGTCAGCAGCCGGCGCGGGTGCTGCAGGTTGGCGGCGATGCGCTCGATCTTCAGGCCTTCGGCCACCGTGGGGGCCTGGCCGTCGGCCCAGCCCACGCCCTTGGGCACCTGCATCGGCGGCATCAGGAAGTTGGCCGGCTTGGGCAGTGGCGGCTGCGGTCCCGACTGGTCGGCCGGATGGTATTCGGCCTTGCCGGCGCAGGCCGACAGGGTGACGGCCAGTGCCAGCGCGGCCACGGTGGGCAGGATGTGCTTAGGCATGACGACCTCCCTGCAGCACCGGTGGCTGCAATGACAACAGGATCAGGCCCAGGGCGATCAGGGCCACGGTCAGCGCCGACAGGATCGTGCCCGGCACAGCAACGGCATACGCATCGCGGCTGTGCACGAAGGCGTTCCAGATGGCCAGCACCACCGCGACCAGGTTGAGGAAGAAGTCGATGCGGTCGATGCGGGTGGCCGTGCCGTTGCGGCGCCAGACCGCGAACAGGTTGATCAGGCGCGGCACGATGGCGATCAGCAGGCCGAACGTGATCAGCCAAGCGGCGGCCTTGCCCCACATCACCTCGGCGCTGTTGAGATAGATCGCGTCGAAGATCAGTGCACCGACGAAGAAGCCGAAGGGTATCGGGTTCAACAGGCTGAACAGCGTGGTGCCGAGGCCGCGATGGGCCTGGGCGAGCGGATTGACCATCATCGTGCTCCGTGCGGAAGGGTGCACGGGCTGTAGTAGCACAGCGCGATGTGAGGGCGCGCGATGATGCCCCGGCGGCGCTGCCACACCCACCGGGCAGGCACCGCACCACGTGGGTTCGTCCTCGCGCACCTCGTGGAAGGGCAGCATCGTCTCGAAGCCGAATTCGTGTTCCATGCTGGTGCGGACCAGGCCGCCGATGGCGTAGTAGCTGGTATTGGCGTGTACATCGATGCCACAGGGACCATCCTCAGCCAGCAGGTGCAGTGTCTGCGCCCTACGCATCTTCACTCTTTCCTCCTGCAGCAGCGCGCGTCGGTGCCGCTTCATCAGCAAGCGCAACTGTTTGATCGTCGTGATATTGAATGTGGCGAGCGCCGGCAGCAGCTCGGCGATATCCGCATCGGTCCAGTAATCATGGCGACGGTGGTACATCGACAGCACCACCTTGCGGATGGCGGCAACCGAGAGCGGGGTCTGGTCTGCGCGCGCACGTGCACGCTGGCGTTCCTTCTTCATGTGTCTTCACCTGCATGTGGTTACCCGAGTTTCCCGCACCCGAAGCAAGCGCGCGAAGATGGCGTGAAGGCATTCGCGCGCCCTGTCATAACCTGACGTACTAAGTGTTTGTGACGCAATTTGCATATTCGTACATTGCGGATGTGAAGAGGTAGGGGGTTCTCCGTTGTGTCGCGTTTGGCTCGTTGCGATGGGGCAGTTCCGCCCCGCCGTCCTGCCATGCCGATTCACAACAGAAGGATTCGTGTATGAAGCGACACACGCAACGCTCCGCGCCACCGCGCTCTGCGCGCCTGGCCCTTGCCACTGCCCTGGTGCTGGGCAGCCTGGCCGTCACCGCCCAGGCCCAACAGGCCGATCCACTGGCGGGGATACAGTGGCACCTGCTCAACACCGGGCAGACGGTCCCGGCTGACACCCTGCCGGTGGCCGGCAACGACCTGAACGTGGATGGCCTGTTCCGCAACGGCATCCGCGGCCAGGGCGTCACCATCGCCATCGTCGACGATGGCCTGCAGATCGCGCACCCGGACCTGGCCGCCAACGTGGCCGCGGTGGCCGGCAAGAACTTCATCAACGGCTCGAACAACCCCACCCCGACCAACCCGGATGTCGACAACCACGGCACCATGGTCGGCGGCATTGCGGGCGCGGTGGGCGCCAACAACCTGGGCGTGCGCGGTGTGGCCCCGGCGGCGACGCTGAAGGGCTTCAACCCGATTTCGCGCTCAGCCCTGGGCAACCAGCAGAGCAACATCGAGTACGCCTGGTGGGACGGCGCGGAATCGGCCGACGTGCAGGTCTTCAACAACAGCTGGGGCGCCGGCCCGGGCAATCCGAACCTGCCGCTGGCGTACAGCGAAAACACGATTCGTTCGTATGAGCAGGCACTGTCGGGGACGCGCGGTGGCCGCGGCGGCATCTACGTGAAGTCGGCGGGCAACAACTTCAACAATGCCTCGATCAGCCAGACCCAGGATGTCTGCACCACCGACACCAAGAACCGCAACACCGGCTGCGTGCCGGCCGGACGCGATCCGCGCAACAACCTGTTCAACGTGATCACGGTAGGCGCGGTGCGTGCCGATGGCGTGCGCTCGTCGTATTCCTCCACCGGCTCGGCGCTGTGGGTGTCGGCCTTCGGCGGCGAATACGGCCTGCAGGCCCAGTACGCCCCCGGCCTGGTGGCACGCGCCTACGACCCGGCCATCGTCACCACCGACGTGACCGGGTGCGCGCAGGGCAGCAACAAGAACACCAACCGCCAGAACACGCTGGACAGCAACCTGTCGGCCATCGACAGCACCTGCAACTACACCGCCAAGATGAACGGCACCTCGGCGTCAGCGCCGATGGTCTCGGGCGTGGCGGCACTGGTGCTGGAAGCCAATCCGAACCTGTCCTATCGCGATGTGAAGTACATCCTGGCCACCACCGCCACCCGCAACCACCCGAACCAGCCGGCGGTGACGCTGGCCGACGGGCGCACGCTGGTGCCAGGCTGGACGGTGAATGCTGCCGGCCGTGCCTACAGCAACTGGTATGGCTTCGGCGTGGTCAACGCTGCACGCGCGGTGCAGGTGGCCGAGAACTTCCAGTCGCTCGGTGCGCTGGTCGACAGCGGCTGGCGCAACACCACGCGTACCGTGGCCATCGGCAACACCTCGGCCGCCGCTGCACGCCTGACCTTCCAGTTGGCCAACGGCGCGCGCAACATCGAAAGCGTGCAGCTGGGCTTCCGGGTCAACCACCGCAACACGCGCCAGCTGCAGTTCGTGCTGGTGTCACCCAGCGGTACCCGCAGCGTGGTGCAACCGGCGTTCACCGCGATCGGTTCGGGCACGGGTGGCGCGCAGAGCAACTTCACCAGCTGGGACCTGCTGTCCAGCAATGCCTTCCTGGATGAGAACGCCACGGGCACCTGGACGCTGGAAGTGACCGACATGGGGCAGGCCGCGACCGCTGCATCGCGTGGCAACCTCGAATTCTTCAAGATCCGCGTTCTGGGGCACTGATGATGAAGACCACCATTCTGTTGAGCACGCTCGCCTTCGCGGCGATGACCTCCCCTGCCTGGGCACAGAGCTCGGGGCAGACCCCTCCGGCCAGGACCCTGTCGACCGTGGATGCTCAGGAACTGAAGGCGTCCGCTACCGGCCGCTCGTTCGATGTGGGCGGCACGCGTTTCCAGCTGTCGCCCTCGGCAACGGTAAAGCAGGCCAGCGGCGGCCAGTTCACGATCACCCCGCAGGCGGCGGCGACCACCAGCTCGCGTACCAAGCGTTCGCTGGATGGCGCCGCGGCGGCGCCTGCTGATGCCGGTGCCGGCAAGTTCGCGGCGGCGGTCTCCCGTGACGGAGCGCCGGTGGTGGCGACCTCGCGGGTCAAGGTGTTCTTCACCGATGCAGCATCGGCCCAGCGCGCGGCTACGGCCACCGGTGGCACCGTGGTGAAGGTCTCCAAGGCGTCGGGCCAGGCGATCGTGGAGTACCCGTCGGTGAACGCGGCGCTGGATGCGAGCACCAAGCTGCTGTCCACCGCCGGTATCCGCGCCACCGAGCCGGACGTGGTGCAGTGGGAAGAGACCAAGTAAGGCGTTGAGCGGTGCCCCGGCCGGCTGGCTCTCCTGGCCGGCCGGGGATTGGTGTGGGGGTGTGCCGACCAACGGTCGACACCTGCCGGGGCCGTGCGCGTGTAGAGCCGAGCCGATGCTCGGCTGCTGTCTACGGGGTGCCGCAGGCGCGGTGCGCGCGGCGCCGAGCATGGGCTCGGCTCTACAGCTGTGCCAACCAAGGCTGGCATCTACCAGGAGCAGATTCGGACGTGCCAACCAAGGTTGGCACCCACCGGCGTTACCGCGCGGCCAGTGTGCCGCTGTGCTTGAGGTGGCAGCTGGCCAGCGCGTCGTTGCCGGCGGCCGGGTGGCCGGGCTCGAGCAGCAGGCGCTGCACGTCCGAGAACAGCTTTTCCACCGGCATGCCGTACGGCGCGAACAGGCGCAGGCGGCCCTGGCGGTCGAACACGTAGCCACCGGCAATGTGGCTCATGGTGTAGGTATCCGGTACCTGGCCGGGCTCTTTCTGGTAGAACGCCTTGAAGTCGCTGGCCATCGCGGCCAGCTGCGCATCGTTGCCAACCAGCGCGATTGCCTTGGGATCGAACGCTTCCACATAGGTGCGCGCGACCTCGGGCGTGTCGCGGGCCGGGTCGACGCTGACGAACACGACCTGCAGCTGATCGGCATCCTTGCCCATCAGGTGCTTGACTTGGCTCAGCTCGACCATCGTGGTCGGGCACACGTCCGGGCAGCTGGTGAAACCGAAGAACAGGTAGGTCACCTGCCCCTGCAGGTCCTTCGGGCCGCGCACGGTGCCGCGGCTGTCGGGCATCGACCACTGCTGGCCAAGTTCTTCGCAGGCGATGTCCTTCGCATAGAAGTCCATGCGCGACTGCGCGCTGCAGCCGGCCAGCAGGCCGAGCAGCAGGCCTGCGGCCAGGCGCAGGCCACGATGGGGGAACGCAATGCCTTTCACGGTTCGCAGGCTCAGTTGATCATCATGTGGTAGTGCATGCTCCAGATGATCCAGACCGACAACGCGACGACGATGAACAGGATCACCAGGGTGAACACGAAGCTGGCCAGGTTCCAGCCACCTTCGGACTTGCGGTCCATGTGCAGGAAATAGACCAGCTGCACCAGGATCTGCGCCACTGCGAAGCCGACCAGCAGGAACAGCGTGAGCGGCCGCGACAGCACCGGATTCATCACCAGTGCGAACGGCACCACGGTCAGCAGCGCGCACAGCACGAAGCCGATCAGGTAGGACTTGGTGGAGCCGTGCGCATTGCCGGCGCGCGAGGTTTCGACGTGGGCCATGTCAGAAGGCTCCGATCAGGTAGACGAAGGTGAAGACGCAGATCCACACCAGGTCCAGGAAGTGCCAGAACAGGCTCAGGCACGACACGCGGGTGATGTTGGTCGGGGTCAGGCCACGGCGGTAGACCTGGTGCATGACCACCGCCATCCAGATCAGGCCGCTGGCCACGTGCAGGCCGTGGGTGGCGACCAGCGCGAAGAACGCCGACAGGTAGGCACTGGTGCTCGGGCCCGCGCCTTCGTGGATCAGGTGCGAGAACTCGTAGATCTCCATGCCGATGAACGAGGCACCGAGCACGAAAGTCACGCCCAGCCAGCGCAGCACCGCCGAGGCATCGTGGCGATGCATGGCCAGCACGGCCTGGCCGTAGGTGATGCTGGAGACCAGCAGCAGGAAGGTCTCGGCCATCACGAACGGCAGCGAGAACAGCTCCTTGCCGGTGGGGCCGCCGGCGTAGGCGGTGCTGAGCACCGCGTACGAGGCGAACAGGGAACCGAACAGCACCAAGTCGGACATGAGGTACACCCACATGCCGAACACCTTCATGCCGCCCTGTTCGTGGCCATGGTCGTGCTCGCGGTGGTCCTCGTGCGCCTGCGTGTCGCTGGCCAGCTCCGGGCGGGTCAACAGGTTCATGCGCGTACCTCCTTCAGCTTGGCAAGGTTGGCCGCTTCGGTGCGCGCCACCTCTTCGGAACTGACGTAGTAATCCACGTCCTCGTCGTAGGACCGCACGATCAGGGTCACGATCATCGCGATGAAGCTGGCTGCGGCCATCCACCAGATGTGCCAGACCAGGGCGAAGCACAGCACCAGGATCCAGATGTTGAGGATCAGCGGCACGCCGGTGTTCTTCGGCATGTGGATCGGGGCGTACGTCTTCGGCGGCGGCGGCAGGCCGCGCTTCTTCGCTTCGTGGAAGGCATCCAGCTCATCGGCCTTGGGCACCACGGCGAAGTTGTAGAACGGCGGCGGCGACGGCGTGGCCCATTCCAGCGTGCGTGCGTTCCACGGGTCGCCGGTCAGGTCCAGGTTGCGCTTGCGGTCGCGCACGCTCACGTAGATCTGCACCAGCATCAGGATGATGCCCGCGAACACGAACAGTGCACCGATGAAGGCGGCGATCAGGTACGGCGTCCACGCCGGGTTGTCGTACTGGTTCATGCGGCGGGTCATGCCCATGAAGCCCAGCATGTACAGCGGCATGAAGGCCAGGTAGAAGCCGATCACCCAGCAGGCGAACGACCACTTGCCCAGGCGCTCGTTGAGGGTGAAGCCGAACACCTTCGGGAACCAGTAGGCGAAGCCGGCCAGGTAGCCGAACAGCGCGCCGCCGATGATGGTGTTATGGAAGTGGGCGACCAGGAACAGGCTGTTGTGCAGCAGGAAGTCCGCGCCCGGGATGGCCAGCAGCACGCCGGTCATGCCACCGATGGTGAAGGTGACCAGGAAGGCGATGGTCCACAGCATCGGTACGCTGAACTCGACGCGGCCGCCGTACATGGTGAACAGCCAGGTAAAGATCTTCACGCCGGTGGGGATGGCGATGATCATCGTCATGATGCCGAAGAAGGCATTGACGCTGGCACCCGAGCCCATGGTGAAGAAGTGGTGCAGCCAGACGATGAACGACAGGATGCCGATCGCCAGCGTGGCGCCCACCATCGACTTGTAGCCGAACAGCTTCTTGCGCGCGAACGTGGCGGTGACTTCAGAGAAGATGCCGAACGCCGGCAGCACCAGGATGTACACCTCCGGGTGGCCCCAGGCCCACACCAGGTTCACGTACATCATCGGGTTGCCACCCAACGTGTTGGTGTAGAAGTTGAAGTCCAGGTAGCGGTCCAGGGTGAGCGCACCCAGCGCCACGGTCAGGATCGGGAAGGCGGCGATGATGATCACGCTGGTGACCAGCACGGTCCAGGTGAACACCGGCATCTTCATCAGGGTCATGCCCGGCGCACGCATGCGCAGGATGGTGATGAACAGGTTGACGCCGGTCAGCAATGTGCCGATGCCCGAGGCCTGCAACGCCCAGATGTAGTAGTCCACGCCTACGCCCGGACTGAACTCGATGCCCGACAGCGGCGGATAGGCCACCCAGCCGGTCATGGCGAACTCGCCAACGCCCAGCGAGATCATCATCAGCGCAGCGCCAACCACGAAGATCCAGAAGCTGAAGGCGTTGAGGAACGGGAACGCCATGTCGCGTGCGCCGATCTGCAGCGGCACGATGATGTTCATCAGGCCGACCACGAACGGGGTGGCCACGAAGAAGATCATGATCACGCCATGCGCGGTGAAGATCTGGTCGTAGTGCTCCGGTGGCAGGAAGCCATCACTGCCTGGCCCGGCCGCGGCCAACTGCGCGCGCATCATCAGCGCGTCGGCGAAGCCACGCACCAGCATGACCAGCGCCACTACCACGTACATGATGCCGATCTTCTTGTGGTCCACGGTGGTGAACCAGTCGCGCCAGAGCACGCCCCATAGCTTGAAGTACGTCACCGCGCCAAGCAGCGCGAGGCCACCCAGCACCATGGCCGCCAGCGTGACCACGACGATCGGCTCGTGCAGCGGCACGGCCTCCCACGTCAATTTACCCAACATGTTCGTTACTCCTGGGAAACCTGGGCACCACCGGCAGCACCCGCCGGGGACGCAGCAGCGGTGTTCTCACCGACGCCGATGAACTGGTCGATGACCTTCTTGAACAGCAGCGGTTCGACGCTGGAGAAGTGCTGCACCGGCGCGTTCTTCGACGGTGCGGCCAGCGCCTTGAACTGGTTGAAGTCCAGCGCCTGTGGTGCGCTGCGTACCTCGGCCACCCAGCGCTCGAACTCCTCGTTGCTGCTGGCGGTGGCAATGAACTTCATGTTCGAGAAGCCATGCCCGCTGTAGTTGCCGGACATGCCACGGAACTGGCCGGGCTCGTTGGCGATCAGGTGCAGCTGCGTGCGCATGCCGGCCATCGCGTAGATCTGCCCACCCAGCTGCGGGATGAAGAAGGTATTCATCGTCGAGTTGGAGGTGATGTTGAACGCCAGCGGGCGGTTGGCCGGGAAGTTGAGCTGGTTGACCGTGGCGATGCCCAGGTCCGGGTATACGAACACCCATTTCCAGTCGGTGGCGATCACGTCCACGTGCAGCGGCTCACCGGCCACGTCCAGCGGCTTGTACGGGTCCAGTTCGTGGGTCGACTTCCACACGATCACGGCCAGGCCGGCAATGATCAGCAGCGGCACGCCCCAGACCACGATCTCCACCTTGGTGGAGTGCGACCACTCCGGCGTGTATTTCGCCTTGGTGTTGCCGGCGCGGAAGCGCCAGGCGAATACGAAGGTCAGCACGATGGCCGGTATCACCACGATCAGCATCAGGCCGATGCAGATCAGGATCAGGTCGCGCTGGGCGAGCCCGACCATGCCCTTCGAATCCAGCAGCACCCAGTCACAGCCCGACAGGCCGACGCAGGCCAGGGCGACCAGCGCCAGGCGGATGCGGTTCCAGCAGATATTCATTGGAGGTCAACCCTGTTGAAGAAGCGCGCTTGACCGGCTCGCCTGCGCGCAGCGCCCGGGCGTGGAGCGGCTACACTGTGGGTACGAGGTCGCCTACAAGAGAGCGATCCACTCCAATCAAGCCCATACAAGATACATGATTGTATGGACTTGTGCATCTGCACGTATGGAAAACTGACCGATGACGCCACCTGCCGCCGGCCGCCGCCTGAAACACCCCAATCGCACCTGGGTTCGCCCCTTCCGCGAGGGCGCTGGCCCGCTGTACCTGCAGATCGCCCAGCAGGTGCGCGAGGCAGTGGATGACGGCGTGCTGCGTCCGGGCGACCGGCTGCCGCCGCAGCGCGACCTGGCCCAGCAGGTGGGCGTGGACCTGACCACGGTCACCCGGGCCTTTGCCGAGCTGCGCCAGGCTGGCCTGCTGGATGCGCAGGGCGCCGGCGGCACCTTCATCGCGCTGTCGGCCGGCAACCGCAGCACCTCGGTGGACCTGAGCATGAACATCCCGCCGCTGCTGGGCAGCGCGCCGTTCGCACAGGGCATGGAGGCCGGTTTCCAGCACGTGGGCCAGCAGCTGGGCCAGGGCGAACTGATGAGCTACCACGTCGGCGCCGGCACCCGCGAGGACCGCGCCGCCGCCGTGCAGTGGCTGTCACCGGTGCTGGGCACGGTGGGTGCCGACCAGGTGGTGATCTGCCCCGGCGCGCAGACCGCACTGTGCGCACTGATCCTGGCCCGCACCCAGCCGGGCGAGCTGATCGCTGCCGAGCAGCTGACCTACCCGGGCCTGCTGGCCGCCGCGCGCGTGCTGCAGCGGGGTGTGGTGCCGGTGGCGATGGACGCCGAAGGCATGCTGCCCGAAGCGCTGGAAGAGGCCTGCCAGCTGCGCCGCCCGCGCCTGCTGTACCTGGTACCGACCATCCAGAACCCGACCACGGCGACGATGTCGGCACAACGCCGGCAGGCCCTGCTGGCGGTTGCCAAGCGCCACGATCTGACCGTGATCGAAGACGATCCCTACTGGTTGCTGGCCGGGGACGCCGCACCGCCGCTGGCCGCCCACCGCGACGCCGGCTGCCCGGTGTATTACATCTCCACCCTGTCCAAGTGCCTGGCACCGGGCCTGCGCACCGCCTACCTGGTGGTGCCGGGCGGCGAACCGATGGAACCGGTGCTGGACGCCCTGCGTGCGATCGCGCTGATGCCGACCCAGTCGATGGTGGCGGTGGCGTCGCAGTGGATCCGCAGCGGCCAGGCCCAGGACATGGTGCAGCGCTTCCAGCAGGAGCTGCGCGAGCGCCAGGCGATTGCCGCGCAGTACCTGCCGTCCCGCGCGCGGGCGCACCCGGCCGGCCTGCACGTATGGCTGCCGCTACCGCCGCGGCTGGACCAGTACCGGCTGATCCAGGCCGCACAGGAACAGGGTCTGGGCATCGCCAGCTCGGACGCCTTCAGCGTGGAGGAACCGCCACCGGGCAACGCCATCCGCCTGTCGCTGGGCGGCGCAGTTGACCAGGATGCGCTGGCCGGGGCGCTGGCCAAACTGAACGAGATCCTGTCTGAGGCCCCCGGGGCCCGGCACAACGCCATCGTCTGAACCGGGCGCATGGCGCCTCATCCATACAAGATGATATTTTGTATGCAATGTATGGATGAAGGGACGTGCGTCGATGCGCGCCGAGAGACTGAAGTTCCACCTGGTAATGGCCGGCTGTGGTGGCTTTGTGGTGTTGATGCTGGCCGCGCTGGCCTGGGTCTGCCTGCAGCCGCAGACCGTGGATGTGCAGGCCGCCGAGCGCCACGCCATCGAGCAATGCGTGCAGCGCAGCCAGGATCCGTCGCGTAGCGAGATCCAGCGTCGCGCGCAGGCCGACTCCTGCCGCGAGATGCGCAAGCAGTACGTGCACAAGTTCGGCGGGGACGCGTCCTGATGGGCGCAGCCGCGCCGCGCCGCCGCTGGCTGCTGCCGACGATGATCGCCCTCGCCTGCCTGTTCATGGCCGGCGTGGCGGCTGCGCTGTGGCAGTACTTCGGCTACAGCGCGCAGTCGACGTTCACCGAACAGGCCATCGTCTTCGACGACTCGCAGCTGCGCCTGCCGTCCGATCTGGCCGGTGATACCGGCCGCATCCGCGTGGTGCACTTCTGGGACCCGGCGTGTGCCGTCTGCAACCGCGAAACCGGCGCACACCTGAGCTACCTGATCAGCATGTACCGCCGCGCCGGCATCGACTTCTATGCGATCCGCCGCCCCGGTACCCAGGGCGAACTGCCTGAGCCGCTGCGCAACAAGGTGATCAACCTGCCGACCATCGACGGCATCGAACACATCCCGGCCAGCCCTGCCGTGGCGATCTGGGACCGGCAGGGCCACCTCGCCTATGCCGGCCCGTACAGCATCGGCATGGTCTGCAACTCGGCCAACAGCTTCGTCGAACCACTGCTGGACAGACTGGTGCGCGGCGAAACCGTGCGCCCGAAAGGACTGCTTGCCGTGGGCTGCTACTGCCCCTGGCAGGCCAAGCGCTGAGGACGCGCAATGACACCACTGACGCTGGCCGCTGTGGCCGCCACAAGCAACAACGGCGGTCACCTGTCCGAACCGACCGATGGTTATGGACAGGCTCCCGCCGTTGGAAGCAACGATACGCCCCGACATGCTCCGTACATGCCGCGACCGGATGTCGCAGCCCGCGAATGGGTGCAGGACGTGCTCGCGCACAACGGGCCGATCTACCTGCGCATCGTCAATTCGCTGGAGCGCACGGTGCGTCGCGGTGGGCTTGCACCAGGACAACGCCTGCCCTCGCAGCGTGCGTTGGCGCAGCAGCTCGGCGTCGACCTGACCACGGTAACGCGGGCGTTCGACGAAGCGCGCAAGCGCGGCCTGATCGAGGCACGCGGGCCACAAGGCAGTTTCATCGCACCACCCAAGGCCGGCTTCGACCAGGTGGTGGACCTGAGCATGAACGTGCCGCCGGTGCCCGATGCCGATGCGCTGGCCGAGACCCTGCGCCGCGGTGCCGCCGCCGTGCTTGCGCGCAGCAACGCGCCGAACCTGATGACCTACCACCTGGGCGGCGGCAATCCCACCGACCGCCACGCGGCAGCGCGCTGGCTGCAACCGATGCTGGGCGCGGTGGAGGATGCCAGCCTGTTGCTGACCGAAGGCGCGCAGGTGGCGCTTGCCGCGATCCTGGTCAGCCAGGGCCGCGACGATGATGCGATCCTCTGCGATGCGCTGGTCTATCCGGGCCTGCTGCAGGCCGCCGCCGCACTGGGCCGGCGGCTGCTGCCGGTGGACAGCGACGAACACGGCATGTGCCCCGATGCGCTGGCCCGGCTGGCACGCGAAAGCGGCGCGCGGTTGGTCTATCTCAACCCCACCTGCCAGAACCCGACCGCGCTGACCCTGCCGCTGCAGCGGCGCGAAGCGCTGGCGCGTGTTCTGGAGAGGGAAGGCCTGCTGGCGATCGAAGACGATCCTTACTGGCACCTCGCCGAGGATGCACCGACACCGCTGGCGGCGCTGGCACCGCGCCATGTGTTCCATGTGGCGACGCTGTCGAAGGTGATCAGCCCCGGCCTGCGCACGGCCTTCGTGCGCTGCCCGGGTGCCGCGCACGCCGAGGCGATGGCTTCGGCCTTGCGCGCCACCCGGTTGATGGGGCATCCGCTGGTGGCGGCGCTGGCCAGCCAGCTGCTGCTGGATGGTTCGGCGCAATCGCTGCTGGCGCAGGTGCGCAGCGAAGCGCACGAGCGCATGCGCATGGCGCGCTACCTGCTGGCGCCTTCGCTGCTGCTGCGCGCCGAAGGCCTGCATGCCTGGTGCCGGGTACCAGCGCCATGGACTGACGCCACCCTGGTGCGTACCGCACAGCTGCAGGGGCTGGCGATCGCGCCCTCATCGGCGTTCTGCCCGCCGGGGGTGCAGCATCAGAACGGCGTGCGGCTGTCGCTGGGGCTGGCGGCCGATCGCCGGCAGCTGGAAAGTGCGCTGCGACGGATTGACCGGTTGTTGTTGTCGGACGCGTTGCCGGCGATCGAGCGGTAGCCCTGGAATGGGATGTGCCGACCAACGGTCGGCACCCACCCGACTGATAGTGCCGGCCGCTGGCCGGCGGAAGATTCCTCAGCACGGTTGGAATGTGCCAACCAAGGTTGGCACCCACCAAAGCAGGGTCAGGCCAAGGCGGAGAGCGCCTTCACCAGCGCATCCATCTGCTGCGGCCGGGTGAACACCGACGGCGTCACCCGCACGCAGGCGCCGGAGTCCAAGCCGTCGCGATGGGTGGTGAACACGCGATGTTCGTCCAGCAGGCGCTTCTGCAGCGCGATGTTGTCAGCCACGCTGGTGCGCCCGCGCAGGCGGAAGCTGGCCAATGCACTCGCCAACGCCGGATCCGGCGAAGACAGCACTTCGATGTGCGCCATCTGCCGCGCCGGCAGCGTCCAGCGCTCGCGCAGGTAACGCAGGCGCGCCTGCTTGTTGTCCGCACCGATGCGCTGGTGCAGGGCAATCGCCTCCGGAAGTGCCAGGTAAGCGGCGAAGTTGACCGTGCCGGTGTGTACGCGGCTGCCCACGCGGCCGTCGTCGGTCTCGCCCATGTACGGGTCGAGGTCCGCAACGCGGCCCCTGCGCACGTACATCGCGCCGACACCGACCGGTGCGCCGATCCACTTGTGCAGGTTGATGCCGACGAAATCGGCCTTGAGCTGCGGCACCGCGTAGTCGATCTGGCCGAACCCGTGCGCCGCATCGACGATCACGTCGATACCGCGTGCGCGTGCACGCTCGGCGATCTCGGCCACCGGCAGCACCAGCCCATGGCGATGGCTGACCTGGGTCAGCAGCACCAGCTTCAGGCGTGGCAGCCGCGCGAACGCGGCCTCGTAGGCCTGCAGGATCTGCGCATGGTCGGGCACCACCGGCAGCGCGATGCGCTCGACCTGCACGCCACGGCGCTGCTGCAGCCAACGCATCGCACCGATCATGCTGTCGTAGTCGATGTCGGCGTACAGCACCTGGTCGCCGGGCCGCGGGCGGTTGTAGCCACCGATCAGCGCCAGCATCGCTTCGGTGGCGCCACGGGTCAGTGCGATCTCGTCGGCGCCCACGCCCAGCAGTTCGGCCACCTGCCGCTGCACCGCCATGTACTGCACCGGGAACTCATGACGGCCGTACCAGGCGTTACCACGGTTCACCTCGGCGGTGTGGCGCTGGTAGCTGGCCAGCGTCTCGCGGCCCATCGCGCCCCAGTAGCCGTTCTCCAGGTGGTTCACTTCATCGGTGATGTCGAAGTGGCTGGCCACGGCGGCCCAGTAGCCTTCATCGCGGGCCAGCGCGTCCGGCGCTACGGTCGTTGCGGGAATCTGCATGGACGCAGCGTAACCCGCGGCAGCCATGGCGGGCAGTGAAGACAGCGCAGCTGCAGCCGGCAGCAGTGCACCGGCACGCAACAGGACGCGGCGGTTGCGGTCCATCAGAAGCTCAGCCGATACTGTGCGTACAGGTTGGCACCGTCGGTGTCGTACGGCGCATTGCGCGAGTAGACCAGGCCGCGACTGGCCTGGAAGGTGGCTTCGTCCGGATAGCGGTCGAACACGTTGTCGGCACCCACGCGCAGGCTGTGATGTTCGTTGATGCGATAGCCGACGGCCAGGTCGAGGAAGCTCATCGCACCAAAGCGCTGGTAGATATCGCCCACCGCATTGCCGCTGGAATCGGTCCAGGCACCGTAGTAGCGCATGCGCGCCATCAGCGACCAGGCACCGATGTCCCAGCTGCCGGTCAGGCTGCCCTTGTGCTCGGGCAGGCGATCTTCGAACAGCACGCGCTGGGTCTCGTTGGTTGCCACCGAGGTGCTGCCGTTGTCCACGCGGGTGCGGTTGTAGTTGTAGGCCAGGGTCAGCGTCATGCGGCCCGCGCCGAGGTCGCGCAGGTAATTGCCGACCACGTCCACGCCGGTGGTGGTGGTGTCGAAGTCGTTGGTGAAGTAGTTCACCGAGGTATAGCCCAGCGGATTGGGCGTACCGGCCGGAATGGCGAAACTGGCCGACTGGCTGAAGCGGTCGGTGAGCTTGATCTGGTAGACATCCACCGAGCCGGACAGGCCCAGGTCGGTGCGCCAGGTCAGGCCCAGCGATGCGGTACGCGATTCTTCCGGCTTCAACGGCCTGGCACCGAGCAGCTGCGCCAGCGGATCGTTCGGCGACAGGCGGCCGCTGGTGAAGATCTGCAGCGTGCGCGTATCCAACCCCTGGGTGGTGCTGGTGGTGTTGAGCTGCGCCGGCGTCGGCGCGCGGAAGCCGGTGGACACGGTGCCGCGCAGGGCGACGTCCGGGGTGATCGCGAAGCGCGCCGACAGTTTGCCGTCCAGTGTGCTGCCGAAGCTGGAGAAGTCCTCATAGCGGCTGGCTGCACCGATGCTCCAGCGCTCGCCCAGCGGCACTTCCATGTCCACGTAGGCGGCCTTGCTGCGCTGGCTCCACTGCCCGGCCTGGCTGGCCGAGAAGCCCGGCGCGCCATTGGAGTTGGCCTCCAGGCCCCCGGCCGCGCCCGGACCCACCGCGTACGAGGCCGGATCACCGGCGCGCACCTGGTAGGTTTCCTGGCGGAACTCGCCACCGAAGGCGACGTTGATCGGCTTGGACAGCGCAGCCACGTCCCATTCGTAGTTGAAGTCGGCGTTGGCGTTCTTCTCGGTCTGGGTCAGGCGGCCGAGATCGAAGTCGGTCGGGCTGGCCGGGCCGAGCGAGGCATTGATCGAGTTCTTCAGGCGATAGTCGATGGCGTTGCGGCCATACGAGGCGCTGACATCCCAGCGCAGCTTCGGCGTGATCTCGCCGCGCAGGCCACCGACCAGCTGCAGGTCGTTCTGCACGTTGCCGTACTGCGGGCTGAAGCCGACCGGATACAGCGAGCGCAGGTTCCAGCCCGGGAAGATGGCGGTGGTGCGGTACGCGCCGGTGGTGGTGTCCGGGTTGCGCCAGTTGAAATCGCTGACGCCATCGCTGTGGCTGTACAGGCCAAAGGCATAGAGCTCCAGCGTATCGCTGGCGTTGGCCTTTACATTGAAGCCGACGCGGCGGCTTTCCAGTTCCGGCTGGCCCCAGCGCTGCACCGGGTTGGGCACCTCCAGCTCCGGATGCGCGGCCTGGAAGGCGATGGCATCGGGGCGCTGGCGGGTGCGCGAGGTGGCGTCGGAGGTGGACGATTCGGCGAACAGCACCAGGCTGCCATAGTCGCCCAGCGACCAGCCGGTGCGCGCACTGAAATCGCGCGAAGCACCGTCGCCCTGCGCGTACTGCGAGTAGCCGGCGGTGATCTCGCTACCCGGCCCATCCTCCAGGATGATGTTGATGACGCCGGCGATGGCGTCCGAGCCGTACTGCGCCGACGCGCCATCACGCAGCACCTCGATGCGCTTGATCGCGCTGGTTGGAATCTGTGCCAGATCAGCGGCCTGTGCACCACGGTTGCCGAGCAGCGCGCTGCGGTGGAAGCGGCGACCGTTGACCAGCACCAGGGTCTGGTCCGGCGACAGGCCACGCAGCGTGGCCGGACGCACGAACACCTGGCCGTCCGCCATCGGCAGGCGCTGCACCACGAACGACGGCACCAGCTGGGCCAGCACGTCCTTCAGGTCGGTGGATTCGACGGACGTGATGTCTTCCTTGCTGAACACGTCCACCGGCGCCAGCGTTTCGAACTGGGTGCGGTTGGACGCGCGGGTACCGGTGACCAGCATCGCGTCGAGCTGGGTGGGCGCGGCGCGGCTGCCGCCGGCGGCATCGACCGCATCGGCTTCCGCTGCGATCGCGCCTCCTGCGCTGGCCATGGAAAGGGCAAGGAGGATGGAACGCGAAAGCTTCGAACGATGCACGGCAGGGCTCCGGGAGGACGCGACAGGGCCAGCACCTGTGCGCACACAACAGGCCTGGACAAGGCGCGCAGTCTCGGCGCGATGTGTGAAGGAGGCATGACGTCAGTACGACAGCTTGATGCGCCAACCAAGGTTGGCCCCTGCCAGGGCTCATCCGTAGATCCACGCCATGCATGGGTGGCAATGCAGACCCACGCCCCATCCCCGCACACAGCGGCTAGCCGTTGGCGTCGTCGCCAAAGCCGAATCGGGCCGGCCGTGCCGTTCGCAGCGGAACGAACATCATGGCGGCGAACACCACCAAGGCGGGGGTGGACATGATCCAGATGCCCCTGTTGCGAATCCCGATCCCCATGAAGTCGACCTGCAGATCGCCGATCCATTGCAGCTGCGTCAGTATCATCACCAGCCCGCCGATAGTCGCGCACGGCAACCCACCGTGACCGGCCCCCAACAACGTCGGTGTCAGAAACCCGCCCAGCAACGCGAAGCCGACACGGTACACCCAGGGGTTGCCGCGCCACCGTGGTGCGCCGAACAACATCAGCAGCATCAGCGCCAGGGTCAACAGACTGGGAAGTACCCAGAGGGCAAGCAGCATTTCGATCATCTCGATCATCGGCCGGGCTCCGCTGGCCTGGCATCCCCCGTCGTCGATCGCATCTCCCTGCCCCCCATCACGTCCATGAAGCGCGCATTGTTGCCGGTACGCAGGCAGACGCAAAGCCCCGGCAGCGCAAGAACTGCTAAACGCCGTGCCTGCCGATCCGCTACTGTGCCGGCATTGGATGCGGGGAACGGCAGGATGAGCGCGGCAGGCAAGGCGTTGTGGTACATCGAAACCCATGCGGACCAGCCATTGGCGCTGGCCGACATCGCCGCTGCGGCCGGCCTGTCGCCGTTTCATCTGTCACGCCTGTTCCAGGCCCGCACCGGCACCTCGGTGGTGCGCTACCTGCGCGGGCGCCGCCTGACCGCTGCCGCGCAGCGGTTGGCCAACGGCGCGGGCGACATCCTGCAGGTGGCGCTGGGGGCCGGCTACACCACCCATGCTGCCTTTACCCGTGCCTTCAGCGAACAGTTCGGGCAGACACCGGAACGGGTACGCGAACAGGGCACCGATGGGCTGACGCTGGTGCAGGCGATCCGCCTGGACGAGGCCCCGTCAGCCTGCATTGAAGCCCCCCGGCTGCTCGATACGCCCGCGTTCCAGGTGGCAGGCGTCGGCATGCGGCATACCCGCGACAGCAGCGGCGCGATTCCGGGCCAATGGGCCCAGCTCAACCGCGAGTGGCCGACGCCGGCACCGGTCAGCTTCGGCGTGTGCTGCAACAGTGATGACGATGGTGGCTTCGACTACATTGCGGCACTACCGGCAAGCGCGGTGCCGAGCGTGCCTGCGCACTGGCGACGCGTGGACATCCCGGCGCGCCGCTACCTGGTGGCTTGGCACGGCGGACACATCTCGGCCATCCGCTCTACCTGGTTCTGGTTGCTGGATCACTACCTGCCCGGCTCCGGCCTCAGCCTGGCCGATGCACCCGATCTGGAACGCTACGACCTGCGTTTCGATGAGCATAGCGGCAACGGCGGCGTGGAGATCTGGCTGCCGGTGGAAGAACGTCCCCACTGACAAGGAGTTGAAGATGCGCATGACCGCTGCTGTGCTGGGAGGAATGCTGCTGGCGTTCGCGAGCGTCGGCGCCGCCCGCGAAAGCGGCGTCGCCGGCGAGCGCCACGGCACGACGACGCTGGCCAGCGCCGCCGTGCGCGACGCAGGGCACCGCGACGCGCTGCGCTACACGGCCTGGTATCCGGCACAGGCCGGCAGCCGCGAAAACGCGCTGACCATCGGTCCTCCCGACGCGCCGCTGTTCGACGCCGGCCGGTCGGCCAAGGATGCGCCGGTCGCGGGTGATCGCCTGCCGACCCTGCTGCTCTCGCATGGCAACGGCGGCAGCGCGCGCATGATGGGTTGGCTGGGCACGGCGCTGGCGCGGGCCGGGTATCTGGTGATTGCGGTGGATCATCCAGGCAACAACGGCGTTGACACCATGACCCTGCCCGGCAGCCTTCTGACCTGGTTGCGCGCCGATGACCTGCGTGCCGCACTGGCGGCCGTGCAAGCTGATCCGGTGCTGGGCCCGCATGTCGATCCTGAGCGCCTGGGGGTCGCCGGCTTCTCGGCCGGTGGCTACACCGCGCTGCTGGCAGCCGGTGCGCGACCGGACCTGCAGCGATTGCGGGACTTCTGCACCGCACATCCGGATGACGGCGTCTGCCAGCCCCAACAGGAGGCGGCAACGCACACGATGGAGGCGCGCGTTGCCGCTGCGGCGTCGCCCGAACTGTCGCCATGGATGTCCCACGCCAACGACGCACGCGCCATTCCCGGCGTGCGCGCGGTGTTCCTGCTGGCGCCGGCAATCGTGCAGGCCTTTGCGCCCGAGCAGCTCTCCTCGCTGAAACAGCCGGTGTCGATCGTGCTGGGCCAGGCGGACACGGTCGCGCCACCACAGACCAATGGCGAGGCTGCGCGTGCGGTGATTGCGGGCGCTGCACTGCAGGTGCTGCCCGGTGTCGGCCATTACGATTTCCTCGCCGCATGCACCCCGGCCGGACAACAGCGGCTGCAGGACCTGTGCAGCACATCGGTGCCGAAGGCGCAGACCCACGCGCAGGCAGCGGACGCGGCAATACGGTTCTTCAACCATTCGCTGCGCTAGTGGCCGCCGGGCATCGCCCGGCGCTACAGTGGGCGCGTCCACGGAGAATCGATCATGCGCCTGCTGCACCTCACTCTGCCGGTATCCGACGTCGCTTCCGTGGCCACATATTTCCACGATGTGCTGCAGCAGCGCGTGGTCGGCAACCATGTGCACATCGGCTGGAGCACCCTCGAACTTCAGCCTGCGGCGGGGCGTCCGGTGGGTGGCGTGCATCTGGCCTTCAACGTGCCGGACAACCGCTTCAGCGAGGCAATGACGTGGTTGCGTGAGCGCACGCCGCTGCAGCGCAATCCGGCGGGGCTGGACTACTTCGCGCTGGAGAGCAGCTGGCAGTCGCAGTCGGTGTACTTCACCGGCCCGGACGGCCTGATCCTTGAACTGATCGGCCGCCGTCGCCTGCCGGCCAGCGCTCGCGAAGGCGTGTTCCATGGCAGCGAGCTGACCTGCCTGAGCGAAGTCGGCCTGCCCAGCCGCGATGTCGAGGCCGTACGCGAACTGTCCAACCAACGTTTCGGCCTGCAGCCGATCAGCCCGGCTTCGCCGCAGTTCGCACCGATGGGCGACGACGAGGGCCTGCTGATCGTGGTCGCGGCCGATCGACGGTGGTTTCCCGAGCAGAAGGACCTGCCCAATGCGCAGGGGCTGTTGCTGCAGGTGGGCGACGTGGCTGGCCCCGGTGTCGTGGAGGACGTTGTGCTCGGCTGGCGGGTACAGGCAGCCTGAACTACCAGCTGCCCGACGCACCACCTCCGCCGCTGCGGCCGCCGCCTCCGGACCAGCTGCTGGAGCTGCTCGCAGACGAACTTGATGACGGGGAGCTGGACGCACTGCGGTGGCCGACGGATGATCTGCGGCTGCCGCGTGCCTTCTCACCGGGCAGCATGGTGAAAATCCAGGCGAAGTACAGCACGACCGTGCCGGCACTCCACCCGATCGTCGCGGCAAGGCGTGCCACCGGGTCGGCGCGATCAATGGCCAGCAGTGCGAAGAGCACGTAGCCAGCGGTCAGCAGCAAGAGCACTGCGAACCTCACCCCGAAGCTGCTGCGGTCCTTGTGCCAGCGCGCGCGGCACGCCTGCACGAGGAAGAACAGCAGCATGGCTACGATGCCTGCCGCCAGGTCCAGCAACGTGTGCAGGGCCAGACTGGGCGGCAACTGGCCACGCAGCATCATCACCACCAAGAACCCCGAACTGACCCCGAGCATGCCGAGCAGCACCACGCGCACACCTCGGCTGCGGCGCCAGCACCAGCCAAGCAGGCTCGCCACCGGTACGCACAACGCCAATACGATGCAGACCGCTGCCAATGCCTGGCGTGGCGCCCACATAGCCGCCGACAGCAGACCCGCGGCTACCACAGCCGTCACCAGCAGCGGGCGACCCCAGGCCGGCAATCGCTTCGGGCGCGCCTGCGGCGTGGTGACCTCGCGTGGCGCTCCACGCTGGCGCTCGCGATGCCTGCGTGCGAGGTCGTCCGGCATCCTGGCCGCGGGCGCCGAGGGCGGTGAGCGCCACAGACCCGCAAGGAAGCCGGCCAGCAGCGTCATTGCAACCACGGAATCCGCGCTGCGCCAATCGGCCGGCAACACGTTGCGCATCGATGGCGCTTCCCAGGCCGGCAGGTCCTCGCCATCGATCAGCGCGACCACGACCTTCGTTCCATCCAGCAGGCCCTGGTCAAGGTCGCCATCGCGGAAACGCGGCACGATCGCCTTGTCGATGATGCGGGCGGCATAGGCATCTGGAATCGCGCCCTCCAGACCGTAACCGGTCTGGATGCGTACACGGCGGTCCTGCACGGCCACGAGCAGCAGCACGCCATCGTCAACGCCTTCGCGGCCCAACTGCCACTGGTCGAACACCCGCTGCGCGTAGGCCTCGATGCCCTCGTCGCCAGCATGGTCGACCACCAGCACCTGCAGCTGCGCGCCGGTGCGCGCCTGCAACTTGAGGGCCTGCGTGCGCAGTATGTCGCGGGTATCCGCCGAAAGTGCGTTGGCGGCGTCCACCACCGGGTCATCCAGCGCAGGGACCGCAGCACCGGCCATCACCACCATCGGCAACAGGCACAACAGCATCAACAGCCATGCCGTGACCCGGGTGCACGTCATCCTGCGCAGCATCTTCACGTGCCCTGCCCTGCCTCGATCCGCGCATGCAGCGCCTGCAGCTGCGCGACCGTCTGGTTGAACACCTGCAGATCAGCATCAACCAGCGCCGGCCAATCGGGCGCGTGCCCCAGCAACTGCGCCACCTGCTCGGTCGGCGCACGATCAAAGCCTTCACCCAGCACCGCGAGATAGCGTTCACGGAACCCTGCCGGGTCGCGTTGATCCTGCACGAACAGCTGCACGGCCAGCAGCCCTGCATAGAGGTAGTTCACCAGATAGTTGGGGTCGTCATACATCAGGCGCTTGCCGATCCAGCCGTTGCACAGCTGCGGATAGCGCTCCGGGTCCTGACCGAAGCGCGCCAGCACCCGGCCGGTCAACGCGTCCAGGTCATCGGCGGTACCCAGCGTGTTGTCCGCCACGCCCTCGTAGATCGACTGCTCCAGCTGCGCCTCTTCGGAAGACGTGAACAGCTGCAGCACCATATCGTCCAGCAGTGACTTCAGGTAATAGGCCTTGGCCCGCGGGTCCTCTGCCTGCTGGTACAGCTCGTCGCGGAAGCGCAGTTCGTTGTAGATGGCAAAGGCCTCGGTCAGCCACTGGCTGCCATTGCGCTGCAGCGGCGAGGCATGGCCGCGCTGCATCCACTCACCGTGCATGGCATGACCGGCTTCATGGGCGATCTCGACATCGCTTTCCAGATCACCACGGCGCACGCCAACGAACAGCATTGCCGGCACGCCGGGAGCGCTTACCGAGAACGCGTCCTGGCTGCGGTCACCACGTTCGGTGGCCAGATCCATGCGCCGGTTGGCCGGATCGAGCAGCGCACGCAGCTCACTGACGTATGCCGGCCCCAGGTGCTGCATGGCATCGGCGGCATTGTCGCGCAGCTGCGCCAGCGTCAGTACCGGCGGCATATAGCCGGCATCGGGCAACGTGGTATCCCAGAGCTGCGGCGCATCGATGCCTGAACGCGCGGCGTGGCGCAGCAGCATGTCCTGGTAGGCGCGACGGTCCCGTGCATGGCGTTCGATCGCCTGCAGCGTAGCATCCACCGCCGATGCATCCAGGCCCATGCGCTGGTAGCCCCGCGCCGGTGCAGAACCATCGCCCTGCAGGCGCGCGGCGGCATCGTTCACCTGCACCAGGCCCAGCAGCACCGAGGCCATCGGCTCGCGGCGCGAGTGCAGGCCCTGCCAGTAACCCTTCCAGCCCGCTTCCCGCAACGCGCGGTCCCGCTGCTGGGCCAGTGCCTGCTTGTCGTGCCCGGTGTCCCAGTGCCGACCATCACGCTCGATCTGCGGGTACTCGGCACTGCGCAGGATCTGCCCACGCAGCCGTGCGAAACAGTCCAGCGCCGGATCGGCCAGGGCCTCCACGGCCTCATCCAGTGCGGTACTGGCCGGTGCTGCGGCGTCCTTCAGCGCACGCGCGCGCAGGAAGGCATACGGTGCTGCCCACGCCGCGTCTGCGGGCGCTTCGCGCAGCGCCGCGCGGCCGGTGTGGGCGATGCGGCTGCACAGCCCCATCACCTGGTCCAGCGCCTGCGTCGGGCGATGGTCACGGGCGTTGCGTGCGGCCTGCAGATGCAGATAGCTGTGATGGCGCAGGCACTGCGCCTGCAGTGCCTCGGCCTGATGGAAGCGTTGCGCAGGTGCAAGCGCGGAAGCCTGCTGCAGGGCCTCGACACGCTTGCCCAGCTCGCCGCGCGCGGCCTGTTCGGCTGCCGCACTGGCGAAGTAGGCGCTATCGTCGGCCGGCAGCGACTGCGCCTGGACGCCGGTGAAGGGTGCCATCGCCAGCATGACAGTCATGGTGGCGGTGATGGTGCACATCCTGCGAGCCTGCATCGGCGTCTCCCTGCCTGGATCAGGCTCCGAGCCTAGCAGCCCCCGCCCGGCCGCGCCTGTGCCGGGACAGGCATCAGATCGACTCATCCTCGCGCTTGACCAGCGTCCAGCAGGGCGACTGCGCGAAGGTGTAGGTCTGCTGGTCGCTGCTGTCCGGCGTGCGGATCTGTACCTGTCGTTGCCCATCGGCCAGCGTGCTGACCTGCATCTCGCGGCCCTGCCCGGCCAACGCGGCGGGATCGGGCATGACCGGCCACTCGACATCGGCCAGCGCCAGGCGGCTTTCCACCTTGCGCGGTTCCGGCTCGGCCTCGGCATCGATGTAGCTGTCCAGCAGCGGATCGGCGGTGGCTTTTTCCTGCAGCGCGATCTCGTTGCCGAAGTGCTTCAGGAACGCATCGAACTGCGAGTAGGGGCATTCACCGCTGGCAGGCACCGGTGCGGGCTGGACCGCTGCCGCCGTGGACGACGGCGCGGGATGTGCAGGCGCCACTTCCGTGGGCGTCACCTGGGGCTCGGGCGTGCAGGCAACCAGGGCCACGCAACAGGCAAGCATCAGTACGGCAGCGGAACGGTTTCGACGCATGGGCTCATCCTGAATCCGGTTGGGTCGTCCCATGCTACCGCGCGCCCTACAATTCCGGCACTCCGCCTGTCCGAGACTCTCCATGCGTCGCCTCCTGCTCATGATCTGCCTGCTGTTGCCCGCCCTGTGGCCAGCGCTGGCGATGGCCGTCGATGTCCACGAAGGCGATCTGCTGTTCGTCACCGCCGGCCGCAGCGGCCTCAGTGCGGCCATCGAAGATGCCACCGGCAAGCAGGGCGCGCCCAGCTTCGATCATGTGGCCCTGGTCGCTGTGGCGCCAAACGGCTGGGAGGTACTGCATGCGGACGAGAAGGGATCGCGTCGGCAATCGCTGGTCGAGTTCCGCCAGGACGCCCGGGCCAAGCAGCGGCAGATCGTGGTCTATCGCCTGCGGGCACCGCAGCAGGCGGCGATCAAGGATGCGGTCGCCACCGCGCGCATGATGCTGGGCAAGCCGTACAACACGTCGTATGTGTTGAACGAGGACAGCTACTACTGTTCCGACTTCATCGAGCGTGCGTTCCGTGCGCACCATGTGTTCGCGCTGCAGCCGATGAACTTCCGCAATCCGCAGACCGGGCAGATCGCACAGCATTGGGTCGATCTGTACCGCGGCATGGGCATGGAGGTGCCGCAGGATCAGCCCGGCACCAATCCCAATGACATGTCGGCCGCGCCGGTGCTGCAACGCACCGGCGTGCTGGAATAAGCGAAGCCCCGCGCGCGGCGGGGCTTCGGGGGTTGCCCAGGGTGGGTACCGACGTCACTCTTCCTCGTCCTGCCCACCTTGCTGCTGATTGCGCTGGTTGCGCTGCTGCTGTTCCTGCTGCTGTTGCTGCTGCTGGTCGCGGCCACGGCCCTGCTGCTGATCCTGCTGGTTCTGCTGGCCCTGCTGCTTCTGGTTCGGGTTCTGGTTCTGCTGTGCCATGTCCGATCTCCAAAGCCACGCGCGGAATGCGGTGGACGGGGCCATCGTCTGCAGCGAAGAGTTAATCGCGCGTTGGCGGACGGCTACACCTGTGTGTACGCGCGTGAATGAACACGCGAAAGTCCTTGCGGCACAAGCCGCTGAAGGATTCATGCGGGTTCGGCATGTCCTTATGTGGTAATGACAGGAGCACGTATTCAGTGCTGTAGGGCGCACCGGAATGCGCGAGCGTTCGCTCAAGAATGGCTACCCGAAGCCGATAGGCTGCGGACGGGCTGCTATGGACGGCCCATCTTTCCAAGCATCAACAAGGAACGTCTAAATGAACGCCGTGGTTGCAGAAGCAAGTGACTCTCGCCTCCTCAAAGCGGTCGAGAGCATCGCGATCAGTCCCGCAGACGCGAAGGCCCTCGTCGCCCAGTACAGGCGCCAGATTCTCTCCCGGGATCCAACACGCGGCCAGCACGAGGTTGCAGGGTTGGTGGCCGACAAGATCATCAGCCGTTATTGCCGGATGTCAGCCACCACGGGGGGAGCGACTGCTCTGACCGGGGTCATCCCGGGAATTGGTACGGCCCTGGCAATGGTTGGCGGTGGTCTCGCCGATGCAAGCATCAGCATGAAACTGCAGGTCGACATGACCATGTGCTTGGCTGAGGCCTATGGATGGGACGTGAATGGCGAAGACGCCAGGCACCTGGCTTTTCTCATCGCCGCAGGAGGTTCTCTGGAGAAGCTCGGCGTCGAAGCGTCGACTCGGATCGCCTCAAATGCCGGCGTAAAGATGGTCCGTCAGTACTTGAAGGGCGCCGTGTTGCAAGCTCTCAAGGAACTCTTCAAGAAGATCGGCATCACCTTTACCCGCAAGGCGCTGGAAAAAGCCATTCCGTTCGGCATCGGAGTCGTCATCGGCTCAGGGGCCAACTATGCGTTGACCAAGTATGTTGGCAATACTGCGCGAAGCTGGTTCGAAGCGGATGCCGCACTGGGCAACAAGCCCAATGAAATCTGAGCAGCGCGCGTTCTGGCCATGCGGCTTTCAAAGTAGGAAGCCGCATGATCCGGGGATACTGGACTACGGCATCACCGGTGGCACATACGCCAGGGTCATGCCCAGCAGCCACAACAGGCCCAGCACCAGCGGGATGTGCACCAGCAATTGGATGAAGGTGAAGCCCACGATGTCGCGTGCCTTCAGGCCCAGCACGCCCAGCAGCGGCAGCATCCAGAACGGGTTGATCAGGTTGGGCAGGGCTTCGGCCGCGTTGTAGACCTGCACCGCCCAGCCCAGGTGCGCCTTCAGTTCGTTGGCGGCCTGCATCACGTACGGCGCCTCGATGATCCACTTGCCGCCACCGGACGGCACGAAGAAGCCCAGCACGGCCGAATAGACGCCCATCACCAGCGCGAACGAATCGGTGCTGGCCACGTGCACGAACAGGCTCGACAGCCGGTGCGCCAGGGTCTGCCCGTCACCGCCAGCGGCGTGGGTGAGGATCATCGCGATGCCGCCGTACAGCGGGAACTGGATCAGCACGCCGGTGGTACTCGGCACCGCCTTGGCCACCGCGTTGAGGAAGCTGCGCGGGCGCCAGTGCAGCAGCAGGCCCAACGAGATGAACAGGAAGTTGTAGGTATTGAGGTTGGCGATGGCGGTGATCACCGGCTTGTTGGCGAACTCGTTGAACAGCCAGCCGAACGCCAGCAGCGAGAGCAGCACGGTCAGGAGGGGGCTGTATTCCAGCCATTCGCCCGGGCGCGTGCGTCGCTGCAGCGGTTCCGGCTCGGCCTGTGCAGCACCGGGGAACGCCTCGGCGGTACGCGCACTACCCGCCGCGGGTGCCGTCAGCCAGGCGATCAGCAGCGAGACCAGGATCAGCACCGAGGTCAGCGCGATCGACTGCCACAGGAAGATGGTTTCGGTGAACGGCAGCACGCCGGTGATCTCCACCAGCCCCGGCGGCATGCTGGCCGGGTTGGCCTGCAGCTGTGCGGCCGAGGAACTGAGCCCCATTGCCCACACCGCACCCAGGCCGAGGTACGCCGAAGCACCGGCGGCGCGGTAGTCCATGCGCAGTTCGGTACGACGGGCCAGCGCACGCACCAGCAGGCCACCGAACACCAGCGAGAACCCCCAGCTGAGCAGCGAGGCGAGCATGCTGACCAGGCCCACGTACACCACCGCACCGCGGCCGGTACGCGGCACCCGGGCGAGGAAATCGATGAAGCGTGCGACCACCGGCGCCGTCGCCACGGCGTAGCCACCGATGACCACGAAGGCCATCTGCATGGTGAAGGGAATCAGGCTCCAGAAGCCGTCACCGAAGGCGCTGGCGGTGGCCTGCGGGGTCGAGCCGAAGCCCATCGCGGCCAGCGCGACGATGACCACGCCCAGCACCGCGAACACATACGCGTCGGGGAACCACTTTTCCGCCCAGGCGGCCGAACGCAGCGCTGCGCGCGCCATCCAGCCGTCCTGTACTGCTGCCGTAGAGGCCATCGCCTACCCTCCCAGGTTCGATGGATCGATTCTGGGCGGTGGGGTGCAGGCTGTCAGCCACCTATTGGTCGTAGGTGGCGGGGTCGGATCCCTCTCCACAGGAGAGGGCTCTGACCCCGAGCCGGGTATCGGCGCGGCAGAAGGGTCAGAGCCCTTTCCCACAGGAAAAGGGATCCGACCCCGGGCAATCAACGCAGCGCCAGGTCCACGGCGATGCCGGCAAACAGCGCGGCACCCACCCAGTTGTTGTGCAGGAACGCCTTGAAGCACGGGCCGCGTTCGCGGTTGCGGCAGATCCAGAACTCGTACACCACCAGCGCGGTGGCCACGGCCACGCCGGCCAGGTAGTACCCGCCCAGCCCGCCGCGCACGCCGACCAGCGCCATCGTGGCCAGGAACAGTGCGTACAGCACGCCCTGGATGACCAGGTCGAGATCACCGAACAGGATCGCGGTGGAGTGCGAGCCCATCTTCAGGTCGTCCTCGCGGTCGACCATGGCGTACCAGGTGTCGTAGGCGGTGGACCACAGGATGTTGCCGGCATACAGCAGCCAGCCCAGCATCGGCACCTCGCCCTGCACGGCGGCGAACGCCATCGGGATGCCCCAGCCGAACGACATGCCCAGGTAGACCTGCGGCAGATGGGTGTAGCGCTTCAGGTACGGATAGCTGGCAGCCAGGAACACGCCGATGAAGCTCAGGCCGATGGTCAGCCCGTTCAGGGTCAGCACCAGGCCGAACGCCACCAGCATCAGTACGGCGAACAGCGCCAGCGCGGCGCGGCCGCTGATCGCACCGGTGGCCAGCGGGCGCGCCTTGGTGCGCTCCACATGCGGGTCGAGCCAGCGGTCGGCGTAGTCGTTGATGACGCAACCGGCCGAGCGGGTCAGCCACACGCCGGCGGTGAACACGAACAGCGTCCACAGCGGCGGCAGGCCGCCCGCGGCCAGCCACAACGCCCACCAGGTGGGCCACAGCAGCAGCAGCGTGCCGATCGGGCGATCAGCGCGCATCAGACTCCAGTAATGCCGCCAACGCGGCGTCGCCGGCGACTGCGGCGAAGTGAGGGGGGTATCAGCCATGGCGATAGGATACTCCTGCCCCTCCGGCACGGCTTTGCCCGTGGGGGGAGATTTGTTCGGCGAAACTGGATAGAATGCCGGTCCCGCACCGCTTCATGGCGCTGCGATGCCCGCCCCGGCACCGGCCGACGGCGCGGCGGTTCTACAACGCGCCCGTAGCTCAGCCGGATAGAGTAGTGGCTTCCGAAGCCATTGGTCGGGGGTTCGAATCCCTCCGGGCGCGCCATCTTCCCCTGTGTTGCCTGCACGCCGCCAGCCCGCGCTGGACGTTGCCACGTGCTTCATCAACACTGCGCGCATGACGCCACCGGATCTGCTGAAGCTGGCCGCGGGTGCTGCGATTCTCGGCCTGGCCACCTTGTCCACCGGCGTGAGCGTCGGTCGCACATCGCGTGGGAACCCGCTGCTCACCGCATTCCTCGCCTGTTTCGCCGCCGCCAATCTGTTCGGATTGGTGCTGCTGGGTGGTCAGGCCTGGCTCTCGCCCGACGCCGTGCGCTGGCTGCGGGTCATCGAAGTGCCTCTGGTCTATCTGCTCGGTCCACTGCTGTATGGCCATGCGCGTGCGCTGCTGACACCCGCGCAGGCCGCTGCAACACCCTTGCCGCTCGCGCATCTGCTGCCGGCTGGCCTCGCGTTCGCCATTTCCCTGTTGAACGCACTCGCGCCTTTCGAGGCCTCACCGCTGGGCGATGTGCTGTTCCAGCTCAGTTTCCACGGCTGGCTGCTGCAGGGTGCTCCCTACCTGCTGGCCGCGCTGTGGCTCTCGCTGCGTGTGCCGCCCGCCCCGCCCGGAGCCGCCATCCAACGCAGCGGACTGCGCGGGCTGGCGATCGTGATGGCGGGATGCTGGCTTGCCAGCGCAATGAACCGGTGGCCGCCGGACGCTGCTCCACTGCTGGCCAGCATCGGGCTCAGCCTGCTGACCACCATGGGCATGTACCTGCTGGCGTGCCGGGTCGTACGCCAGCAGCTGCGCGTACGTGCGAGCACTGCGGCACCCATCTTGGTGGACATGACCGCGTCCGCCGAGGATACGACCCACGCACGCTACGAACGCTCGGGCATCGACGCAGCACAATGCGCGGCCATCGCCAGCGCGCTGACCGCATTGATGCAGGACGAACGCCTGCATGAAGCGCCCGGGCTGGATCTTCAGACCCTCAGCCAGCGCAGCGGCTGGTCACCCAACCAGGTCTCGCAGGCGCTCAACCAAGGGGTGGGCCAGAGCTTCTCCGAGTTCGTGAACAGCTTCCGCGTCGCTGCCGCGAGGGCGTGCCTGTCCGATCCGTCCGACCTCCGCAGCGTGCTGGACATCGGCCTTGCCGCCGGCTTCGGCAGCAAGTCGACCTTCAACAGCGCGTTCAAGCGCGCCACCGGACAGACGCCGAGCGAGTACCGCCGCCTCACCGCGTCCAACTGAACGTCCAATCCTTCACGCCCGGTCGAATATCCCCGGTCCGGGCGCTGCCATCACCTCCTGACCCAACGAAGGAGGTGAGGCGATGCGTTTGCGATGGATGCTAGGTGGCCTGCTGTGGGTGCTGGCGGTTCCGGCACACGCCGCGGGGGTGGATGCTGCCGATGTGCTGGCCAAGGCCCGCGTAGCCAGTGGTGGCGAGCAGTGGCTGTCGGTACAGCGTCTGCAGGCGGTGGGCGAGCAGTCGGTGGGCGGCCTGCACGGGCGCTGGCAGCTCAACCAGGACCTGCGTGCCGGGCGCTATGCCGAACAGGCGCAACTGGGAGACTTCACCGTCGCGCAGGGCTTTGATGGGCAACTGTCCTGGCGGCGCGACTATGGCGGCGAGGTCGGCCTGCTGGATGGCACCGTGCCACGTCGGACCGCGCGCACGCAGTCGTGGCTGGCGACCCGTGCCTATTGGTCCAACGCCTATCCGACCACGCACTTTGCCGCGCCCCGCACCGAGGCTCTGGATGGCCGGCGCTATACCGTCCTGGCCACGAAGCCGAGGGGCGCCGACCCGATCGAGCTCTGGTTCGATACGGGCAGCGGCCTGCTCGGCCGCGTGGTCATTGCATCCGCTCGCACACCCACCGCCACCGCACTGGAGGACTACCGGGCGGTCGAAGGCCTGTTGCTGCCCCATCGCATCATCACCGACACCCTCGATGCCCGGGGCCGTGCTGATCCGCGACTGCGCAGCGATGTACAGGTGCAGCGCTACCAGGTGGATGGCCCGGTAACAGACACCGTGTATGCACCGCCAATGATGGCCCATGACAGCTATATCGAGGATGCCAGCGGCACCACCCGCATTCCGTTCGACCTGATCAACAACCATGTCTACATCGAGGCCGAAGTGGACGGACAGCCGGCGCGATTCCTGGTGGATACGGGCGCCATCAATCTGCTGACACCGACCGCCGCCAAGCGCCTGGGGCTGACCACCACGGGCCGCCTGAGCGTGCATGGTGCCGGCGACAACGCCAGCGACCTGGGCCTGGCACAGGCCCGCCACCTGCGCATCGGTGGCGCGCACCTTGCAAACCCGGTGTTCCACATCATCGACCTCGGCCAGCAGATCAACTCGATGGGCGTGCCGCATGATGGCTTCATCGGCTACGAGACCTTCCTGCGCTTGGTCACCACCTTCGACTATGGCGCGCGCGTGCTCGGCTTCACCCTGCCGGGCCACTACCAGCCGCCTGCCAACGCGGTGGTGCTGCCGTTCGAACAGGATGACCGCGCGCCGGTACTGAATGGCGAGCTTGACGGCATCCCGCTTCGCCTGTGGCTGGACACCGGCTCACGCAACTCGCTGAGCCTGAGCAGTCCGTTCGTGCGTACCCATGGTCTGTTGGAGAAATACCACGCCAGTGAGGAGGCGGTGCTTGGATGGGGCCTGGGTGGCGCGGGGCGGGCGCGACCTGCCCGGCTCGGTGTGCTGCGCATGGGCGATATCGAGGTCACTGGTCTGGTCGGTGATCTGTCCAGCACTGACAAGGGCGCGCTGGCCCTGGCCGACTACGGCGCGATCCTGGGTGGCGGCGTGCTGCGGCGCTTCTCGATGGGCATCGACTACGGTGCCAAGCGCCTCTATCTGGTACCCAATACCGAAAGCACGCAGGCCGATGCCTTCGATCGCAGCGGGCTGTGGCTGCAGGCTGAACACGATGCACTGCGTGTGGCCGATGTGGCGCCGTCCAGCGCCGGGGCACGCGCTGGGCTGCGCAGGGATGATCGCATTGTCATGGTTTCAGGCGAGCCGATTGCCACGCGGATGCTGGCGAACTGGCGTGCGCTGTTGCGTGAGCGTCCGGTTGGGACGCGCGTGGGCATCCGTTATCTGCGCGATGGCCGGCAGGTGGATACCGATCTGGTACTGGCGGACCGGGTGGCTGCGGGATGGCGTGCCGATTGAGTCAGCACTGGCGCTATCCCTGCGGAGCACCCGCCACTCACGTGGCGGATGCTCACGCACCACAAAGGCAGTTCCAACTATTTGTCTCTTAAGAAGTTCCTCGGCCGAGCACCAAGTCTGATGATTTTTCGCGCTGCACCAAGGTAGAAGTCACTGAATACAAATGAGAAGGCGGCAGCTGTATAGAAGACAAGTAGTGCCCCAGGAATGGGAATCGCGCGAACAAAGCTATCGCATTCGAGGTTGCGGGCGACCAGCAACCCAATCATGAACATCTCGGCCAGGAAAGCCATAGCGAATGCGAATCGCACTCGCCCAACCTCAACCGACAGAATTCCCCTCCCCGCCAGTTCGAACTTGGAATACACAAGCAGCACCAGCAATGCGAAAAAAAGAGCAAGCATGACTGCTGGAGAGTACCCAACGACTGGACAGCCCATATTCATCATGGACGCAATCAGCGCGCAGCAGATCGCCAACGCTCCAACTGCAGCTGCGCCCTTCATGCACCTTATGAAAATCAGTTCGCGGGACATTGGCATTTGCTGTAGTTTGACCTCAGATACCGAGCTGGTGCTGGCGGGCCGCGTGGCTGCGGGATGGCGTGCCGATTGAGATCGCGCAAACCGCTGTGGGGCACCCGCTGCGCATGCAGTGGGTGCCGCTGAGCGGGGGTGACCGAGAATCTCGCACAGCGGCGGCAACGTCAGGGAATGAATGACGCGGTGCGATGTTCGCAACCGGCTGCATCCCGTACCACGATGGAGTACTCCGTGTCCGCACTGGATTGGCCGGGCAGGAACACGCCATCACCATCGAACAAAACGCTCTGCTGTTCACCCTGCCCGATCGACAGCCCGATCGCTCCCGGTGTGATTTCCTCAAGGATCACGTTGTAAGGTCGCCAGGCATCCTCGCCTTTACGCCTCATCTCTGCGCGAGCGGTCCTTGAGTTCAACCTGCGTCTCTCATCCACCCACAGCTGAAGCGGCTGATCAGCGTTGTGGGTGATCTGGAAGCGCCCGTAGGTCAGTCCGTCGACTCTCTCGGTGCCGACGTAGGTGAAATGGGCCGGTGGACACTTCGTGGTGCGGTTCGGATGCGCCGCACAGGATGTCAGTGCAACCACGAGGCAAAAGGCAGTCAGGCGCTTCATGGGTTCGAGGCCTGATGTGGGTTGTTGTCGCGGCGGCAAGCGGCAGTGAGGGCAACCAGCACTGCGCCCCAGAGCGGCGTGAGCAGCACGACGCTCATCACCGTCAGCGAAACCGGTACCTGCCAGAGCAGCGATGGCCTGAATCCGCTGAATCTATAGGCTTCCAGTACAAGCACCACGACCTGGGCCAGAAGGCCCGCGAGCAGCCCTAGGCCTGCCCCCTTGGCAAGCCGCTTGATCGTCAGGCGGCCCGCGGCGGGAACTCGTGCGCCAATTCCCAGCAACAGAAGGCTGACGGCATACAGCCAGAAGAAAACCTGATGTGAGTCGAAGGCGTAAAGCGCCCTGCCCACAAAGTGCAGGAACAGCCAGAGTGCTCCACACGACACCGCGTAGGCCAGCCCGTACCGAAGAATCTGCCTGGCTTTCATCTTGTACCTCTCCGAGGGCGTGCAGACCGATCGCGTTCTTTTGTGGAGGAGTGCGGGAGCTCATGCACCTTGCCTCCCGCTTGGCGCCCTACTCGCGCAACGCATCGCGCAGCGCTCGAGAGTACCTGCCTGCCTCCAGCGTTCGCAGCTGGGCCAGTGGAATCCGATACCTCCTGAACAGTGCGGCCAGTTCTCTTGCAAGCCCCTGGAGCGGAGCGCGTCGAACAATATTGATGAGACCTTTTCCAAGGTATCCAAATTCATCTTCATACTAGACGCCGAATTCGAGTTTCTTAAGGCCAGGCTGGCACTGAGAAGAAGATTGCGACTGCCGGCCCACAGCGGGCATCTGCGCCCCCCCAACAGTGGAGGTCATACGGAGAATATCTGAAAATCACTATCTGCATATTTCCCGCGCCCTGCCGAGAACTGCCGCACTTGCCCGTCCGACTTCGAGCTTCCGTATCAATCCAGCACATTCAGGCCGATCCCCAGTTTTCGCTCCATAGATCACGGGCTCACCCTTCCTATCTACTCCGTCCAAATAGAGCACTGCGCAATCACCAGCGATCGTACCAATGCGCACCGCACGAACCTTCTCGATACTGGCGTCTGGACCGGCTGCACCCTCGCACATCCCACCGTAATACGCACTACTCAGTTCCGCGTAGATGGGTTTCAGCTGCAGCTCCCCTAAGCGGTCATTCTCGCATGCGCTCAGGGCGAGCACACAGACGGACGCGACAGACAAAGCGCGCAGGAAGAAGCCTTTGGCATCGAGAGAACTCTTGAGCAACCCCGATTTCCTTTGACTGTTTTCCATTACCTCCCCAGAACGATCTGCTCGAACGCATTGGTCGCGCTGCGCCGATCTCCCTTGCGGTTGCCGAGCGCGCCATTGGTCGCACACCTGGCGTCATCCGCCAGGCAGTAGGCGGAGCTCGGCGCTTCAGCGCACTATAGCGCCGCCGAGCATCGACCGAATACGTTGGCGGGCTTCTCCCGAAGGCTCACGGCAACCACCCGTTGCTTCTGCTCACCGCAGCCCCCCATCACCCCATACATGATGAGAAGTCCCTTGTCGTTGACGTAGCCGATGAACTTGCCCCTACTTTCATCCGAAGCGGCCCTGACGAAGTAGACGCTCTCCCCGGGCGCTGGCTTCAGGTCACTCAACGGCATTGGACCGATCTTCCCTTTAACCTCTGATGCCGATACCACGGCCAGCGAATGCTTCAACATCCACTCCGCAATGGCTGCTTCACTATCAGGATCAAGCGTGGAAATGCGGTCAAGCGGCAGAGTCGTTGAATTGCCAGGGAAAATCGCATCGGACGAAACATCTACCCAGTCCGACTTCCATTCCGTATGTTGAAACTGGTGAATGCTGCAGCCCCCTAGCATTGGCAAGAGCAGCACCGCTGCACGCAAGATACCAGCCCTCGGCATAGACATGAAAGCCCCAGAAAGGGCCGGCCAAATGCTAATTATCATCTGCAACCCGTTCTGCAAAATGATCTATGATTTGTACCTCGTGCCCAAGATGGTATGTCATTTCTTGACTTCCCTATCACGGGCTGGCGCTTGGCGTGTCGCTACTCTGCTCCGGGTTTGCGGCAGCGTGCGTAGTCGAAGCACCCGGCCTGCGCGCATAGCTGTAATCGGGATCTTGGCAGGCGCGCACGATCGGACTTCGTGCGTGCCTGATCACGCCGGGGAACCAGCACAGCACCAGCACTACCAGACAGATCATTCCCAGCCGTGCCCATTCACCCGCGACACCGGCCCCGACCAGCGGCAATGCCGCCACCAGGATGATGACCTGTGCGTACAGAAGATAGAACGTGTACGTGCCCAACCGCGGGTCTGAACGAAGCTCGACGTGACACCCCCGGCAGGACGTCTTCGCTTGACGCTTTCCAGCAGATCGCAGCGGAAAGCGCTGCCCGCTAGCGCCACAAAGTGGGCAGATGAAGGTCATCAGGCGCATCGGTAGAACCTCTTTTCAGAAGTTTCCATCACCAGGCTCCATCTGCGGTGTCGACCATACGCACCGCATCATCAAACCTCGGGTCCTGGCACATCATTTCCAGTGGTGTCCGATCAAGCTCATTCCCTGCGTGCGGGTCTGCACCACACCAGAGGAGATAGGCCGCTGCCGCGACGCTGCCATGTGCCACCGCACTTGCCAGCGGCGTCAGATCAAGATCACCACGCACATCGATGTTGGTCACGAAGGGCATAAATGCGCTGAGGAGGGCCACATCGTTGTAATAGGCCACCACATGCAGGGGCGTGTCCTCATAGGCCCCTTGGGTCTCCGGACAAGTCAGCACCGCGTCGCCGAAGTCAGTGTCGACACCGAGCCGGGAAAGCAGTTCGCTGAGTACAGGATCGATGATGTTCATCGGGCTGCACGCACGGTAGAGCCCATTGCGTTGGCCCGATGGTGATCCGTCCTGTAATCCATCTCTCTGTCAGATCCCTGTCGACCTACAAGCCAGGCGGTGCGTGCGTCTTGGAGCGATGCATTCGACAGATCAAGAATCATGATTTGACCGGGATCAACCGGCTTTCCCAAGTCCCCTCTACTAGAAGTGCAATTTCTGCGCCGACAGAGGCCTCAATGAAGACCAAGGTGTCGCCATCGACAATTTCCCGGGCAGCCACTGGGTCTAGACCAAGGAGGAAGCAACACCGCTGGAATTCAAAGGAATCATCCTTTCGATTGAAGACCTTAAGATCGAGCACGACATTCTGGCTAGAGAAACCATCAATGCTCGCCTTCCTGACTCGACCAAAGACCAAATCATAGGATCCCTGCACAGAGTCATCAAACAGAGAAACAGTCACTCCGGACACCGGATCAAGACGAATTCCGGTCATCTTGAAATCATGGATAGTGATACCCATCGGCTCATCTCCTTGGCCAATCACTTGACGGATCCATACGTCGCGCGTGAACTTCCAGGTGGAATCTATTGATTGGATTTTACGTTCTTAAGAACAATTGCCACAAACATGCCGCAGATCAGGAGCGAACCCAGCGCCAGAGGCAACATTACAAAATAATCGCCCCTCTCAAGGTGACCAATCGCATACACCTTCAATGCGAGATAGGACGATGACCTCAGAAAAATTAGCGAAAAAAACACCAAACCGAGCCAATTCAGTATTCTATTGCGCATATGCATATCATCTCAATTATCTGCAATTGCACCCAGACCCACCCCAAACATCCTTCACCACCTTCATGGCATCCTTGTCAGTAGCTACGCGTTGCAGCAGTTCTGGTGTGACCTGAAGGCAACTGCTCAATGTGAAGCCGAATGACAACAGCTCTCCCGCATTCGCGCCAAATACCACAGCAATCCCCCGCCGCCTCGGTGTAGGTGGATTCTCTTCCCTTTCCATCCTGTGCGGTTTGTATCGCTGACACTCCATCGTACGCCGTTGCCACACCATTCACCATTACCAGAAATCCGGGGATTGCAACTTCGGGCTGCAGAGACAAAGCACCGGCAATGGTGACTCCTGCGCCATTCACAGCTTCCAAGCCTCCAAAGGTGAGGCCTGCCATACCGAACGTTATGCTTAGGTAGTCAACGCACTCGTCGTAGGGACACATACCAAGTTGATCTACCAAAGACGACGGGACGCCACCTGCGTATCCGAAAGTGCTGATCTAGCTCCGGTATACCGGGGCCCGGCACATTGATCAACGCCACCGGGTAGTTGTCCAGCCAGATGGCCTGCCGTTGCGCTTGGCCCGTGCCCGAATAGTTCCCCAGCCACTACCCAGCCTCGTCGTACAACGTGATCTGTGCTGCGCCACTAGCCTGAGTACACAGTACGCGTCACCGCGGTCGTTGTAGCTGCCGGTGCTGGTGGTATTGCCCACTGCGTCATGGTTGCGCGCTTCGCCATCCACCGCAGTCACGATGGCCGGTTGCGGGACCGCTCCGAGGTGCCCTGCCATCACTGTGTCTTCCCAACCTGGCTGGGGTACGCCCTGGCCCACATCCAACTAGGTAATTCACGCAGTGGCAGCTCCTGTTTCGCCACAGTCTCCAGCTTGATGATCTCAGTTTCGCCTCGTTTGTTAATTCTAGTCCGCGCTCCGCGCGGTTTCAGGGCAGGATGGCCTCCGGTTTACTGTTGCCCTTAGCTCTCGTATTCCATCCCGCACATATCCTACGTGACCCAGATGGCAAACCTTCAGCACGTAACGAGTCTTGTCCGGATAAACATATCCAACAACCGGAACCGGAGTAGTACTTGTACCAATTACGGCCCCTCCCTCTGCCGAATCATAGACTTCGATCACTCCCTCCGGCACAACTTCCCTGCCCTTGTGTTCGCAGGAGGTGGCAGTGAAGACTGAGCAGATAAAAAAAATGCCAAGAATGAATTTCATCATCTTTTCCCGCGATGAATGGTTGAGTCATCAGACATCCACCAAAGTAGGTGGTTTATTGATTCCGGAAGAATCATGTTCACAGGCTGAAGCTCCTTACCAATCTCCCGCATGCAGTTCTGCAACGGCGTCCCGCAGTTATTATTTATTGCACTGTACTCCCCCATGCGGCCTCGCGAGACATGCCGATAGCTTTGACTCCTGCTGCGGTGTAAGTTCTATTGTATGCTTAATTCCAGTGCGCAAATTAAGCTGAAATGAAACGTAGTTTGTACTTATTGAGTTGCCCGCAGGGCCAAATGAGTAATCGACACCATTTGAAGTTGTCGATATGTGCCCGAAAGAGGAATGCAGCTTTCCATAGCTCGGCAGCCCTCCCGCATAGAGGAGCGGCATCCATACCCAGACGTCGACCAGCCCCTTTTCATCGACCTTCGAAAGAGGCTTCCCGGAAGCATACAGGTACGTACCAATCCCTTCCGTCAACCCAATCGGATCACTCTGCGAATACCGCCCCACCGCCGGGTCGTACTCACGCTGATAGTTGTAGAACAACCCACTCACATCCGTCGCCTGCTGGCCCGGGAAGCGCAGTACCAGCTCGAACGCCACACCATCCCTATCCGGGTCCCCACTCACAATCTGGTTACCGAACACCTCGCTCTTGTTGCTCCACTCCCAGATCGCCACATCACGCACCGGATCAATCACCACGCGCGGTGTGCCCAGATGATCCGGCTGCACGTAGGCCAGTTCCGGCACGCCGGCGCTCGGCACGCTGATCAACGCCACCGGGTAGTTGTCCAGCCAGATGGCCTGCTGCTGCGCTTGGCCCATGGCCGAAAGTTGCCCAGCGACTGCCCCGCTTCGTCGTATAGGGTGACCTGCGCTGCGCCACCGGTCGGGGCGCGCAGCACGCGTTCACCGCGATGGTTGTAGCTGTAGCTTTCCAGTACGGCATTGCCTTGCTTCACCGCGTTCATGCGGTTGGCATCGTTGTAGGTGAACGTGTTGCTGCCGGTGCTGCTGGCCATGTCTTCAGGGACCACCTCTTATCGCCGCAAACCGAAATTGGCCCGGAGCAGGGGTGAAGGCGTTGCGCGCGGACATTGAATCCACCCCACTTATCGCATCTTCAGCCATATTGCCGCCAACGCGATGGAGAAGAACTGAGTCGCGACAACCAAGAAGACCGGCCATCTGCGAAGCGCAAGCGCCGAAACTGTGCCAGCGATCAAGCAGGCGCATCCTTCCAGCAAGAGCAACGACACAAAGGTCTCGCTAAGAATCGCCGATGGCCGCGAAAATGCCGTATAGATCGCAAGGACCAAAAACGAACACGACGACGCCAGTCCCAGCCTCTTTACATAGCCCACGAAAGTTCCCTATTAAATAGCTATCCGAATCCTTCCATGATCCACAGATGGACTGGAGCAAGTCTCGGCCCCCATTGAGAAAAAACACGATCACAATCGAGAGAACCTGCGAAAGAAGCAACATCAACACCGGCCTATCCTTGATCAGCACGGCCGAAACTGTACTGGCAAGGAAGCAAAGGAAACCTTGCCCGATGGATTTCATCGCGAAGTCGAGGGTGAGGACGCCTTGCAAGTTCTGCGCCCCCACCAGGCCATCAGGATTACGGTCGAACACAGAGTCGCCAGAACGACCCTCTCTATGTAGCTCATTTCGGCTCGCCATTCATTGCCACGCTCTCCGAAACGACTGACGATTACCCACTCCTTCAGCGATACCAACGGATCGCTCTGCTGGGGCCACCCCACCACAGGGTCGGGTTTCCGATATTAGTTGAGGAAGGGGCCGCCAGAATTTTACGACTACTGATACGGGAAGCAGAACGGCAGCCCGAGAACGTTGCGCGCCAGCTTTGAATCCACCCAGTGCCAACTATTCTTCCCTCAAGAATTTCCTCGGCCGAGCTCCAAGCCTGATGATTTTTCGCGCAGGACCAAGATAGATATCACCGAATACAAATGAGAATGCGACAGCTGTATAGAAAACAAGTAGTGCACCAGGAATGGGAATCGCGCGAACGAAGCTATCGCATTCGAGGTTGCGGGCGACCAGCAACCCAATCATCAGCATCTCGGCCAGGAGCGCTATTGCGAACGCGAAACGCACCCGCCCAACCTCAATCGACAGAATTCCCCTTCTCGCCAGTTCGAACTTGGAATATACGAGCAACATCAGCAACGCGAAAAAAAGAGCAAACATAACTTCCGGAGAGTACCTAGCGACTGGACAGCGCATACTCAACATGGACGCGATCAGCGCGCAACAGATCCCCAGCGCTCCCGCCGCAGCTGCACCCTTCATGAACCTTATGAAAATCACTTCGCCGGACATTGGCATTTATTGTAGTTTGACCTGTAATTCACGATTGCTCCAAGGGGCCCCAGGATCTTCGACCCACCCCGCAAGAGATTGGCGTTCCCCGCATGCGCTGCAGCTCGATTAAGTCGACCGTTGGCAACCGAGTAGTGAATTCCGCGCTCTGCCGCCCCGCGCGTCCTTTTTGCCGCTTTGGCATCCTGACGCGACGCTGCTGCATCCAGCATGTGGCCCGCCGCTGCATACGGCGTCTTTGCGCCATACTCGCCAAAATGAACACCGGGATTCTCGTAGAAGTTTATGTCAACACCCACAGAATCCATTGCAAAGGACACCATAGAAGTAAGCGGAACGAGATCTATGAGCAGATCGGCAACAGCCTCCCGCTCACAATTGTTGGCGGGAACATAGCCGGTGACGTTATTCATTTCACCATTATTCCACGGCCCAATTCCCTCGAGCCCTTCTGGATCAATAGCCATTTGAGGATTGCTTCCAACATATGTGAACGTGCTGATTCCCCCTATCAGCCCAATCGGATCACTCTGTGTGTACCGCCCTACCCGTGACTCATACTCGCGCTGGTAGTTGTAGAACAACCCACTCGCATCCGTCGCCTGCTGGCCCGGGAAGCGGAGCGCCAGCTCGAACGCCACTCCATCACCATCCGGGTCGGTACTCGGAATCTGGTTGCCGAACACCTCGCTCTTGTTGCTCCACTGCCAGATCGAGACATTCCGTACCGGATCGATCACCACGCGCGGCGTGCCCAGATGATCCGGCTGCACGTAGGCCAGTTCAGGCACGCCGGTAGCCGGCATGTTGATCAACGCCACCGGGTAGTTGTCCAGCCAGATCGCCTGCTGCTGCGCCTGGCCCGTGGCCGAGTAGTTGCCCAGCCATTGCCCCGCCTCGTCATACAGGGTGATCTGAGCCGCGCCACCGGCCGGGGTACGCAGCACGCGCTCGCCGCGGTGGTTGTAACCGTAGCTTTCCAGCACGGCATCACCTTGCTTCACCGCGTTCATGCGGTTGGCATCGTTGTAGATGAACGACTTGCCGCCGATGCGGGTGGTGTTGCCCACCGCGTCATGGTCGCGCGCTTCGCCGTCCACGGCGGTCAGCCGGTGGCTGGTTGCGGGATAGGTGTAG